>JAFLTL010000024.1 GCA_022510505.1 Muribaculaceae bacterium | reverse complement strand
TGCAAAAATAGATTTAATTTTTATCCTTGGAAAAGAATCTTTAAAATTGGTAAGTTTATCAGTAAAATTGGTAAGTGGCATTCATTTGAATGAAACTAAATTTGTAAATCAAACAACTTAAAAGATGAGAAAGCTTTTTTTATTAATTTCACTTTCAGCTTTTGCTATGGTTATAAATGCTCAAAAAATGGAGAATCCAAATCTCAACACTTCTTTAGCACCCCTTGAGAATCTAAATCTCACTCAGGAATGGGATAAGGTATTTCCGAAATCGGACAAGGTTGATCATAAAAAGGTCACGTTTGTTAACCGTTATGGAATCACATTGGCAGCAGACATGTATATACCTAAAAACGTTTCGGGAAAAATGTCTGCTATCGCTGTAAGCGGGCCTTTTGGTGCAGTTAAGGAACAAAGTTCCGGTCTCTACGCTCAACAACTGGCAGAACGTGGATTTTTGACTATAGCTTTCGACCCTTCTTTCACCGGAGAAAGCGGCGGAGAACCGAGAAGAGTTGCTTCCCCGGATATAAACACTGAGGATTTCTCAGCTGCCGTTGATTTCCTATCAGTGCAGGATAATGTCGATTCAGAGAAAATCGGAGTTCTGGGTGTTTGCGGCTGGGGTGGTATAGCAATTCAGGCAGCAATCAATGACCCGAGAATCAAGGCTACAGTAGCCTCTACAATGTATGACATGACAAGGGTTCATGCAAACGGATATAATGATTCTGAAAACTCTGCGGGAATGAGGAATGCAAAACGTAAAGCCATTGCAGAACTACGCACAGAGAATTATCGCACCGGCACATATGGGCGTGATGGAGGAGTTATTGATCCCCTTCCGAAAGATGCTCCACAATTTGTTAGGGAGTATCATGACTATTATAAGACTTCGAGAGGTTATCATCCCCGTTCCGGGAATTCTACTGATGGCTGGAACACAACAGGACTAACTGCTTTCCTTAATTTCAAATTTTTCGAGTATGCCGATGAACTTGAATCGGCTGTCATGATTGTACATGGGGAAAGTGCCCATTCCTTATATTTCGGTGAGGACACATTTAAAAAATTGAAAGGAGACAACAAGGAGATGCTAATTATAGCAAATGCCAATCACACTGATCTCTATGATAATCTTGAAAAAATACCTTTCGATCAGATAGCGACTTTTTTCAATCGTTGGATGAACATTAATCATTAAAAATCTTTACAATGGAAAAGATTATTGTTCCGTTATTAACATTTTAAACAGTGCAAATTATCGAATGAAATTAAAATGCAATAGATTCAAGAATGGATTAATACTTTTAAAGAAAAATGAACAAATACTTTTTGCTAATATCTTTTATTCTTATGACATTTATACCGTCAAATAGTCAGAATAAAATATATCTGACTGCCAATGGAGTGACTAAGACCGCAACTTTGGTTCGGAATGATGCGACAGAAAATCTGATATCTCTTCTAGAAAAAGGACCGCTTACATTGTCAATGACTGAGAACGGAGGTTTTGAGAAGGTTGGGAATTTACCACAGTCCTTGCCCACTTCTGATGTGAGACAGACAGCTCAATCAGGAGATATAATGCTTTACATCGGGAATGTAATGTGTATATTCTATGGTTCCAACACATGGGCTTACACTAAACTTGGAACTTTGGATAACATGACGTCATCAGATATCCAAAAATTTCTATCCGGTAATCCTGTAAACGTCACTCTCTCCTTAGAACAAATGGCAGATATTCAACAAGTGAAAATTTCCGATATCAAAGAAGAGAAGGTTTACGATCTAAAAGGCAATCTAATAATAAAGCGGCCGCTAATAGCCGGAGTTTATATTATCAACGGGAAGAAAATATTAATCAGATAATTCCTTTATATTATGAAGATATTTAGTATCTTGACTCTACTATTAATGTCACAATTTACCTCTATGGCTCAAGAAAAAATAATACAAACGGCAGGAAAAGATCAATTAGGTGACTTTGCTCCTGAATTTGCTCATCTCAATGATGACATACTTTTCGGAGAAGTCTGGAGCAGGAATGATCTTCTTTCTTTAAGAGACAGAAGTATTGTTACCATAACCTCCCTTATTTCTCAAGGAAACACCGACAGTTCTCTTACCTATCATCTTCAGACAGCAAAGAAGAACGGAATAACTAGAACAGAGATTTCTGAAATTATCACTCATATTGCCTTTTATGCCGGATGGCCTAAAGCCTGGGCTGCATTCCGATTGGCTAAAGACGTATGGAATGAAGATATTACAGAAATTGATGCTAAAACGGAACATCAAAAGAAAATGATTTTTCCAATCGGAGAACCTAACCCTTTTTCAGAATATTTCACAGGTAATTCATATCTTGCACCGTTGTCAAATGAGCAAATTAACTTCTTTAACGTAACTTTCGAACCGAGTGTACGCAACAATTGGCACATCCACAAAGCCGACAAGGGTGGCGGACAAGTCCTGGTTGGAGTAGCAGGTCGCGGATGGTATCAGGAAGAAGGTAAGGACCCGGTTGAAATACTACCAGGCACAGTCATTCATATTCCTGCAAATGTAAAACATTGGCATGGAGCTCAGAAAGACAACTGGTTCTCCCATCTTGCCTTTGAAATAGAAGGAGAAAATTCTTCAAATATTTGGCTTGAACCTGTAGATGACGTGTTTTATCTTCAACTCGGGAAATAATTCTATACAGTCTTATTCATTCCAACAACATAGCAAGAGGTGACACCGGAGTTTCCGGTGTCACCTCTCTTTTGCTTCTACTGCGATACAGCTTCAGTTGTGGATACCTCTTGTAATTTCTATTTTATCAATTTTTCTCTAACCATTCTGTTCTGACTTTGTCGGGAAGATGAGAGACTTTAAAGTCTGAGAATATTACCTTGAAACCGTTACCATCGGGACAAGCTGCAAACATCCCTATCTTTACAGGGCGGTTCTGTTCCATCCATGCGTTTCTCATCATCTTGTATTCCTTGTCATCGAAGGAATAGAAAACTTCTATTGCATCTAGTCTTCTGACAGCCTTTATCCAAAGTTCCTTGACAGGTTGGTCAAGAGCAATAACGCTCCAATCTGAGGTATGATGAGTGACAACAGTACTAAGATTGTATTTGCCATCAACAAACTCGATTCCAGTCTTGATATAGTTTTCATGGTCAATCCTTATCATCATGCCGGCCTGATCGAACCTGACCTTATAGTCCCCGACTATCCTTACCTTGGCTTCAAACTCACCTCCGTATTCAGCATAATAAAAGGGTGCGTCATCAACAGTAAAGCCATAATGGGAAATTCTCCAGTAATCGCTCTTAGGGGTCACGTCCATCGTGAGTGTGCCATTTTCAATTTCCCAATTCTCAGGTTCGTTAAACCAGTTCATTTTTTCCAAAGTCTGTGCATCGGTCAAGTTGAAAAACGTAATAAATAAAACTCCTAATAGAATCTTTTTCATTGTGATAAATTTCGTTTGTTAAACAATACGCAAAATTCGGTTATTTAAATCAAAAATAAAAAATTTGAATGATGAATTTATAAATATTCTAATTGAAACTTTTTCAACTGATTTTCTTAATTATTCTGGCCGGATTACCACCAATAACGACATTGGAAGGAAAACTTTTGGTCACAACCGAACCGGCTCCGATTACAACATTATCTCCAATAGTCACGCCGGGAAGAATTGTAGCATCTCCACCAATCCAAACATTATTTCCAATAGTTACAGGTCTGGCCCATTCTATAAACCGATTTCTCCTTTCCGGCTCTATGGGATGACAAGGAGTAAAGATGCTCACATTCGGCCCAATAAAAGCATTGTCGCCGATTGTTACTTTCGCTTCATCAAGTATCGTGCAATTAAAATTTATAAAGCAGTCCTCACCTAGAAAAATATTACAACCATAATCACAACGGAAAGGCTGGTTTATAATAAATCTCTCACCGATGGAACCAAAAAGATCTCTCAGAATCACATTCATTTCTTCAGTGTGATCAGGGCGGAGACCATTGAATTCCCAAAGTTTTATCCTCGTCTTCTGAAGCAGGCTTCGTAGACCGGCATGTGTGGCGTCATATTCCTCGCCATTCAACATTTGCTGCCATATCTCTTCAAATTCAGTCATTTACCAACTATTATAATTTTTTTATATGTCTTAATCGTCTCGTTCCCTTCGTGGCTCTTTGTCGCGATAGGTGAATGTGTCCCAAAGTCGTGGTCATTGAGGCGATTGGATTATAAGAATTCTCTTCATCTTTTTGGAATAAAATCAACATTGGCTCTGTGAGCCTGGGAATGTTGAAGTGATCTTGGAATATGAAATTTTCTTCCATTCTTGATGATGTATGATCCGGTCTGATGAAAGTTGAATGGCACTTTGGCATTCACACATTGTTTCCTCAAATCTAACACCCAGTTAAAGTCAAGAGGTCTTGCATATTTACCCGATTCACCACCTGCACTGACAGATTCTATCAATTCCGAGTCAAGATATTTCTGAATATCTATCTGTTCAATCATCGGAGCCACAATCACAAGGCGATGCTTTATGGGCAATTTAAGGAATATCGGCAGTCGATAATCTGCTCTGTCTTGATTCTCCACCGTGCATCCTATCGCTACATGATTCCAACCTTCACCCCAATCATTTGGCAGACATTTCTCCAATCTGTCAATTCTTTTTGTGAAGAAATAGAATGAGCAATCATCCCTTGTTTTTATCATATCCCAAATTTCATCTCGCCATTCATCGGCTTCTTCAATCAATAAATCCGAAGTAAAACAGAGAGCGAATTCTGTTCCTGAAGGGAATTTCCAGTTCTTTTTCCTGTCTCTTTTTAGAGGCAGATTGAATGATGAGGTTTTCTTCACCTCATTTGTTGGAATCTCTGTCCCAAAGGCCGCATCCTCACGAAAAACGTAACAATGTTTGCACCCGGCACTTATTTTATGGCACCCATGCCATGGATTCCAAATTGGCATAACTCTATTTCCTTAGATTCCAACCATTGTCACCGTGATAGATCATCTGACGAGTCATTCCACCGTCTATAACAATGTTCTCGCCCGTTATAAATCCGGCTTCATCAGAGCAAAGGAACAGTACCATTGATGCTATGTCGTCGGGAGTTCCGATTCTTCCAACTGGCTGTTGGATTTTATCTTCCTGGGATGCTTTATATTTTATGGTATCTATCCATCCCGGGGAGATTGAATTTACCCTGACTTTGGGTGCCAACGAAATAGCCATCGCATGGGTCAACGCAGCTATACCACCCTTTGCAGCCGAGTAACTTTCAGTCTGAGGTTGACTCATGCGATCCCTTGATGATGAAATATTGATTATTGAAGACCCCTTAGGAAAAGAATCTTTAAAAAGTTTGGAAAGATAAAACGGAGCGGCAACTCCAACCTTTTGCGCATAAAGGAATTCATCCCATGAGCATTCATCTATCCCTTTCATTAAAGGAAGTGCATTGTTTACAAGAACGTTTACCCTTCCATAGTTATTAATTGTTTTCGTGGCAAAATCTTCAAGAACTTTTCTGTCCGATATGTCTCCGACGTACCATTGACCATCAATTCTGTCAATAATTTCCACCAGGGCACCTTCGTTCCGGAATCGTTCAGCAATCTTAGCTCCGATTCCATTTGCACCACCAGTAATAACTACGACCTTATTTTCAAACCTGTTATTCATTTTCTATCATGATTTCATCTTTTTCACCAGTCTTGACAAAAACTCTTACAACAAGATTCATGTCAGGCTATGATAATATCTTAAAGGAATGTCAAGGATGAAGAATTTCAAACTTTTTGAAATGATATGTAAAATTAGAGATTATTTTCAATAAAATCTTATTTTTGTGATAATCAAAAACATTCTGAAAAATATTTCCCCGGGACAGGCTCTTTATCCATCGAACATGAAAAAGTTAATCATCTGGTTGGTTGCCTTGGTGGCAGGTATTATTCTTGGTTTACTCCAAATAGATGGCATTAATAAGATCACCGACATCATTGCCACTATATACACCCGACTTTTTCAATTTCTTGCGATCCCGACTATTGTACTGGCAATAATCTCCACCCTTGCAAAAATGGGAAACAGCAAGAACATGGGGCGAATGTTTAAACGAACGGTTACCTACACTCTGCTGACAACTACGTTTGCTGCAATCGTGGGCGGCTTGCTTTATATTTCTATAGAACCTCATTCCATAGAAGTGCCAACCGAATCCACCCTTCCGAATGCCATAAAAGAAAATACGGGATATCTGGACCATATTCTCAACATAGTCCCAAACAATATCGTGACACCCTTCCTCGAAGGAAACATCCTGACCTTACTTATTCTTGCATTTGCTATCGGAATGGCTCTCTCACATCTACCCGATTCAAACGGAAAATCGACAGTTGTCAATTTCTTCTTAGGTATGCAGGAAATCCTTTTCAAACTGATCAATTGGTTAGTCTGGACGTTACCTTTAGGAATTGTTGCCTTCTCGGCACAACTGGCCAATGAATTAACATCGGGTAGCATGGTTAATTCCCTGGGAACCTATGTCATCACCATCCTGGTTGCAAACACCGTTCAGTTTTTCATCGTCTTGCCGCTATTCCTTCTTGCGCGACGGGTAAATCCAATCAAAACTTTTAAAGGCATGATTCCCGCAGTTTTGATGGCACTTTTCACCAAAAGCTCGGTTGCGACGTTGCCGGTTACAATTGATGCCGCCGAATCCCGTTTGGGGGTAAACCCCGAAGTATCCAGGTTTGTCCTCCCCATTTGCACAACGATCAATATGAACGGATGTGCGGCATTCATTCTGGTGACATCACTGTTTGTCATGAGCAGCGGGGATTTTGTCATAACCCCGACTACTATAATCCTTTGGCTGTTGATCGCGGTGATCTCGGCTGTTGGAAATGCCGGAGTGCCAATGGGGTGCTATTTCATCACATTCTCCTTAATGTCGGGGATTGGAGCGCCCGTTGCTATTTTGGGACTAATTCTGCCAATCTATACCGTCATCGACATGATCGAGACAGCCGAGAATGTCTGGTCCGATTCTTGTGTATGCGTCATGACCGACCATGACTTCAAGACAAAACCTGTTGAGTGAAAGGGCTACTCAATTCTGTCTCTGTCGTGATTCTCGTCTGACGGCCGCGGCTATTGCCTGACAATCCAACCTTTCAGTACAGGCAAACCGATTCTAACAAGGATAATAAGGACAATAACGAAAATTCCTAGCCCAATCCAAATCCAAACGTTTCTCATCAGTTATGTTGTTATGTCGTTGTGTTGATCGTTTGTTTATATAACTCGTTCAATCCTTGGGAAAATGTTGTAGTCCACTGGTATTGACATTCGCTATAAGTCTAAACAATCAAGAACTATGGACTAATATTAGTCTATCGAACTCGTCAATGATCAGGTCGGCACCTGCAGCTTCCAGATCTTCAATCTTACCGTTTCCAAATGTCACTCCACAGGTCGACAATCCTGCACTACGTCCCATTTTGATGTCCACTCCCATGTCCCCAACCATTATCGACTCACCGGGTTGCCATCCCATTTCAGCCAGAATCTTTTCAACGGTCTCAGGGTGCGGCTTTCCATTGACAACCTTGTCAGCACCCAACACACAGTCAAAATAGTCCCTGATGCCAAGTCGGCGTGTCAGTTCCTCAGCCGATTGGGTCGTGCGGCTCGTAGCGATCGCCATACGGTGGCCTGAACTCTTCAGTGTTTCCAGTGTCTCCTTGACACCGGGAAAAAGCCCTATGTCTACCTTATCCTTAATTTCTTCAAAAATCCTGCGATAGGTTGTAACGAATTCATCTTTTATATCATGTTTGTCGGGCCACAGAATCAACGGAGCTTCCTCGAGTTTCAAACCTATCGTAGTCTTGATTTCATCGACAGTTCTTGAAGGAAGATTCATTTCCTGAATCAACCTCATCATCACCGCTTCAATCAAGGGCCAGGTATCGGCAAGTGTTCCATCGAAATCGAATATAAGGTTTTTCATCATATTGTTAACCGTTAGTCTTTATTTTCTAAGTTTTATAACTCTTGAGGAGAAAAATAAATGTCAATTTTCTGGTTGTTGCGAGTATAACGGTAACGTAAGCCAACTCCAAATTCTTTCATTAGCGCAATCTGTATATCGTTTAAACCCTTATCCTTTACCTGTTTAAACTTCGACCTCAATATATCCTGTTTTTCTTTCAAATTCCTGTAAAATGAATCGCTGGTCACCTCAATTAAAACAATTATATCTTTACCGTCGAAAAAGAACTTCTTCTGAATCAAATCGCCCGATCTATAGGGCAAATCCTGTGAAGCGACTTTACAGTAGGATTCCATCATATTTTTAACGCCTTCTTTATCCACACCGTTGTAGTTCGTACCACTAGGTGAGGACTTCACCTCGCTACTGCTTCTCGTTTCAGTATTAATAGAGCTCAATCTCTTGTTAAGTTGGTTGACCGATTCCATCAAACTTTCTATTTGTTCATCTTTTTGATTGAGCTCATCTACCAACTCCTCGACGTGCTTATCACCGATTTCCTCTAGCGCCGCTATGTGATTTTTATTTGATTGTATATTGCTTTCCAGACCGTAAATTGTAACCAACGAAATCAGAAATACCAGAAAAAAACCAGCCGATGCCAATATCCTTAACTTGTTGAAGTAAATCAACGTCAAGAAAATCGACATTCCGGCAATCAATATTGCAAGTCCACCTTTAACCATATTATAATCACTTTCTACATACCAAGAAGGCGGGAAATCATTCAGATAACGAAATCCCTCGAAAAGTAACAATACGGCTGCGACGATGCCCAACACTAGACAAACTACGAACAAAGAACTTCCTTTCTTATTTTCCATCATAAGTTTCTATTTCAATTCACCAATAATGATAATGCTTTTGCTCTATTTACTAATATTTATATTTATCTGACCAAGAATACAACAAATTATCAAATTTTAAACCTTAGATTATTTATTCCGCTCTTCAAAGGTATTTTATTTTCCTTGTAGATAAAATAACCTCTCATCAAATCGGGAATAGAAATATCAAAGCTAATTTCTCCATCATCGATTCGCCATTCGCTTTCTATTCCTCCGAATTTGGTATCCTTCCATCCTTTTGCATAAGTGATCGATCCGGTCAAATCGGGCTCAGGAGCAATTATGACTTCACCTTCTAATCCATTATTTATACCCAAAGAATTTGAGATTAACCAGTTCCCCACTGCTCCGAATGAATAATGATTGAAAGAATTCATACTATTATTATTCCCGAACCCTTTGTCATGAGTATAGGAATTCAGTCTCTCCCAAATGGTAGTAGCTCCTTGTGTCACCGGATAAAGCCAGGATGGATAGCTTGTTGATGTCAGAAGTTTATAGGCTGCTTCATCATGACCGGTTTTTGACAATGCATGAGAAATCCATGCTGTTCCAGTAAAACCTGTCATCAAAGAATAAGACTGACACAAAGTCCCATCATCGGCAACATTAGGTCGTTGGATAGTTTCGATAAAATTCTCGATAAATTCAGGAGTTGAATATATTTCAAATACTATAGGAAGAACGTAGGAAATCTGGGTATCCACTAGTTCTCCTTTCTTTGTCGGCACGAAACCCGACCAAACAGTCTTAGATGTCCCTTTATCTATGTAATTGTTAACAAAAAATTTCTTCCTTTCATCTCTCAAACTGACAAAATGATCGGCATCATCGCTATAATCAAGCAACTTAGCCATTTCACTCATCAGATACAAATCATATATAAAATAGCACTCCCATAGTAAAGATTTATCATTTTTCTCATATTCAGGACTCAACCAGTCACCAAGGTCACCCCAATCACGATTCTGAACTATTATTCCCGTTTCTTCGTCAATGGTTTCTGCCAGGATATATTCCATGTATTTCTTCATTGAAGGATAGTGTTCCCTAATTGTTTCTATATCCCCCGTAGCTTTGTAATATTCCCAAGGTACGGTTATTCCGGCACTCCCCCATAATATTCCGCCAAATCCGCTTCCTACGGGAGCTACATCGGGATAACGTCCGTTTTCGGCTTGAATGTCTCTGACCGAAGTGAGAAACTGTCTTATCAACGGAGCGATATCGGCTATTTGAAAAGCGGTTGGAGCAAACACCGAAATATCACCCATCCAACCAAGACGTTCGTTCCTTTGAGGACAGTCGGTTGGGATCGAATTAAAATTACTTAAAGCCGACCATACAATATTATTCCATAATCGGTTCAACAATGTGTCGGAACTTTCATAATGAGCATTTATCTTACTTATGGAACTTAAAGCCAATGACTTCACCCTATCCAACGGTATAGGTTCATCGAGACCGCTTATCTCTATAAACCGATAACCATGAGAAGTGAACCTCGGGGAAAAAATTTCTGTATCCTTTCCCTGGAAAGTATACAGATCCGTAGACAATGCCGAGCGTAAATTCTCAGTCATCAAAAGCCCGGCATTTGGCTGATATTCCTCCATTTCGGGATATAAGACCTCGGAAAATCTTAAAGTCACAGTTTCTCCTCGTTTACAATTTTCAAATTCTATATAAGGAACCCCCGAGAAGTTTTGTCCCATGTCATATATAAAGACACCCTTCCTCGGTTCTGTCATTCCTATAGCAGTCAATGTATCGATCACATTGATCTTGTCGCCGAAGGTTTTTACGAAGTCAATCTTGTCCCATGAACCCACACTTTTGTTCACAGTGGAATCCAACCCGATCTCTACTGCCCCTCGCCATTCCCTGTCGCCATTCAATCGTGTCGCATCATATCTTTCTCCCTGAAAAAAACTACCCTGCAATAAAGGACCATCAGTCGAATATAGCCAATCGTTAGGTTCTGTTACAACTATATCCGTCTCTCCGCTATCATATCTAAATTCCATTTTTGCTATAAACGAGGAACGGTCGCCAAAAAAATTCCAGTTCTCAGGAAAATAGGTCGATGGACCACTCCACCATCCCTCGGCAAGTTGCACCTTAATTTCGTTCTCCCCTAATTTCAAATATGGCAATATATCGAAATCATGATAAAGATGTGTCTTATTATATGCAGTTATCCCTGGATAAAAATAATCATTATTTACATTTTCCCCATTGACTTCAATATCATAGATTCCTCTCGCAGTTGCCGTAATCTTGGCTTTTAATGGCATTCTATCCATTTGAAAATCCTTTTTCAATTGGGGTTGACCCTTGATTGGAAATTCTATCTTTCCCGAATGTTGGAAACATGTTGAGCAAGAAGCCACTATATTACCTGGTTCCCGATAGTTTTTAACCTTGATATTGCCGATAGTGTTATTCTGATTTTCCTGAATTTCTACTGCCATTTTGGCCAAAACAGGAAACGGAATATAATCTCCTCCTCTTCCTAACGGATTAAGAACCACATTTCCGATTTCGATTCCATTGACGACTATATCAGTAATTCCACTATTAGATTTGATTTCGACATGATTGTTTCCTTCTTTCAAATGGGTTTCATCAAAAATAAATAGAGGACTGTCGGCCTTGTCTTCGGGATGATAACCGAATCTAAAGACTTTTATTTCTTTTTTCCCGTTGAATTCTATCTTTATTCCCGACGAATCGACCTGATTCTCCAAACTATATATATTAAAATTTGATTTCATCAATCGAGGATCATCAATTCCATATAAAATTGCGGCAACGCCATCATCAGCTATATTTAAATCGAAATCTATAACAAATACCGAGAGAAAATCCCTGTCAAACGGTAACTCCTCGGGCGGCGCACCAATCCATTTTGCATTTTCAAAAACTTGTCCCTTCAAATTCAAGGTCAACAATAACATCAAGACGACAAATATATTTTTTATCCAACTGTCATTTTTCATGCTTCTTAATTTAAGGATTTACTATATCACCAAAGATACACAAAACATTAGACAATTAATTGACTGACTAATTAATCTTTTCCCAAGGAAAAATCATCATATAGATTCGTAACTTTACATTGTCGACTCATCAACAAGTCGCTGAATTTACTTAGGACTCTTGTCACATTTTGGCTATTGCTCACAGAAATTGTCCTGCGTCTTGGTACTTTAAACGCTATGAAACTGATAACGACATGTTAAAGAGCGTCTAAAAATTATTATAAAAATCTTAAATATTGTTATAATCAATATTTTTTTGTAATTTTGTAACGTCAATTAGGGGACAATATTTTATCAGTCTCCAACGGAAGGCTCGAAGACTCTCCGGATGGGATTAGCGGTTACCACCAATAGCCTATTCCGACATATATAAAAACTAATCATTTTTCACTATGAACCGCGATGCTATCAATTTAGGTTCAGTCAGGATCCCGAAACTCTTCTGGACCTATTTTTTTCCTACTTTATTCGGAATGTTATCACTCTGTGCCGTTACTGCTGCCGACGGAATATTCGTTGGTCGCGGTGTCGGAGGAGAAGCCTTGGCCGCAGTGAACATCTGCATCCCGCCAACCATGATTCTTATGGGTATCGGATTGATGTTAGGAATGGGAGCTTCGGTCGTATCATCTATTCATTTGGCCCAAAACAATATCAAAGCAGCTCGAATCAACATCACTCAGGCAATGGGCGTGGGCACACTGGTTGTTTTGACTTTTTTACTGTTCTCACTGATTAGTCCATTCCACACGGCCCAACTACTTGGCAGTTCAACTACTCTTCTCCCCTTGGTCTATGATTACATGCCGTGGATTTTCACTTGTTGCCTTTTCCAAATTTGGGGAGCGATCGGACTTTTCGTCATTCGTCTTGACGGTTCACCAAAATTCGCCATGTGGTGTAATATAATCCCGGGCATCCTTAACATCATCCTCGACTATGTTTTCATCTTCCCTTTGGGAATGGGTATCAAAGGTGCCGGTATCGCCACGTGCCTAAGTTGCTTCGTTGGAGGCTTGATGGTGCTTGCCTATCTGGTTTTCTACGCTCGACAGCTAAAATTCATCAAGATCAAACACACATTGATGAGCCTGAAGCTGACATGCCGAAATATTGGGTACCAGTGCAAAATTGGATTCTCGGCCTTTCTCGGCGAAACAACCATGGGTGTCTTTATGCTCCTGGGCAACCTCGTCTTCATGAAATATCTTGGCGATGAAGGGGTTGGAGCTTTCAGTATTGTTTGCTACTACTGTCCGTTCGCTTTCATGATAGGTAATGCCATCGCTCAATCGGCCCAGCCAATCATTAGCTACAACTACGGTCGCGATTCCATGGACCGCGTTCTGAAAACCGAAAGCCTGGCAATTATTTCGGCAATCATATGCGGATTACTCGTTACAACTATGTTCGTCTTTTTCCCTAACACGCTTGTGAAACTCTTCATTGGCAACAATTGGGAAATCCATGAAATTGCCGTTTCAGGTTTCCCGATTTTCTCGGTTGCATTCGTTTTCTTCATTTTCAACCTGACAGTCATCGGATATTTCCAAAGTATCGAAAATGCTTGGTCTTCAATCCTCTTCGCTGTCCTCCGAGGAATAGTATTCCTTATACCTTCCTTCCTCATCCTTCCTCGATTCTTTGGAGTAGCAGGAATTTGGCTTGCACTGGGATTCTCGGAGTTCCTGACCACACTTTGCATCATCATCTATTTGACGCGTCAGATGCAAGGACCCCTGACCACATCAATGAAAATGGAATGATAAAAATAAACAGAAAAGGCTTGAGAAATTCTCAAGCCTTTCTTTTTATTTCGCTTCAGTTGTTATTTTATTCAATCCTTTTCAGAAAACGAGCAGGCACGCCACCGACGATCGTGTTTGCCTCAACATCTCGGTTAACAACCGAACCGGCAGCCACAACAGCATTATCACCAATTTTTACACCCGACAGGATAGTCGAGTTAGACCCGATCCATACGTTTTTTCCCAGTTCTATACTGCGAGGCACGCAAATCCATCGACGTTCCGGTTTCAAATCGTGATTTAATGTCGCCAATACCACATTGTGACCGATCAAGCAGTTGTCACCGATCTTGATGCCGCCTTGGTCCTGAAATTGGCAACATGCATTGATAAACACATTGTCACCCAATTCGATGTTGCGGCCGAAGTCGGTATAAAAAGGAGGAAAAACTCTCAAAGAATCCGAAACTTTATAACCCAATAGCTCCGACATCAATTCCCTGATTTCTTCCATGCTATGATAGGAGCCGTTTAGTTTGAATGTAATCTTTCGAGCTTCGTCACTTTGACGGTTCAATACTTCAAAAACATCCTGCGTGTCAAAAGGATGACCCGTTTTGGCAAATTCCTTAAACTCCTCGATTGTCATTTGTCATTTCATTTATTCGGTTCCATGTGAATACCTACATGGGTATTACTCCCAAATCGCTTTTTTAAACGACGTTCGGCTTTCGACGCTATGTTATGAGCTTCTTCAAGAGTCATCTTGCCGTCCATCTTTGCATGGGCCTCGATCGCTATGCGGTTGCCTATTTTCCGTGTCTTTAGATTATGAACTCCATCTATTCCTTCAACCGATTTAAGAATTTCCCTGATTTCTTTCTCAGTCTTTGGCGGAAGCGATTTCTCAAGCAACTCGTTTATACTTGGCATCACTACATCATAACCCAGTTTGCAAATATAGAAACTGACGAATATTGCTGCCAACGGGTCCAGAATCCTTCCTTTGTCACCAAGAAACATAGCCCCTAATATACCGATAAGAGTTGCGACCGAGGAATAGGCATCAGTTCTATGATGCCAGGCATTAGCTATCACGATTGGAGAGTCGAGTTTCTTTCCTTGTGCCAAAGTATAACGGAATGCACCCTCCTTAAACACAATAGACACAATCGCCGCTATTAATGCTATCATTCTCGGTCGATCTCCATAATCTCCATGGAAAAACTTGATGCATGCTTCTCCCCCCGATATCATAATTCCCAACCCGACCAATATGAGAATCACTCCAACTATCAGTGTTGCCAGGGTCTCAAATTTTCCGTGACCGTACTCATGGGTGTGATCGCTAGGTTTAGAAGCTGTCCTGACAAACAGAACAATGATTAAATCGGTCAGCAAATCCGATAAAGAGTGAACTGCATCGGCCACCATCGCCGAACTCTTACCAACTATACCGGCCACAAATTTGAATATCATCAGTAGCACGTTGATTACACTACCAACGGCCGTTACCTTATAGATTGTCTTTTCCCTCGAATTAATTGCCATTTTCATTAATTCCTTACAAAATGCAAAGTTAATCAAACTCAATCTAATCAAACCATTTCTATTTAATATTGATGAGGAATTACTCAAATTTGCAAAATATCCTTTATCAAGATAACTTTGCCAACCGTTTCAATAATAAAATCATGCTGCTCGATATAATATATCTGATAATCGGTCTCCTGCTGATTCTATGGGGCGCCGGTTCTCTAACCGACGGTTCATCGGCGATAGCAAGGAAATGGGGCGTATCCGATTTGATTATCGGCTTGACTGTAGTCGCCTTCGGAACCTCAGCACCCGAACTGACCATCAGCATTATATCGGCCATAAACGGTAATCCGGGTATAGCCATCGGCAATGTTGTTGGTAGCAATATCTTCAATGTGCTGATGATAGTTGGAGTGACGGCCCTTTTCCGACCCATCAGCATAGAAAGAAATATCATGACAAATGACATTCCGTTTGTCATTTTGTCGGCTGTGGTTCTACTTGTTATCGGCAACACTAAATTGCTTGACGCCGAATCTACATCAGTCATATCCCGCAGCGATGGTCTACTGCTCCTTTTATTCTTCGTCATATTCCTTCGCTACACCTTCACTCAGGTCAAAAAGGAGTCAACTCCCATCCCTCTTGAACGGAAAACTCAGGTGGAAAAACAAGAACCCGAAATGAAAATGTTGAAAGCGGCAATATGGGTAGTCCTGGGACTTGCAGCATTGATTTTCGGAGGCGACCGTTTTGTTGCCGGAGCCTCCGGTATTGCTAGAGGATTAGGTGTCAGCGATGCAATTATCGGGTTGACAATAGTCGCTGCAGGCACCTCTCTTCCCGAACTGGCGACATCGGTAATGGCTGCCTTAAAAGGGAAAACAGGAATTGCTTTAGGGAATGTCATCGGAAGCAACATCTACAATATCTTCCTCGTGCTGGGATGCAGTGCAACAATCCGTCAGCTCCCCTTCGGAGACATTAACAATATCGATCTTCTGACATTGACCGGAGGATGTCTGCTTTTCTGGATTTTCGGCTGGTTCTTCCGTGAGAGAACAATTACTCGCCCTGAGGGTGCCATAATGACACTGTGCTATATAGCCTACATCACCTATCTTGTCCTCCAGTCGGCTACCTGAAATCTCAATCTTTCTTCAAAAACTTTCTTTCCTCCCAGAAAGCATTCCTGATTACAAGATATTAATTCCTGAATTATCTATTAATTTAACATTCAGGAATCCCTAAATATGATTCCTTTTCTTTATCTTTGTTTTTAACAAATCAGCTAAAAATCACGCGATTTGCCTCATTACAAAACTAAAATCAAACAAAAAATGAAAATTATCATCTATACTCTTGCATCTCTCCTATTCTTTTTATCATCTTGTGTTTCCACTGCAAAAGACAGTGAAGAAAAGAACACGACTGCACAAACTTTCACGAAAGATGATTTTGAAGAATTCAATGTCGTAGATGATTTTGACGAAAACCCCTTTGATTGGTTTAAAGGGCAAGGACTCCTCCTGGCAGTCGGAACCCCCGAACATAACAACGCCATGACTATCGGATGGGGATCACTTGGTAATGTGTGGGGAAAAATAGGTGCATCAACCGTTACTGTCTATGTAGCCGAAGCACGTTATACCTTTGAGTTCATGGAGAAATATAACTATTTCACCGTAATGGCATTCGAGAAGAAAGACTATGAAATCCTTCGATATATGGGATCACATTCAGGTCGCGACGGAAATAAGGCTGAACACCTCGGGCTCCATACTCTCTACACCGAGAATGGTACTCCCTACTATGCAGAAGCTTCCATTGTTCTTGAATGTCAAACAATCTATCGTGCACCCTTCGAAAAAGAAGGAATGTGTCAGGCCGCACAGGAATTCTACGATAATTTCAATGCCGGAATTCATCACATTTATATCGGCAATGTAGTCAAGGCTCTTAAGAGAAAAGCCGACGACTGATCCCATTTTTCCGAAATCTTCCCTACAATAACTCTTTAATTTGAGTTTCTATTTTTTCGGGAGGGGTAACCGGAGCAAAACGAGCTACGACATTCCCGTTACGGTCCACTAGGAATTTCGTAAAATTCCATTTGATTGCACTGCCAAACAAACCACCCTTTTGTTTCTTTAGCCATGTAAACAAAGGAGACGCATCCTTTCCGTTGACTTTTACCTTTTGAAAACGAGGGAATTTTGTATCATATTTTAATGTGCAGAAGGTATTGATTTCTGAATCACTACCCGGTGCCTGATGTCCGAACTGATTGCAAGGGAAGTCAAGAATCTCGAATCCCTGATCTCTATATTCCTCATATAGGCTTTCGAGGCCCTTGTACTGAGGAGTAAAACCACAACCTGTGGCCGTATTCACAATCAATAATACTTTCCCTTGATATTTTTCTAAAGAAACCTCATGCCCGTCAGAATTCTTAACTTTAAAATCATATACTTTCATAACTGTAAATCTTTATGTTATTTTTTCGTTATCAAGTATTCAAGCCACTAGACAACCTGACAACTTGAAAACTTGACATCTGGACTACTCGACAACCTGAAACACAAACTAAGAACTTTTCACCATCTTTTCCAGATAATCGGGAGTCAGCAACGTATGTTTGTCATTAAGCTTTATGTTATTCAACTCCAAAGCTGATAGTTTTCTGAATCCCTGTTCCGGCATCGATTCTACATCGGTCGATGCAATCTTAGTCTCGTCGTTCTTTTTATTTTCATTCATTTTCTCCATCGGCATTTGTAAAATGAGGAAGAATTCTGTTCAGTCCCAGCAATACGAAAACATAAGTCGCCGCCAATGCAAAGAATCCCAGGTCAAGGGGGAAAATAGGTGCCTCCCATTTTCCGAAAAAGTAGCAGAAGAACTGCAACCACAGCGATAACTGAACGCAAACACAGAGAGTGCACCAATGTTTTGCCACAAATTTCTGGTAACTGATACTCCAGACAGTAAATGGCAAACAACAAATGTTAATCAAGGCAAGCCAATGAATCGTGTGAGGTGAAATCAGTAAAGCCAATAGACTCACTCCGAAATAGGTGAATCCCACTTCGCTCCAGCTGAATATCCCGAAGAAAGAAGATGCGCTCGTCTTTAGAATCGAGTCGCAACCACCCTCCTGAAGAACGCCACACACTTTGTCGGCCACATGATTCTTTATCTTCAACGACTTTTGAACAAGCATGAACGTCAGCCACAGGCCGAAACAATCGACCGCAATCAACGCCCATACGGACCAGTAACGCCATGTTCCGTTGGTGGCCAACAGATAAGCAGTCAATAAACCGGCTAATATCCAAAGAAGAGCCTTTTTAGAATCATTTATAAAGACCTCTCGACAATGCTTTCCATATTCCGGCTCCTTTGCTCCCGGCGATACTTTACCAACCAGCACCACACCCGTCCACACTTCCTGAAACTCCTCATAGGGCATTGTCTCGGCGACTCCTTCCGAAAGATACTCGACTTTCTCGTTATCCAACTTCGTAACTATTATAAGCCCACCCTTTGTTTGGGCTATAAATGGATCATCGAGTTTCAGAATGAGACTTTTGTCGGAGTAAGAATATCCGGAGGTCTCCACTCCATATTCCTTCAACAGATTGCTAACACCAAACAGCGTCTTGAATGACATTGTGTCAAAACGCTGTTGTGTATAGCTATAAGTAAAAGGAACCTTGAGGATTCTCAAGAAATCTGACTCCAATGTGTGACGGTTGTTCGTCATGACTTAGAGATAGCTCTGAATTTTCGTCAGCAAAACCTGACCGTCGATTTCACCACTCTCACGCCATTCTTCCTTACCGTTCTTATAGATAATGAACGTGGGAACCGAGTTGGCGCCTTCTTGCTGAGCCAGGTCACTATATTGGTCGATGTCGAACTGATAGACATTCGCCTGTCCCGAGAGCAATTCTTTTATCTGTTCCACTACAGGCATCATTCTTTGGCAATGAGGACACCATGAGGCATAAAACTCAACCAGAACAACCTCGCTGCTTTTCGTAATTTCATTGTAGTTCATAACGCTTGATTTTACTTAGTTAGACTTCTCGTTTTATTACTATAACAACTATGATAAAGAGAAGGTTTTCTCCCAAGTAAAGAAGACATTAATTATTGACTTTTCAAAAAAAAAAGAGGAGGGATACAAAACCCTAAAAAAACCGTATCCCTCCATGGCACCGGACTTATCATCCCGGCGTTTCTCTCATATTGCCCCACATTTTGCGATAAACTTTACTGCAAAGATGTGTTGTGATAAATCTTTGTCAGAGACTTCATAGTCTCTGCCTTTTTAGACTCCCTGAAGCCGGTGAAACCTATTTCGGTAACCTTATCAGCTATTTCCTTAAGTTTCGGAACAATCTCTTTACCTTTATCTGTTAGAAGAACACGATTTCGGCTACCATTGGCTGATTCTCTGACAATATAGTTCTTCTTTTCAAGGTAATCCAAAGTCCTACTGATAGCTGCGGGATCTTTCCCAAGAATCTTAGATAATTCAGTCTGACTAATTCCGTTTTTAACTGATAGAGCTTCAAGAACCGTGAACTGAGAATGTTTCAAATCCAACCCTGAACCGGCCAGAGTGTGGTTCAGTAATCTTATCATCCCGAACAGAGCACGATCTAGATAATATCCTAGCGTCTCTATCGTCACTTCCTGAGTTACATTACCCCGTTTCACAATGCAAAGATACTCAAAAGAATTGTCCCTTCAACACTTTTCCCACCATTTAACATTCTTCCAATCATTTTGCCAAGCCCCTCCGTTGTTATCGTCAGGAAAGTCAACTTCCATTAGCGGTGGCCTGTGGCCATATTGTGTATCGGCTACAGCGACATACTGGTCTTTGGTAACTGACTGCTGATAGCAGATGGCTAACAGCCAATACTAACGGCAAACGTAACAATGTGGCCAAAGACCCCTAACGACTTCATCTATGGCGATTGACGAAACTATTTTAGAATCTTTGGGAGGGATTTTATGCGGCTGATACTGAAAATTCCTGCCAAGAGGGAGAAACAAATCGACAGAATCAGGCTCACTCTAACGCCCGGTGCTCCGTTTCCTAACGAACCGGCATCAGATGGAACCGAACAGAGGGCAAACACAATCGTCACAACAGTCGCTCCCAAAGTCTGCCCTGATAATCTCGCTGTACTCTGCATTCCTCCGGCCGCTCCCGACCTTTCTATCGGTGTGGTTTTAATCATAACTATATTATTCGGAGTTTGGAACAAACCGAAACCGACTCCGCAAATGGCCATTCTCCAGGCAATATTCCATTCCGACACATTTGCATTCGAGGCTGCCATCAACAATCCGACACCACACGAAAAGAACAACATGCCAACAGCAGCAATTATACCGGCGTTGTGACGTTCTACCAATCGGGCTGCAATGGGCGACACTATCATCGTGGCTATAGGCCATGGAGTCATCAAAAGTCCGGTGTTGATTTCGGAAAAGCCAAAACCGTTCAAGAAAAGGAATGGAAGTGAAATCATCGCAATGTTCTGTGCCAGGAATGAACTAGTAGAGGTCATTATGCTCAGGGCGTAAACTTTAATCTTCAACAGGTCCACAGGAAACATGGGCTGTTCCCGTCCATGAAGATGCCGGATATAGAAATATCCTATCACCAATCCTAAAACAAGAAGAATAACATTTGTTACAGTGTCGCCATTCCGGGAAAAATTCCCTAACGAGAAAAATAGCAACCCGAATGTCAAAATATTCGCAATACCACTTACTAAATCATAGCTGACCCGATGGTCCTTCTTGACATTCTGAGGCAGGTATTTGAAACCCATCAGAAATGCAATGATGCCTATTGGAACATTTATCAGGAAAAGCCAGTGCCAGGAGGTAAACGACAGAATAGTTCCACCGAGTGTTGGCCCCAAAGCCGTGGCTATTGCAACAGTCATCGCGTTTATAGCCAATCCGCGTCCCAACATCTCGGGTGGATATATCAGTCGAATCAATGCCACGTTCACACCCATCACAAATGCCGCGCCGACGCCCTGAATGGCTCTTGAAACCACGATATAGGTTAGCGACGGTGACAAGGCACAGAACACCGATCCGACAGTAAACACAAGTATGCCGATTATGAAGTTCCTGCGATAACTGTAAATGTCACCCAGCGATGACAAAGGAAGCAACAACATCGTGATAACCAACTGATAGATCGTCACAATCCACACCGACTGGGAATCACTCACATGAAACTCCCGGGCTAGGATAGGTAGAGCAACGTTCACCAAGGTGCCGTCAAGCACCGTCATGGTCAAAACCAAAAGGATTGAGACTATGGCAATATAACGATGAACTAATTCCCTGAAATGATTCATAATTCCTGTTATACCTTTGTCTATCGTTTTATTACGACATTTTGAATATATTCTATTCTAACCGCCCTGTTATTTTCCAAAATTAACAGTTTATCAAATTCATCCCATTTCTTGATGACGCCTTGAATCTTCCTATAGGTACCTCCAGATTTGGTTTTGTCGGGGTGAAAGTAGGAAATTTCTACTGTCAACTTATTTTCTATTGCCCATTTTAATTTCCGCTCGATGGTGGTCTTCTCGTCATCGGAAAGCTCAGCCATAGGCTCAGTCAAACGTGCTGCCTCGGCG
Source organism: Muribaculaceae bacterium (assembly GCA_022510505.1). Classification (GTDB taxonomy): domain Bacteria; phylum Bacteroidota; class Bacteroidia; order Bacteroidales; family Muribaculaceae; genus JAFLTL01. The sequence continues at coordinate 12,067 of JAFLTL010000024.1, read as the reverse complement.
ATAGCCTTGTCATGACCGCTCAAGGCTGCAAAAGGAGCGAACTGTGCCGCTCTGTTTTCTATAGGCATCGGTCGGCGGTTTTCGCTGACATGATGAGGCAGATTAATTATGTCATCATATTTTCCCAAAGCAGAAAGAATACAGTTTACAGATTTCTTGAAGACTAGAAAACTTGAAAATTCGACATAACAATGTGGCCACAGCCCACTAACACGGATCGACATCAAAATAAAACACTATACCTTTTAAAGCACCATGCTCTAACATGTAGTTCACTGTTTGTCGCAGATACTCCTTCACCTTCGGCATAGAAGCCGAATTTTCTATTTTCAACATCAATCTCATGATATAGTAATTCTGTATCCGAGAAACACTGGGTTGTTCGGGACCTAAAACCCTATCCCCCATCCTGCTCCTCAGAATGGAAGCGAAGTCATTAATTTCTTTGTTAACAGCCTCTTTTTCCTTGTGTTTGAAATAGACATTTATGATGCGACAGAATGGAGGGTAAAAATATTTCTTCCGCTCCTCTATCTCGTCGTTAAAAAACGAAGCATAATCGTGAGCCGACAAATGCTTGAATATCTTTTGATTCGCATCAAAGGTCTGGAATATTACCAAACCCTCGCTTTCTTCCCGTCGTCCGGAACGTCCGGCTACCTGCTCAAGCATATTGTAGGCACGCTCGTTCGCACGAAAATCAGGCAGGTTCATTAACGAATCGGTGTTGATTACGGCTACGACACTGACGCCTCCGAAATCAAGTCCCTTAGTAACCATCTGTGTTCCTACAAGCACATCGTTCTTCCCGCTGGAGAATTCCTCGATTATCTTTTCATAACTGTCCTTATTACGGGTCGTATCCAAATCCATTCGGGATATACGTGCATCGGGAACCCTTAGCTTTATTTCCTCCTCGATGCGTTCCGTTCCGAATCCATGGACACCGACCGTTGGCTGACCACATTGAGGACATACCTTTGGCAACGGCTTCTCCGAGCCACAATAATGACACACAAGACTGTCATTGTGTTTATGATAGGTCAGAGATACATCACATCGGTCACATTTCGGTACCCAGGCACACATTGAACAACGTGCTATAGGTGCAAAACCCCGCCGATTCTGAAACAATATGACCTGATGCCCCTCCTCTATCTCTTTCTTAATCTTTCTAAGAGTCGATAGCGAAAAACCTCCGGCCATCATCTTGTTCTTGTAGGCCTCGGTCAAATCATTAATAACTACCTTGGGCAACTTGGCTTCATTGTAGCGAACCAACAGTTCGACCAAACCGAATTTCCCTTGAAGGGCCTTCCAATAACTCTCAATCGATGGGGTCGCACTCGCCAACAATACCTTCGAACCATGCATGGTCGACAGATAAATCGCAGCATCACGAGCTTGATAACGTGGTGCCGGATCAAACTGTTTGTAGCTTGACTCATGTTCTTCATCGACTATAATCATCTTCAACGATGAAAACGGAAGAAAGATTGCCGAGCGTGCACCTATGATCAGACGTGGACCCTTTCCCTCCAGTACTTTACGCCATATCTCAACACGAGTGGCATCGGAAAATTTTGAATGATAAATCAACACCTTATCACCGAATATGGCCTGCATCCTTTGGGTCAGCTGGGTGGTCAAAGCTATCTCCGGAACCAACATCAAAACTTGGTTGTTCTTCTCCATCTGACCAGCTATCAGATGCTGATATATCTCAGTCTTACCACTCGATGTCACACCTCTCAGAAGAGTGACATCGTGGCTTTTCCAGCTCTCATAGATCTCACCCAAAGCCTTAGACTGAGGATCGGTCAGCGTTGGAATTTCCCGTACTTTCCTTCCTGTATATTTGAACCGGTCTATCTCCCTGATAACATTCTCCAGTAAACCCTTTTTAATTAACGCATTCAGTATAGACGACGTGCATTCGGCCTTTTCCAAAAGCTCTCTACGGCTGACTTCAGGGATTTTACCTGCCCTTAACTTCTCCCTGGTGAGTTGAAGCAAAACCATCACCATTTGTTCCTGCTTCTTTGCACCCTTTACTTGTGTAAAGATTTCATCTAAAGATGTCTCGGGATTTACCTTGAACTTAACAAACACTTCCTTTTTAGGACGGTACCGTTCAACAAGCTTTTCCGAAATGATCACATGACCTTTGTCTATCATCGAAGCTATTTGACCTCCGATTCTTTTCAACCCGGTCCCCTTTTCAAGATCCGCCAATGTTTGTTTTCCCTTTCCCAGCAGTTCATTCAATAATAACTTCTCCCTTTCACTTACCGACTCTAACAGCTCGTCGGGCTCCACATCGGGATTCACCTCGACCATGGTCTCACTCTCTACCTTCAATCCCGATGGCAAAGCAGCTTTATATACGTCTCCTAAATTGCACAGGTAATAGTCGGCTATCCATTGCCAAAATTTCATCTGAGGATAAACAACCGACGGCTCTTTGTCAAGCACCATTACGATCGGCTTGATTTCAAATCCGTCGTCGGGTTTTAAGGTGCTGACCGATGCCACTATTCCTGTATAGAAGTTGTTTCGCCTTCCGAATTGAACTATCACACGGAAACCTACTCCAATTCCATCCTCATGGTCTGATGGCACCGAATAGGTGAAGGTGCGGTTCAAAGGCAACGGCAATATGACTTCTACAAACTTCATAGGAGGTCGGGACGGTACAAGACGAAGTATTTCCACAAAGGACCAACCATAAGGGCTTGTATTATCCGCTCGTTCTTGATCATTTCAAGAACTTCCTTCTGGGGCAACACATGAACCGTGATATCCTCACCGCCGTCCAGCTCCTGTTCCTTCAGCTTTTTGACTCCCTTGGCCAGGAAACAATGGGTATAGTTAGTCTGAGTCGACGGATTAGGCGAAAGTTTACAAAGAAACGACCATTCACCACCTCCAAAACCGGTTTCTTCCAGCAATTCTCTTTGTGCAGCCTTAAGAGGCTCCTCTCCCTCTTCTATCACACCGGCACATAATTCAAAGTCGGTTCTCCCCGAGCCATGACGATATTGCCTGATCAGAACCATATCGCCATCTTCAGTGATTGCCGTGACATTTATCCAATCAGGGTATTCCAGGATATAAAATTCCGGGACTTCACAACCATTTGCGAGCCTCACTCTTTCGCGTCTGACCGTCAGCCAAGGACGCTTCCAAAGATATTCCGACTCAAGTACATCCCATGCTCTCTCCTTATCGTTTTCCTTTTCCATTTCCTTATAATTGCCGAGATGCTAAGTTACAAAAAAGTTGTTATGTTTTTTACGTTGGTGAGTTATTATATTATAATGACGGTAAGTGCAGTTTGTAAACAATAACATAAAAAAACGGGACCCGTAGGTCCCGTTTTCTATTTATTTATTTCAACTTCTCAACGTAGTTTCTTAACTGCTCGTTATCGGGATCAAATTCAAGATACTTGTTAAAGTATTCTTTTGCCTTTTCGTTGTCACCATTCTTCAGATAATACTGAGCCAAACGGTTGTAAAGATTCATGTAGTCATTCTTACGGTTTACCTTGTTGTCGGGGTTCGCATCCAGAATGGCCAATGCCTCCATAAAGGAATCATAAACCTCAGGAGTCATCTCCTGATTGTGGATACCAAGCAAAATGACTGCCTTCAAACTTGCAACAGGGAATTTATCGTTAATGTTCTCCTGCATCACTTCGTTGACATACTTTAAGGCACTGTTCAGGTATTTGATCTTCTGGTCAGGATCCGTAGCGGTCGCACCTGCGTTGTTGTAACGACGAGCTGTAACCACCTTGTCGTTCACACTCGGCTTCTCGGCCTTTTCCATGTACTGACTCATCAATTCAGCCGAATGACCGTAATCTTTCATCTCGGCATACAAGTCGCTGAGGTCTTTCAAACGATCGGCGTTCTCAGGCTGAAGAACGATAGCCTCCTCATAAGCCTTAATAGCACCTAGGGTGTCACCTGTGGCATAAAGAGCCTCGCCGAATTTCGAGTAGTCGTTGGCTACGAAATTACCCTGAGCCTTCGGATTTGCAAAGAATTCCTTGGCGTATTTGACAGCGTCAGCGTAGTTCTCCATAGCAACCTGATCAAGGAAAAGCATGCGCTGCATGTAGAAGTTACCCGGATCCTTTGCCAGAATCTGCTGAGCCAAATCAAACGATTCCTGATAATTCTGAGCGAAATTCAACAGACCAACATAACGCTGTTCGTCCTGCTGGAAGTGATTAGGATTCTTGATATATTCGCCATACTGCTGAGCAGCCATGGTGAACTGGTTGTTTTCATAATATTTCTCAGCCAATTCTCTCTGAGCCAAAGCCGAGTTGGGCTGTTTTGCCAGGAGTTCCTTCAAACGGTCGATAGAGTACTTCGGATTCACCGAGAAATATACCTGAGCATACTTTGTATATGCTTCGGGATAGTGATTGTTCTTGTCATAGTTCCATGCCATTTCATAGAAACCTACAGCATCACCTATGTTTTCGGGTGCCTTCATGTCGGCCTCCAGAATATAGATTGCCGGACATGTCTTGTCGGCCTTCTTGGCATCAGTCAAAGTCTTCTCGATTTCCTTTGCATATTTGACTGGGTCGGCATTATAATAAGCGCGTGCTATGTCGGTCAGCAAAACCGCATTCTTCTTTGACTGGTTCTTGGCAATCTTGAACTGTTCTTCGGCTCCATTCTTGTTGCCGTTCTTCAGATCAATTGCGCCCAAACCTACATAGTTGAACGGATTTGCCGGATTGATGGCGATTCCTTTGTCGAAATCCTGCTTTGCCTCAACTGTGTTACCGGCGGCAAGTGCGATTTGACCCAAATAATAATAAGATTCGGCCTTGTCGGTCCCCGCATCATTCAAGGTGCGGTCAAGAATCATTTTGGCTTCCTCATGTTTGTCGGCACGGTAGTATTCGATTCCGTCTTTAAAACCCTGCTGGGCCGAAACGGTCATTACACCTCCGACAAACAGACTTAGTGCAAATTTTAATTTCATCGTAGAAAATTATGATTGGTTTGTAAATATTTTTCAATTATCACTACCCTATTCCAGATTGACCATCCGTGGATAGACGGTACCCGGGAGAATTCCGGTCATCAGAATCAGCTTCTGGCCTCTGACACTTGTCACGAATGAATAGAAACCGTTGGATGTGGTCCCACCCACTCCGGTAGTTATCATGTAAATCGACCTGTAGAGGGGATATTTACCTTCGTAAATATATTGCTGATATGGTTTATAGGATTCTATGCTGTTTGACCGGCGAACTTTCAGCACATTCACCTCGGGATTGAAACTCAATGCGACTGTGTCGCTCTCTTCCGATGCCTTGGCTAGTTCTTCAGCGGTTGTTGCTTCTTTTCCATCGAGATTGGCCGATAACCAACTGACGCCTATAATGCCTATCGCACCCTTTCTATTCTTGACCGCTTCAAAGACAGCCTCGTTTGAGCCCTGGGCAAAAACGTTGTCACCGAACTTCTCACCGTGGGTCAGCGAATCACGCATATATTTTACCGTTGAGGAACCTTCATGGTCAAACACCACTTCGATCTTTCCCATTTTCGATGGGGAAATTTCGTTCCAGTCGGTTACCTTTCCCTCTAGAATTTCTGCTATCTCATCAGTCGACAAAACACCCACATCGTTCTGCTTATTCACAATCAAAGCTATGGCATCGACTGCTATACGACTTGTCTTGGGTTTCTTCTTATGAGAATTCAGATATTTCACCTCCTGCTCGTTCAATTCGCGTGTAACCACGATTGACGGCACGCTAAGATTCATCAGTGAATCGAAACAGGCTTTCTCATCTTCATAATAAGGAAGAACATCAGCATCGGGATAGATATATTCGAACACCTGAATCTCCTGCTCCATGATGTTCCTGAATGATGCATCACAGGCCAATTTGGTCACACCCGAAGTGGATGTAACACCCTTGGGTCGATCGGAATACTTTCCACAGGATGTCGTTCCGATAACCATCGCCAGAAACAGCGAAGCCGATAAAACACGGGAAAGTCTCATGATACAGTCTTCAGAATTTGGAATCTATTCCGGCAAACTGACGATAAGCTCTCCAAACACCGTAGATAATCAGCACGACACCGCCTGTCCATCTGAGCCATTCCCATGGACCTGCTTCCCACTGGAAAAAGTTACAAAGCAGAAGTACGCCCATTCCGACGTATATGATGATCATGAAAATACCGAAAATTGTTCGGGCAATCTTGGAGCCGCTGGCTCTGTTTTCATCTTGTTCCATGGTGTTTTCGTTTAGTCGTATTTATACTTTTATATAAAACATTAAGGAAAGACAGTCGGTTCACTATCAATTGAAATTTTCTTAGCGTGTAAAATTATAAAATAGTTTTTAATTCGGCAAATGATAAGGAGTTTGTTGATAAACATAATAATTCAGCCAATTGGAAAACAAAAGGTTGGCATGACCTCTCCATCTGACTAAGACCTCCTTTTCCGGATTGTCGTCACGATAATAATTCTCAGGTACCGAAGGATTTAATCCTTTTTCGGTATCACGCAGATATTCAAAATCCAATGTCCCGGGTGAATACTCGGAATGTCCCGTTATGAATATCTCGCTTCCGTTTGCGTTCATCACACAGTGGACCCCAGCCACCTGACTCTCACTCATAATCTTCAATTCCTCAACTTTCTCAAGATCAGTGCGGTTTATCTCACTATTGCGACTGTGAGGTACCAAAAACTCATCATCGAATCCTCGGAACAATGCCACCTTCTGATCAATTACCCTGTGAGGAAAAACTCCCGAGATTTTCTTAGGAAGAATATTCTTCCTGACTCCGTAGTGGTGATACAGTCCCGCCAATGCTCCCCAACATATATAGAGCGTTGACGTGACATGACTGCGTGTCCAGTCCATGATCTCACACAGTTCCTTCCAATATCCTACCTGTTCGAAATCAATCTCTTCTACCGGTGCACCGGTTATGATGAATCCGTCGTAGTATTTCTCCTTTACTTTGTTCCATGGTTGATAGAAAGTGTCCATGTGTGACACAGGAGTATGGGTTCCTCTATATGAAGAGGTCTCAATCAGGTCAATCTCAACCAGCAAAGGAGAATTGGAGATGAGTCTAAGCAAATCGGTCTCAGTCATGCTCTTGATGGGCATGAGGTTCAGTATGCCCACCTTCAGAGGGCGTATGTCCTGCGTGTCGGCTCGCGACTCATTCAGGATGAAAATGTTTTCCTCCCTGAGTTGCTCTATTGCCGGCAAATTGTCGGGTACCTTTACGGGCATTTCTATTTAATATCGTCAATATCGAGATCTTCATCCCACAGATAGTCGTCGACATCGTCGAGAACCTCATCGTCGGAATTATCGTCTACATCATCCGGAACATCCTCGTTCTCGAAGATAAACTCATCCTCTTCCTTAACACGATGGGCAATGTCGAGCGGCCGGTGAGTGATTGGAGTTGCAGCGATGTCAATCTTATTACGGTCGTCGTTTATGGCTCTCCAAAGCATGTCCTTCAAAGCTGCCAAACCCATTCCGGTAACCGAAGAGATGAAAACGTGCTCTACGTCGTTAGGTATCGTCGACTCCATCTCGGCCAACAACTCGTCGTCAAGCATGTCGCTTTTCGAGATTGCCAGTATTCGTTGTTTATCCATCAGCTGTGGATTGAACTTCTCGAGTTCTCCCAGCAGAATGGAATATTCCTTCATAATATCCTTGGCGTCAGCAGGAACGAGAAACAACAACACGGCATTACGTTCTATGTGTCGAAGGAATCTTAGTCCGAGTCCTTTTCCCTCGCTGGCTCCCTCTATGATGCCCGGAATGTCGGCCATCACAAACGAGCGATTATCCCTGTAGGGGACGATTCCGAGCTGGGGTTCCATCGTAGTGAAGGGATAGTCGGCAATTTTTGGTCGTGCAGCCGACACCGACGACAGCAGTGTCGATTTTCCGGCATTGGGAAATCCAACAAGACCTACATCGGCAAGCATCTTCAGCTCCAGGATGACAGTTTTCTCGATGCCTGGTTCACCGGGCTGGGCATAGCGAGGTGTGCGGTTCGTTGCCGACTTGAAGTGCCAGTTTCCGAGGCCGCCCTTACCGCCTTTAAGTAATTTGACTTCCTGTCCCTCATGAGTTATCTCTGTCAGGAATTCACCGGTCTCGGCATCGTAGACTACGGTTCCACAAGGAACTTCAATGACCTCATCGTGGCCATCTTTTCCAAAACTGCGGCCTTCGGAGCCTCTCTCACCGTTAGTTGCGAACACATGGCGTCTATATTTCAAAGGCAGGAGGGTCCACATGTGACTGTTTCCACGTAGTATAACGTGACCGCCACGACCTCCGTCGCCCCCGTCAGGTCCACCTTTGGGAACATATTTTGCACGATGGAAATGACGTGAACCGGCTCCTCCCTTACCGGAGCGACACACTATTTTGACGTAGTCTATAAAATTTGACTGTGGCATGACTTTCTATTTCTTTTACAAAAATAACAATCCGAAAAGAGTTTTTTATCGAATCTGCCAAAACTTTTTTGGTGCTTTACGTCGAGTTCGGTTCAAATTGTTAATTTTGTAGAAACTTTATAATTCAAAAATAACTGATTTATGAAATTAGGAAAAACAATTTGTGCTGCCTCCCTGGCATTGGCACTTATGGTATCGGGCGGTTGTAAGTCATGGACCAACACCGGCAAGGGCGCTGCCATTGGTGGTGCGGGCGGCGCAGGTCTGGGAGCCGGCATTGGAGCTTTGATCGGCGGCGGCAAGGGCGCTGCAATCGGAGCTGCCGTAGGCAGTGCTGTAGGAGCAGGAGCCGGGGTGTTGATTGGCAATAAGATGGACAAGCAGCAAAAAGAACTTGAGGCCCAGTTGGCCAAGGATGCCGAGATAGAGAAAGTCACCGACGACAACGGCTTGCAAGCCATCAAAGTCACTTTTGCGAGTGGAATATTGTTCCCCACCAACGGAACTTCATTGAGTGAGGGTGCGAAAGCCGAACTGTCGAAATTCGCCACTTCATTGTTAAACAACCCTGGCACCGATGTCCAGATCTACGGTTTTACCGACAACACCGGATCTTATGAGGTTAATCAGCGCGTTGCTACGGGACGAGCCGATGCCGTCCTCACCTATCTGGTAAATTGCGGAGTGCCTGTAACACGCATGTCGGCGCAAGGTGTTCCCATGGCCGATTACGTTGCTTCGAATGACACTCCCGAAGGTCGTGCTCAGAACCGCCGTGTTGAAATCTACATCACTGCTTCGAAGGAAATGATCGAGCAGGCCGAGGCCGGAAAACTCCAGTAACGAGGTTAAAAATTAAAAAAAATTGGAAAAGCCTTCTTCATGAAGGCTTTTTTTTGTATTTTTGTGTTAATTATGAACACAATAACAAAATCCCTGTCAGCCTTCGTCCTCTCTCTGACGGTTGGCGGCCTCCTCTCTCCGGTCGCAAAGGCCGATTTGCCTTTGCGCAGTCGTGTTGAACTAAGTCGTATCGGAACCGAACTGAAAGAAAAACCATCTCGTTCGGTTGAAACCTATCATGTCAATGCTTTGGTAAAGCTCCAGGCAGGAACCGACGAGTCGGTAGTCGAAGAACTTGGAGCCAATATCGTCAACCGCATTGGCGATGTCCTGATTATATCGGTTCCATTGAAGAATGTGGAACAAATAAGCAAACTCTCGGGCGTACAACGGGTTGAACTTGACCGCAAGTCTCGGCCTATGATGCGCGAGGCCCGGAAAAGTGGTAACATCGACGCAATCATCTCCGGCGAAGGTCTCGACGGACATTCCTTCGACGGTTCAGGTGTCGTTGCCGGGATATTCGACACCGGAATTGACCCCAACCATCCCAATTTTGCAGGGCGCGACATGATATTCCTCAACTATTACGTCAACAACGTTAGCGGGCAAGGAATGTTAGACATCTGGGAAGGTGATGAAATCAAAGATTTCACCACCGATAACAATGGTGACACTCATGGAACCCACACTCTCGGCATCATGGCCGGAAGTGCCGAAAGCATCGATCATCTTTTTCTTCCCGATTATGAGGAAACCGCAGAGGGACTCAAGATGACGATTGATCGTTATGAAGGCACCGAGAATCCCGTAAAAGGAATTGCTACCGGAGCGAAGTTGGCTGCTGCCGGTTCGGCCACTCTGTATAATTCCTTCATTATCGACGGCGTTGGGCGCATTGTCGACTATGCCAATGAATTAGGATTGCCTGCTGTCGTGAACCTTTCGTTAGGATCCAACGGCGGTCCTCATGACAACAGCGACATCTATTCTTACATGATTTCTGAAATCGGGAAAAACAGCATTATTGTAGTCGCTGCAGGCAACGAGGGAGGTGACTCCATCGCCATGATGAAGAATTTCAATAAGACCGAAACACTTCGCACGTTCATAAAGCCCATTAACACTGTTGAGGCCATCGGCTCAACCTCATCACGCTTCAACCATAACTATCCTCAAATAGAATTATGGGGACGAGACGACCAGGTGATGGAAATTAATCTGCTTGTGACAACCGCGCAGGGTGAGATTGTCCAGAGTTATCCGTTTGAGAAATTCGTGGAAGATGAGAATCTGGCCGATGAAGACCAGCTGACGCCTTATGGCATTTCTCTTGCAAGAGATTTTAGCAAAGAATTCACTACAGGCATGGTCTATCCGATTTATGAGATCGACGAGACAAATAATCGTCTCACCGCCTTTCTCTATGGTGAGAATGTCACAGCAAAGAAAACTACCGGCGGCTATCGTTTGGGAATAGAAGTAATAGGAAAAGCCGGACAGCGCATCGATATCAACTCCTTGGGAGGACAAGAAATACTCTCGGCTTGGGACATCGAAGGATGGACAGGAGCCGACGGTAATATGTCCATCAATAACCTTGCAACAGGTGAAAATGTCATCGTTGTTGGTGCATGGGCTAGTGAGATCTACTTCGCCAACCTGAACGGTCAGGTTCTGAAGATGCAGAAAGGAAACGAAAAAGGCGATCTGGCTTGGTTCTCTTCATGGGGTGAGCTGGTTGATGGACGTTCTCTACCTCACATTACAGCTCCAGGTTCATTGGTTGTTTCATCATTGAATTCTTATTATACTGATCAGGTTGCCCAAGATGACCTGAACAACATGTCATCGGGAAAATCCACGGTCAATAACCGCAATTATTATTGGCAAATCGAGCAGGGCACCTCAATGTCGGCACCATTTGTAACAGGAGTCATCACATTGTGGCAACAGGCATCGGTAGAAAAGAACGGAAGACCCCTCAGTTGTGCCGAAGTACTCGATCTGATCCGGAAGACAGCGATTAACGATGAATTCACAGCTAAAGGTAATCCTGTAACATGGGGAGCCGGTAAGATCAATGCCTTCGAAGGCATCAAGACGATTCTTGGGACGACAGCAATCGGTGCTGTGTCCATCAATGAAAAGGATAAGGACAACTCTTTGATGTTCCGTCTACAGAACCGCAATTTGGAGGTTTTGGTGGCTGGTGCGACAGCGTTGAATCTCGACATCTACTCGGTAATGGGTCAGCAGGTAGGTAGTTACTCGTCTGCTTCCAATGAGATGACGCACAGTTTGGAAAACCTACTTCCGGGAATTTATATCGTCAAGATTACTTCACCCGAAGGAAACCGCTACACTCGCAAGATTACCCTGAAGTAATCCTCCCCTGACACTTTCAATTTAAAGTTCACTATTTACTGAGGTATGTAGTGGGGCTAACATGTAACTAATCGACTTCTTCCAAGCCACAAAAAAACACAGCAAGAACAAAATTCGGCATCGCCAATGCTCCAAACAACGAAAAAGCAGCTACCGCGAAAGTAGCTGCTGTGACATTGTGGTCCCACTAGGGCTTGAACCTAGGACTCCCTGCCAATATATAGTTAAGGTGAGTCAGATGCTCCAAACAACGAAAAAGCAGCTACCGCGAACAGTAACTGCTGTATTTTTGTGGTCCCACTAGGGCTTGAACCTAGGACCCCCTGATTATGAG
>JAFLTL010000023.1 GCA_022510505.1 Muribaculaceae bacterium | reverse complement strand
CGTCTGGGGGGCGTGTGGTCGCAAGTTCGAATCTTGTCACCCCGACTTAAAAAAACACTGATAATCAACTAAACCCGATTATCAGTGTTTTTTATTTCTATTATAACATCAAATCTCAGGATTATGGTATGTCGCCTCCTTCTAAAGATCGGTTGCGAAGTATAGTTTAAATCGGATGGTTTTCTCTGCATCTGCCATGTTTAAGAATTTTTATGTTAAAACTTTGGATATTTATTCTTGTTCGATTGTTATATTTGCAAATGAAGGAGGAATTATCATGGATCTTTTATTAACATCTACCCTTGCAGCTTTTTTCGCTACTGTATGGCACGTAATTCTATGGATTATAGCTATTGTTCTCGGAGTAGCTATTATCGGAGTAGCTATTATTGGAGTAGCTATTATTGGAGGGTTCATATATGCAATGGCTTTAGGTACTAACGATGATTGCACTGGCAGTTTCTAAACCTTTCTTTTCGTTCTCTCCATCAGCTTTTCAAACCTCTTTACTCCTCTCGAGCGAGACATAATTTAATTTTTCGCTGCTTCTTATATCATGAAAGAAGTTGTAAAGATGCGGCTTCAGTTTCTCTTATAGGCTGAATCGGTGGTTTCTGATAGCTTTCGCTGCCAGGAACCGATGGCCGAAACGACAGAACAAACATTTCCTCATTTCGCAGTAGTTCCTTCGTAATTGAATCAACGCCTGAGACGTGAAAGCATTTTTGCTCGAAATTCCAGCCTTTGAAAACAACGTCGTGATATGATTCTTTTCTCCCCTAATCGATTCCAAAAGATCTATTGCTTTTTCAATATACGCTTCCCCTTCTGAACTGGAAGGGTGATAAAGGCCATAGGAATACAAAACCGGAACCACGACATTTATCACTAACGAGTTAATTGTCCAATCACTCAATCTTTTGCTAGGGTTTGAATCACCACTTTTAAAGTTATAATGATTCGACCAAAAACCGCTCAGTTCAACATTGAAAATTGACATTGCTTCCTCGACATTCTCTATCTCCAGAATCCTCGACATCATCATGAAGCCACCATGAAGATAACTTGCTAAAATCGCTATTCGACGGTGAGGGAAGCTCGCCGGTCTCATTCTAGCCATTTTCCAATTCAAACTCTCAGGCGTCTGTAATCCGAATTTGTTACTTAGAAATTCATATTCTCTTTTAAGAGTGGTATAATAAGGATTCTCAAAATTCTCTTCTTTCAATAAACCGGCCTGTCCAAAAAGCAAACTTTCTATCGACAATAGTGAATCGGAATGTTTTCTGATAAATCTCAATGGCAGCGACATAGCTAATCGTTCGAAAGAATCACCGTTGACTCCGGTTCCCAAAGCACGTGCAAGAGTGACGTAACAGGCCGATTCCCAATTGTTCGCAGTCAGATTCAGGATTCCCTCAACTCTTTCTGATTTCATCCCCAGTCGCTCATACAATAGAGCAGTAATCCAATCCGTGATATATATCGGAGATAAACCCGACAATTCCATCGTGCACGGCAATTCAAGATCAGCCCTACCAACCATGTCGGAATAATGATGTACAAATTCCTTTGAGCAAACCATTCTTACTTGTGGTATCGTTTCCTTCGTCGACAAACGCTTCACCTCGGCATCATCCTTCTCAACAACATGTAATATCACCGAATCATAAGCCGGATCATCATCATGATGATGACGAAACCAGTCGCTCGCTCTTACATGAATTTCAACATTACCGATCCAAAGCTCCCCGTCTATCTTTATCTTCGCATTAAAAAAATCAGGACCGGCATCGGTGTTCAACTTGCCCGGATCTATGACCAACAATCTGCGACCATCCACCGTCATCATATGAGGCGAGTTCCACAAACGGTGATGCCAGATGTATTGCATTAGTTTTTCCATAGTATCAGGGACCTCTATCATCGCAAATATACGAATAAGTTGCAGAATGACAGAATAGTTCGTAAGTTTGTGCCTAATCAAACCCCAGCTTGCATCATCAATGTATCGAGACCAACTTTCTACTATGCTTTGGATTGTTGACGTTATAACTCAACATGGATCCCTAAGCAAAAAAGAAATAGACCGTCTATGGTCCAATAGCCGACACGCTAACGGAGAAGAAGAGATTCCCCGAAGAACTTTCTACAACTATCTGAAAGCTATCGATGAAAAACTTGGCATAGAAGTTCTCTTCGATAATTCATCAAAGAAATACTTCATCAAAGAAAATGGCTTCAATGACCGTTTCGAAGAAACCATGAACAACTGGTTGCTGAATGCTGTCGCAACCCACGGGGTACTTCATAATGTAAAAGAACTTTCCCACAAAATCTTCCTCGAGGAGGTTCCATCAGCGCGTAAATTCCTTCATCCCATCCTCGAAGCACTTAAGTCAAATAATATAATTTACTTCGATTATAAAGGTTACGACAGATCTTTGGGTCACACCAACCTAATGGTTGAACCCTATTTTCTTAACATTTTCAGGCAACGATGGTACATGACGGGAAGAAACGTTCGGGAAAACCGAATTAAAACCTATGCGCTTGACCGAATGAATAATCTTCGTATTTCTTCCCAAATGTTTGATTATCCTGAAAATTTCGATCCGAAATCTTTCACTTCCGACTATTTCGGAGTGATATTCAGTAATGGTCAAACCCGCAAGGTTGTGCTCCGTGTCAAACCAATCCAGGCCAAATATATTAGAGCGGTGCCTTTACATCATTCCCAACAGGCCGAAGAGGACCACAACGGCGATGTCATATTCACCTATGAATTAAAACTGACACGCGATTTTGTCTCTGAACTCCTCGCAATGGGCGATAACGTGACTGTAATCGAACCTGTCGAACTGAGAAACATGGTAACGAAAGCCCTCAGAGATGCCCTATCTAACTACGGGACCGGTCCAACCTAAAATACCGCCTACTAAGTCAACGACCCCTTTATAACCGTCTTTTACAAGTTTCTCCGAAGCCAAAGCCGACCGACGTCCGCTCCGGCAATAAACCGCCAGTTTTGAATCCGGCGGAAACATGCTCTTCACCTTTTCGTCGAAAAGAGGATTCTCTACGTCTATATTCACTGCATTCGGCAAATGTCCCTCGGCAAATTCATCTGGCCTCCTGACATCCAGAAGTTTATAATCACATTCGTTGATGAGGTCCTGAAACTTCCTGTCATCTACCGTTATAAATTTATCCATGTCAACGCTTTGTAAACAAACGACCTATTGCAAATAACACTACCTGTATAATCACTATAATCGCCGAACAGGGAACATCGATATAGGCCGATATAACCAGCCCGGAAACACACGTCACAACCGAAATTATTACCGCCCATAAGGTTATTGACCGGAAACTGTTGCATCGAGTCTCTGCTATCAACGCCGGCAAAGAAAACATCGACATCAACAACATGATGCCAACCATCTTTATCGTCAACACCACACATATCGCCACCAAGATGGCCATGCACATATTGATAAACTTCACCGGTTGCCCAGAAACCGCCGAGTAATCCCTGTCAAAAGCCACCACTACGATGCTGTTGAAACATAAGAAATAGAAAACCAACAATATCAACGTGAAGGCACCGAATATTATGATATCGGTCAGCGTGATTGTCAATATGTTGCCAAACAAAAAAGAATTCAACTCGGGAACATAACCGGGAGTCAGAAAAACAAACAGGATACCTATCGCCATCCCAAGTGCCCAGATAACTGCCACGGCCGAATCACTCCTCACCTTATGGTTTGACGACATCCACTCAACACCCAAGGCCGAGGCTATCGCAAAAAAAGCAGCCATTATCAAAGGATTCCACCCGAGAAAATATCCCAAGCCCAACCCTCCGAAACATGCGTGTGTAACACCACCCGTTATCGCCACCAACCGCCTGATAATGACGTAAGTGCCTATTATAGCTGCTGCCACACTAATGAAAAGTATGCCAATCAAAGCATTCCGAAAAAAGCCATATTCAAGGAGCGACATTTATCTCTTTTGAATTTTCACTCAACAACATTATGAGCTCATCCTTTAAATCCGTCGGAATTATTATCCCTCTTTTTTGCAAGGAGACACTCCAACCTGCTATGTCGGTCGGAAGCAACGTGTAAAGAACATCTCTGAACTCATCTATCTCTTTGAAATCATAGTCATCACCATTCCTACCGGCAAATCGGTCCAGTTCTTCATCATCGTAGTAGTCGGGGCCATTCAGTATATTTTCGTTGAACTTCTGGCAAACTTCGTGAGTGCCACAGCAAAATTCACCATGATTAACCGGTGTTACGACCGTTGAAGACCGACTATCTTCCGAATCACAGTCATCTCTGTGGGTCAGCCTAAGAATTAACCCGACAATCAACAACGACCCTATCAACAATAAACATGCAGTCATTTTTACTTTGTCAAAACAACAACCGGTAATCCTGACGTGGCAAATAATCCAGAGTGGCCAGCACGACCCTCTTTCCCGGATTTGTAAAACTCATGCCATGTTTCTGATTCTCCAGAAGGTTTTGCAAAAATAACTTCTTGTTTTCTATTTTCTTTAAATTTATATAGACAATATGATTTGATGAAACCGTGGACCATATATTTTTCAAAGACTTCGGGTTATCTATCACCGCTAAGCCCGCAATTTT
Source organism: Muribaculaceae bacterium (assembly GCA_022510505.1). GTDB lineage: Bacteria > Bacteroidota > Bacteroidia > Bacteroidales > Muribaculaceae > JAFLTL01. The sequence goes on along the minus strand of JAFLTL010000023.1, from coordinate 31,235 downwards.
GTCTCTGTTGTTCTCAACGTATAAACCAAGTCGATAAATTAACCGTTTTTCATGTATGGCTCCGGCTTCACAGTCCATTTCATCATAGGCGTAATAGGCCAATTTCTCCCTTAAAACCGATTTTATGAAATCATAGGCAAAAGGAGAATGTACCCCGAAACCAAAGGTTGTTCTAAACTGCTTCAGCATCTCTCGATAATGCTAAACCGCTGGCAGAGACTGCCCCTGAAGTTTCCTGAAAAGATCCAGAGCATAGACATCGGTCATCCCCGAAATATAATCGAGAACCGCCTGGATTCTCCCGAATAGTTCGGGATTTCTTATATCATATTGACTCGGAATTTTCGACAGCAACAATTTCGAGTAACTATGACCCGGATTCCTGACAGCATCCACCAGAATTTCCATCAATGAAGTCAGTATCCTGTAACCTGCAAGTTCGACGTCAACAACACTCGAAGCTGAATAGATTCTTTCATAGGATAATTCCACACATTTGCCATAGGCATCCTTCTCACGCTCCGGCAAATGAGAAATCAAACTTCCCGAAAACGTGCCGTCAAGTATCTCAGCTTCATTCTCCACGAAAACATCGGCACATTTCTCAACTAACCTGCCAATGACACATGACCGAAGATACGACACCTTTTCGTTCGGGTCATGAATCGTTTCCATAACCCCTTCCATCTCTTTGATCCTTTCATCTGGAAAAAAGGCCTGAAATCTCTCGATTACTTCTTCGGTTGTGAGGATTTTAAGTTTGTGGGCATCTTCGATGTCCATCACTTCGTAACAGATATCATCGGCGGCCTCGACTATATAGACTATCGGATGACGTGCATAGGCAAGCGACTCTCCATCTAACCGTTTTAAACCGAGCTCGTCGGCTATCTTCATGAAACTTTCCCTCTCCGAAGTGAAAAAACCGAATTTGCCGTTCTCACGTGCGGCCGACGATTCATAGGGATATTTCACTATCGAGGCTAAGGTCGAATAGGTCATAGCAAAACCTCCGGTCCTTCGACCTTGAAACCGGTGGGTCAAAACTCTGAAGGAATTTGCATTCCCCTCGAAATGAATCAGATCGTTCCACTGAGGTTCATCAATATTGTCCTGAAGATACATCCCGCCTCCCCGGGAAAAGAAAGTCGAAATTGCATTCTCACCCGAATGACCGAAGGGTGGATTACCAAGATCATGGGCCAAACATGCCGCTCCCGTTATTTCGCCCAAGCCGTCCAGCATGTCGCTCCATGATTCGTTTCCGTACTTTCTTCTCAATCGAGCCGAAATCTCGTTGGCCATAGAACGACCCACACATGAAACCTCCAGGCTATGAGTCAACCTGTTATGAACAAATATACTTCCCGGTAAAGGAAACACCTGAGTCTTATTCTGAAGTCTCCGGAACGGTGATGAGAACACCAGTCGGTCATGGTCCCGTTGAAATTCGCTGCGAGAGCCGCGATTCCGGGGGTCATGATAATTCTCAAGACCGAATCGCTTATTGCATATCAGTCTGCTCCATTCCATCCTCTAATTCCTCCGTTCCTTCTACCGTCAACTCGTCATATTTGTCAAAAAGGAAGTCATTGTAAGGGAATCTCTGAAGATGAATCTCCTTGGCTCTCTCGTAGAGCATCCCTTTCAATTCGTCGATGTTCGTTCCCTTTTTTGCCGATATAAAGACGCAACTCCCCGGTGCAAGACGATTCATCCATGTGTTCTTCAACTCCTCCAGCGAGATGTTTTCCCGCGTAATTGGCGTCAGGTCATCACTGTCTTTCGGTTTGTAGACAAATGCATCGATCTTGTTGAACACCATAATCACAGGTTTGTCGCTGTGCTCGCCGCAGATGTCTCTTAATGTCTTATTCACTACATCGATCTGCTCTTCGAAACCCGGATGACTGATATCTACAACATGAACCAGTATATCGGCCTCTCTGACCTCGTCGAGTGTCGACTTGAAGGAGTCGACAAGATGAGTCGGCAATTTCCTGATAAACCCAACTGTGTCGGTCAACAGGAATGGCAGATTGTCAATGATAACTTTTCTGACTGTAGTGTCGAGGGTGGCAAACAGTTTGTTCTCGGCAAACACTTCGCTCTTGCTCAACAAATTCATCAGTGTCGACTTTCCGACGTTCGTGTACCCCACCAAGGCGACCCTCGTCAGTTTTCCGCGATTTTTCCTCTGAATCGTCTTTTGACGGTCTATGGCTTTAAGTTCTTCTTTTAAACGGGATATGCGGTCCAGAATGATACGACGGTCGGTCTCTATCTGAGTCTCACCGGGTCCCCTCATACCAATACCTCCACGTTGGCGCTCGAGGTGAGTCCACATTCGTGTCAGGCGAGGCAATAGATACTGATACTGGGCCAGCTCAACTTGAGTGCGCGCACTCGCCGTCTGGGCTCGCTTGGCAAATATATCTAGAATCAGAGAGGTCCGGTCCAGAATCTTAACCTGCAATTCGCGCTCGATGTTCGACACCTGCTTCGTTGTCAGGTCATCGTCGAAGATTACCATGCCTATCTCGTTTTCCTCGACATATTTCTTTATCTCCTCCAATTTACCCTTTCCCACAAAAGTCCTGGGATTAGGATAATCGACCTTCTGGGTAAATCTTTTGACTGTCTCTGCGCCGGCCGTATCGGCCAGAAATGCCAGCTCGTCCAAGTATTCGTTTGTCTTGACATCGTCTTGACGAGGGGTGACCAAGGCTACCAGAATAGCTCTCTCTGTATCCATCTGTTCGCTTTTTGGAATTATTTCTTTTGCTAAGGTTTGAACGGTTAGGTTGATTGTCACGACAAGGTATTGCGTCTCAATCCCTCGGCATAATGATGTATCTTTTCCATCTGAGCCGGGATATCGATTGTCTGTGGACAATGGTCTAGGCACTCCCCGCAATTAGTACAACGACCGGCCTGACGTCTTGGTTCTACTTCTCTGAAAAGGCCAACCAAAAAATCCTTTCTAGCTTGCCGGTAGGCCGGGTCCTGATTGTCGGTCACGATCGTGCCCTCGTTGACCATCTTGTTGTAGAAGGTGAAAATACCTGGGATATCCAGTCCGTAGGGACATGGCATGCAGTAGTCACATGCGTTGCAGTCTACGGTAGGATATTCCAGCATCATCGTCGCTATTCGTTGCAACAGATGGTCTTCCTCCTCATTAACCGTCAATAAGGGGGAGTAGGTGTTGACATTCTCCTTCAGGTGCTCCATGTAAGTCATTCCCGACAATACCGTCAATACTCCCTCGGGAGTGCCGGCATAGCGGAATGCCCAGGAGGCAACTGAATCATCGGGACGTTTTTCTTTTAATAACTTGCTAAGATTGGTGGGTAACGATGCAAGACGACCGCCGAGCAACGGCTCCATTATCACAGCCGGAATACCCCTCTTTTGAAGTTCTCCGTAAAGATATTCTCCGTTAGTGTTTCGAGGATTTAGGTCCTTGGCATGTTTCTGGTCGACATAGTTCAGCTGAATCTGAACAAAGTCCCAATTGACTCTACCCTCGTCATGTTGTTGCAACAGATAGTCGAAAACGGCTATGTCGCCATGATAGGAGAAACCAAGATTCCTGATCTTTCCTTCCTTTTTCTTCTCTATCAGGTAATCGAGAATACCATTGTCCTCATATCTCTTGTTGAAGGTTTCCATGCCACCCTGACCGATACTATGAAGTAACAGATAGTCGATATAATCTACCTGAAGATTTTTCAAAGAATTCTCAAACATTGCGATCGACCGCTCCCGTGTCCACGTCTCGGGCGCAAAATTCGACAGCTTTGTTGCAATAAAATAGGAATCTCTTGGATGACGTGACAGAGCTATCCCGGTTGCTGTCTCGCTCTGACCGCGACAATAGGCCGGAGACGTATCAAAATAATTGACTCCGTGCTCCAAGGCATAATCTATCGACTCATTAATCGCTTCTTGGTCCAAAACACCGTCTGTATCAGGAAGAGTCGGATAACGCATGCAACCATACCCTAACAAGGATACACGATCACCGGTTGTCGGATTGACCCTGTAGGTCATCTCACCTGTTCCCTTCGATGCTCCTCCCTGATCTTTCTTCTTGTCTCCACATCCCGGTAACACCGATGAAAGACCCATTGCCAACATTCCGCCGCCCAACACCTTCAAGGTGTTCCTTCGCGACTTCATCTCGATATTTTCCTTTATATTTTTTTTCATGATATGTCTTTGTGAATCGAACGACCTTCTACACGTATCGCACTCTCGGGATAGACCGGGCACATGTTCTCACATGCCCCGCAACCTATGCAGCGGCTTTCGGTAACTACCGGTCTGCGACGGGGACGAGGAGAATCATCCTCGGGGTCTACCTTCATCATCGATATTGTCTGGACAGGACAATGACGTTCGCATATCCCGCAAACAGCCTCGCCAAGATAGGCTATACACTCGTCTACATATACCCGGGCCTGACCAATCGAAATATCGGTCTTCTGCCCTAACGTTATCGGACGTATCGCACCTGTAGGGCAAACCTGAGAACAACGGTTACATTCGGGACGGCAATAACTCACGTCAAATTTCATCACCGGCTGCATGAAACTGTCAAGTGATGTCGACGCTGTCAATATGCCGTTTGGACATGCCGCTATACACAATTGGCAACCTGTGCAATGACCGTAGAAGTTCTTATAACCCAACGCACCCGGAGGTACTACCGGTGTCTCTTTCTCCGGATTCTTTTTATCCTTCAAAGGGGCTAAGCCACCGTCGGTAAGCTTTGACTGGGCTTTTGCTACCGCACCCGCTCCGAGAGCAAGTAAACCTCCAAGAAATCCTCTTCGGGTAGCGTTTACCTGCTCCGGTTCGTTCGAAGAATTCTTTTTCACTTTTGATTCCTTTTTTGATTTTACTCTGAATGTATAGTGCATCGCATCAAATTTGCAATCTCCTATACAATCAAAACATGTTACACATCTTGAATAATCAATCTTCTGCTCGGCCACATTAATGCATTGCGATTTGCAGTCTTTCTCACATCTGCGGCACTTCGCACATTTTGAACTGTCAAACACAGGAGCGAACAATGAGAATCTTGAAAATATTCCCAATAAAGTTCCTGCCGGACAAATAGTGTTGCACCATAAACGACCGGCAAAGCCAACTGTAATTATCAGTATGATAACAGTTGCCAACGCGATCCAGGTAACAATCCCACCGAATTTCTGAGCCGAAACATGCCAGAAGGTGGTGCTATTTTGACTAACGGCTATGTCGGCAAATATATTGTTTCCCCAGTCATACACTGGACCTAAAAACGATGAGGCTATCCGGCCATAAGCACTGTAGGGCTCTATCAAAGAGGCCCAGACTCTGACACCCACAACATACGCTCCAACAATCATCGCTGCAAAAAACAATATCGCGACAACATACTTCAACACAGGATATCCCTTGGAATATTTAAAACGCGAATGTCTCTTTGATTTCTTCATAAATATCATCTCGATTCGCGAAATTATATCCTGTAACACACCCAACGGACAAATCACAGAACAGTAAATCCTGCCGAACAACAACGTCAGAACCAACAACACGGCTATTGTCACGAATGAAGTGGCAAACAAGGCCGGAATCAGCTGAGCCTCCTTGAAAAAGTCTACCCAGCTCCCGTTTAGTGTCCTGAAGTCTACAAACAGAAAAGTTATTCCAATCAGGAATAGTAACGCCAAAACTACTCTCAGTCTCTTTAACATAACGATATAAGGCTAATTGCTTCTGAAAATGTTATCTTTGCAAAGTTAATATTATTCTAATTGACTGAACAAATTTAATTTTGTTCATTCTAAAGCAGTTATAATGACAACCGATACAAAACCTAAATATCTGGCGGCTTTGTTCGACCTCGACGGCGTTCTAGTGGACACCGAGAATATCTACACGAGTTTCTGGGCTAACGAGGGTAGCCGTTACGGAAAACCGGCAACCTTTGCAATGGACATCAAAGGTACGACCCTTTCCGATATACTTTCACGACATTTTCACCCGAGCATGCACCGGGAGGTGGAAAAAGCGATACATGACTTCGAGGATAACATGCCTTATGTCCTTTTTCCGGGTGTCAGGGAATTTCTGAACGCATTGAGGGATTTGGGCATTCCAATGGCTATTGTGACTTCGAGCGACGACAAGAAGATGAACTCACTGAGAAAACAACAGCCCGAACTTCTTGAAATGATGGACGCCATTATCGACGGTTCTATGGTAACCCGCTCCAAACCTCACCCCGAAGGATATCTCATAGCGGCAACCCGCTTGAAAGTGCAACCAAACCGATGCGTTGTATTCGAGGACTCACTGCAAGGTCTCGAAGCCGGCAGAAGATCAGGGGCCATGGTTGTGGGACTCCCAACTACTAACTCTAAGGAACAGGTTGAACCACTTTGCGACGTTATGATCGAGTCGTTCGAAAACCTCACACCAGCCGAACTCGGTTTTTAAATCCATCCAAGTCAAATGAAATTCAACAAATCAGTTCTAGGATATATTGTTGCTGTAGTCGTTTGTATCCTGGTTTCAATTGCTTTTTTCCACCCCGATGCTATACAGGGCAATCAACTGCAACAGTATGACTCAAAGCAAGGAATAGCAATAGGACAGGAAACTAAAGAATATCTTGAAACTACCGGAGAAAAAAGCTGGTGGACCAATTCGCTTTTCGGCGGAATGCCAACTTTCCAGATATCCCCTACCTACTCCACCAATTCATGGTTCCGCTGGATTGATACCGCTATGAGAGCCGGACTCCCGGGCCCATCGGGCTATCTGTTCTCCATGATGTTCGGATTCCTCATTATGGCTGCCGTCATCAAAATGAGATGGTATTATGCTCTAATCGGTGCTGTCGCATGGGGCCTCTCAAGCTATTTTATAATAATCATCGGAGCCGGGCACCTCTGGAAATTCTTCACTCTAACCTATGTGCCCCCCGTAATAGGAGGCATTATTGCCGCATATAAAGGTCGATATGTAATGGGAGCTGCGGTGGCCTCACTCTTCGCAATGCTCCAGATCGCGGCCAACCACGTCCAGATGAGCTATTATTTCCTTTTCCTCATCATAGGATTGGTCATCGCTTATCTTGTCGTGGCCATAATCGAGAAAAAACTGCCACAATGGGTAAAGGCTACCGCCTCACTCTTAGTCGCTGCTGTCCTCGCTGTCGGTGCCAACCTCCCGTCGCTTTATCACACCTATAAGTATTCAAAGGAAACCATACGCGGACAACATTCCTTGCTTGTCTCGGTTGACAACAACGACAAACCGAGTTCAGGACTCAACAAGGACTATCTCACTCAATATAGTTACGGACAGGCCGAAACTTTCTCGCTCCTGATTCCCAACATAAAGGGAGGAGCGTCAGTCAAACCTGTTCACGGACATTTGCAATCGCTCTCTCTAGCCGACCTTGATGAAGCCAAGAAAATGGCCGAGGAAAATCGACTCGATCCGGCCACTTCTCAATACCTGCAATATGTTTCCCAATATTTTGGTGAACCCGAAGGAACTAACGGACCGGTCTATGTGGGAGCTATCATCTGCGCGCTCTTCCTTCTCGGCTGTTGCATCGTTAAGGGTCCTCTTAAATGGACTCTCCTCGCTCTTACCGTAGTCTCGATTCTTCTCGCACTTGGGCGCAACGCAATGTGGCTAACCGATTTCTTCATCGATTATGTCCCGATGTATAAAAATTTCAGAACACCTGAAAGCATTCTCGTAATAGCCGAGTTCACCATGCCGTTGTTGGCTGTCCTTGCTCTTGCTCGTTTCTTTGAAACAGAAAAACCGTTCGAAACCTATAAGAAACAACTTCTGTTCGCCTTCGGACTCCCATTGTTCTTCTGTGTACTCGGAATCTTATTCCCATCGATATATGGCAGCGTAATAACCGACCTTGACTATCGCTTCTCTCAGATGATTGGCCAGCAACTGTCGGCTCAAGGGCATCCGGCCGAAATGCTTTCAAAATTCAGCATCGACAACCCTGCTATCAATATTGCCGTAACCGACCTGCGGCACTCAATGATTGAAAGCGACTCCTGGCGAAGTCTATGGCTAATACTCATAAGCCTCATCGCAATGTGGACCTTCGCAAAAGGTTTTATCCCGCGATGGGTAGCTATCACCGCTGTAGGTGTCCTGATTCTCGGCGACCTTTATACTGCCGATAAACGCTATCTCAACCATGACAGTTTCGTACAAGGAAATTTCACCGGAAACGATAATTTGTTCCCGTTGTCGGAAAATGACCGCACAATTCTCAGCGACACGGCCATGAATTATCGCGTAATGGACATTCCTCGATTCAATTCCTCCGATCCCTCCTACCGCCATAAAGCTCTCGGAGGATATCATGCCGCCAAGTTGACTCGTTACAATGACTTGATTGATCGGCATTTGTCGAATTTTTCTATTGGACTTGCCGAAAAAGCCGATTTTAACGTGCTGAATATGCTCAATGCAAAATATGTCATAACGCCTCGAGGGGAACTGGTTGTAAACAACGCAGTTCTTGGCAATGCATGGTTCGTCGATAGCATTCAATGGGTCAGGAACAATAACGACGAAATGATGGCACTGTCTTTCATTAATCCGGCTGTTACCGCCGTGGCGTCCGACAAATTCAAAGGTATTTTGAAGGCTCCGGCAGGTCCTGTAATGCCTGGCGATACAATCTTTGAAACATCCTATGCACCCGACCGTCTAACTTATCATGCTACGGTTGCAAAACCATCATTAGCGGTATTCTCCGAAGTGTGGTTTCCATGGGGGTGGAAGGCAACAGTCGATGGCAAGCCGGTGGAAATAGCACGCGTCGACTATATCCTCAGGGCAATTAACATACCCGAAGGTTCCCACACTGTTGAAATGCGCTTTGACCCGCCATCGGTGCGTAACACCGTTACTGTTGCTCGAGTATCGATCATTCTGATATATCTGCTCATTGGGTTTGCTTTTACTCCTCTATTCAAAGAAAAGATTAAGAAATAACATCCGGTTGGAATGCGTGGAATTTTCCTGTTCATAGCTCTAGCCTTTCTTTCGCTGGTTTCCTTCGCCTATAAGGTCGAGGATATCCCTAACGTGCATGTACAGGACCGCACCCGATTTCTCTCAAATCCCGATGGGGTGGTATCTCCCGGCGGTCAACTTCTCGCCGACTCAATCATGCGCGATATATGGAACCGCACATCTTCCGAAGTGGTCGCCGTGGTTGTCGACAGTCTGCCCGATGGAACCAATCCCGACGACTATGCCACCAAGTTGTTCGAGTACTGGGGAATAGGAAAAAAAGATAAGGACAATGGACTCCTTTTCCTCGTTTCTGTGAATGACCGCGCGGCTGTTATCAGAACCGGATATGGTATCGAAGGAATAGTCCCCGATATAGTGGCCGGCTCAATACTTAGGAATGATGTTTTCCCTCGTTTCAGGGAAGGTGACTACGACCGAGGCGTTATAAACGGCTTGCAGGCACTCCATCAGGTTATCACAAGCCCCGAAGGAGCCGAGGAGCTTATGTCTCGCTATCACAATGACCAAGATGCCGACTTCGATGAAGATGCTGTTTGGCAATTGTATCTTTGGGGAGCATGTACATGCGCCGCAATTTTTCTCGTGATTTTCATCGCAAATTATTTCTTTAATCGGAATGATAGCCGCGCCGAATGGGAAGGACTCGACAAGAAGAATCTCTTGTTCTTGGTGTTGACAGTATTGTTTATCGGCATACCTCTCCCCGTTTATCTCCTCTACTGGGGAAGAATGAAATATTTGAGGAACAAACCGCCTCACTGTGAACGATGTTCAACCAAAATGGTCAAACTTTCTCCAAACGAAGACCATAGTTGGCTTAGTGACGCTCAGCTCACCGAACGTCGACTTGGCTCGGTAACCCACGATGTTTGGGAATGTCCCGAATGTGCTTTTGGAAAGGTCCATTCCTTCCGGAATTCACGGAGCCCCTATCAGAAATGCGACCTCTGTGGAACGTATGCATCCCACAAGGTTGGCGACCGAATTGTGCGCTACCCAACCGTAGTCTCCGAAGGACGAGGAGAAACTGTTCACCATTGCGAATACTGTGGTAACGATAACCATAAGCCCTACATTATTCCTCGAAAGACTCCGGTCATTATAACAGGAGGAGGTGGCCGTGGAGGAGGATTCGGTGGAGGAATCTCGGGAGGAAGCTTCGGCGGTGGAATGACCGGCGGTGGTGGAGCTTCGGGAAGATGGTGAATCTTCAGGGCAATAAAATTCCACGTTATTACGTTTTTAAGTTGTTAAGTTATTAAGGCTTTCAGTAGGGATGCGGCATGTCGCGTCCGCATCGTAACACACTGAAATGCAGAGATATGGCATGCCATGCCTGTCTTGAGGACTTTAGGAACAAGTAACATAACAACATCCTAGGAAATAACTAAATGAAATTTCTTTCATTTCTCCTACCCATTCTCCTCTGCGTGTCATGCATCAGCGACAGCTTTGAACATGACTCAAATGCCCGATTGGAGTTCTCCACTGATTCGATCCTGATCGGACCGGTTCTTTCGGGCCAACTTTCACCAACCTCCCGATTTGTCCTATATAACCGAAGTAGGAACGGTGTCACTGTCGACCGCATCAATCTAACCGACGACCCTGAAAATATCTTCCGGCTCCGAGTCGACGGACAAACAGGCGACTCCTATGAAAATATCGAAATTCGTGGCGAAGACTCTTTGTTCCTCTTCATCGATGTCAAACTACCATCAATCGGAGGTAATCGCCGTTGCAACATTCAGTTGACTAACGGAACATCGACTACTCTCCTTCCCGTAAAAGCTTCGGTGGTCGATGTCGTTGAATTCCCGGCAACCTCTGTTTCCGCCGATGAGACATGGAATGGCAATTTTCATATAACCGGAAACGTGACAGTAGAAGCAGGTGCAACACTCGAATTGGCTCCCGCTACCCGACTTTTTTTCGCACCAGGTGTTTCGTTAGAAGTCTTTGGAACACTTCGGACAGAAGGTGAACCGGGTCAAATTGTGGAGTTCACGGGTGACCGACTCGACCGACTCGCCCCGGAAATTCCCTATGAACTTATTTCAGGACAATGGGCCGGTATAATTCTCCATCCCGGTTCTCAACTTGAGCTCTCCTATGCGTCCCTGAGAAATCCGTCGACAGCAATTAGTGCCGATAATGCTGTTGTTAACCTTTATAACTGTCAGGTTAGGAATTCCTCGGGAAATCTTGTATATCTGACGAATTCTTCTCTTGATGCTGTCGGTTGTGAATTTGCCGAAGCTGCCGAGAATGTCCTCTGTTTGGAAAATTCCAATGCCGACATCCGGCAGTCGACTGTCGCAAATTTCTATCTGTTATCTTTTCCGGTCGATCCCATGCTCGTCATTGAAAATTCCAGCCTCGATGTCTCCAACAGCATCATCTATGGTCTTGCACCGATCCTTCCCGGGAACCAACTCGAGACTTTCTCACCGGTTTATTTCCGCCGATGCCTTTTTCAACTCGACGGTAACGATGATGATAACTTCTTGGATTGTGTATGGGGAACCGACCCAATGTTAGGGACCGTCCGGGAAGATTATCTTTTTGACTATCGCCCGCTCCCACAATCGCCCGCTGTTGGCAATTCCGATCCCAAGTTGATGCCGGCCAACTGGTCCCTCGACTTCTACGGCACCCCAACCACTTCCATGACCTTAGGCGCCTACTCCATGGAATATCGCTAACTATGTTGTCGAGCGGTCAAGTTTTCAAGTTGTCAGGGCGTCGAGTCGTCGAGATAATCTCGAAGACTTGAAAACCTGAAATCTATAAACTGTAAACTAAAAACTATTCCCTATATTTGCAGTGGAAATTAAACCTTTATAACCAAATCCATGCTATGAAAAACCTATTTCTGCTGCTGACATCGTTCGTTATTTTCTCTTTCGCGTCACGCGCAGTTGAAACGACATCTCCCGATGGAAATATCCTGCTGACTGTCGATCTCGATGAGAACGGCACACCGATATATTCCGTAACTTATAAAGGTAAACCTGTCATCTCCGAAAGCAAGCTCGGATTGGTAGGAAAAAACGTTGATTTCTTTAAAGGCTTCGAAATCGTAGGCGTCGACACCACCTCCTTCGATGAAATATGGGAGCCCGTTTGGGGCGAATATTCCACTATCCGCGATAACCACAAGGAACTTGCAGTAACTCTGAAAAAGAACAACCCGGAACTCGACATGATTCTCCGTTTCAGGGTCTTCGACGACGGGCTGGGGTTCCGTTATGAACTACCACTTCAGGACAACGTCAACTACATGACTGTGATGGACGAACTGACCGAGTTTAACCTTCCGGGCGATAACACGACCTTCTGGATTCCCGGTGATTATGACACTGATGAATTCCTCTACTCCGAAACCTTGATTTCGGAAATTCCCGACGAGGTTGTTTCCCGTCGCGGAAAACACAGCGAAAGTCAGGCCATCACCGATAAATATGTCATTCAAACTCCGATGATAATGAAGACTCCTGACAGTCTTTATGTTAACATTCATGAGGCTGCTTTGATTGGCTATCCTGCAATGTCACTCGAGGTTGTACCCGACAGCCTGCTCTTCCGCTCACATCTTACTCCCGACAAACTGGGCGTGAAAGCTTATATCCAACTCCCTTTCAGTACCCCCTGGAGAACTCTTCTGATCAGCGATGATGCCCGCGACATCCTGGCTTCACAATTGATTCTGAATCTCAATGAACCCAGTGTAATAGAAGACACTTCCTGGATCAAGCCGATGAAGTTCATGGGTGTGTGGTGGGAAATGTTCACCGGTGGCAAAACATGGGCCTACTCCGATGATTACCGTGCGAAACCAGGTATTACCGACTATACGAAACTGGAACCTAACGGACATCATCCTGCCAACACCGCTAACGTCAAGAAATACATCGACTTTGCAGCCGACCACAACATCGACGCCGTATTGGTTGAAGGATGGAATGAAGGATGGGAGGACTGGAGAAGCTACGATAAGAACCGACAGTTTCTTTTCGACAAGGCCTATCCCGATTTCGATGTCGACGAGTTGCGCGATTATGCTACTGCAAAAGGCATTCAGCTGATAATGCACCATGAAACGGCTGCAAATGCTGCGGATTATGAACTTCAGCTCGACCGGGCATTCCAATTTATGAAGGACAACGGATATAACGCTGTCAAAACTGGCTATGTCGGTGCAATAATTCCTCGTTCAGAACACCACACATCCCAATGGATGGTCGACCACGTCAAGAATGTTGCAGAACGCGCTGCCGAATACCAGATACTGATCGACAGCCATGAAGCACCACGTCCAACCGGATTGATTCGCACCTATCCCAACTGGCTCGCACAGGAATCGGCACGCGGGGGAGAATTCGAATCTATGGGTGGAAATCCACCATCCCATACGGCACTCTTACCATTCACTCGGCTGAAAGGCGGACCGATGGACTATACTCCCGGACTCTTCGAGACCCGATTGAGTACCTACGGACAAGGAAACAACTCACAGGCCGGAACTACTATAGCTCGCCAGCTCGCTCTCTATCTCACAATGCCATCACCCATACAAATGGCTTGTGACCTCCCCGAGAACTATCAACGCTTCCTTGACGCGTTCCGGTTCATTGAGGACGTACCGGTTGAATGGGCCGACTCCCGTTACCTTGAGGCAGAACCGGCACGCTACATTACAGTTGCACGAAAAGATAAGAACAGTGACGATTGGTATGTCGGAGCAATTACCGACGACAATCCTCGCGTCGCAACCATCGACCTTAGCTTCCTCCCGGAAGGACAGCAATTCATAGCTACGATCTATGAGGATGGAAAGGACGCAAGCTGGAAAGACAACCCACAGTCCTACAACATCAGAACCGTCAAGGTCAACAATAAGAAGGTTCTCAAACAGAAACTCGCCTCGGGTGGCGGTGCAGCCATCCGCCTAACCCCGGCACCTTAATCGCCTGCTGCGATGTTGTCTATCGCTGCTGCGATATTGTCTATGACGCAAGCGTCATGTTGTTAGTGGCTTTCGCCACGGTGTTTATGCCTTCGGCATGTTTTTCTATAAACTGGCTGGTAACTGGTAACTTTCGTCGCAGGCGATGTTGTTATGTCGATACTATAGGGGCGCGACATGTCGCGCCCGCTTAGTAAAACGCTGACATGTAGGGACATGGCGTACCATGTCAGCCTCAGCAGTAGGGACAAAACTCCGTTTTGTCCGTCCATCCGAGTTCTCCGTAGAGTTCTCTGATAGCTAACGGCAACTATCAACTAGCTAATGGCAACAACTATCAACTGGCAACTAGCTAACGGCTTATTAAAAAATATACTGTTTTCAACCTTGACCTTTTAATAATTCAGATATTATTAATGTGGCTCTATATTTAAGATTAGAAAGTATCTTCTGTATTTGCTTATGATGTGTGGCAAGATTTAATCTAATTATGTCTTGTTGAAATATATAAAAAGAGAGAAGGAACCACAAGATTCCTCCTCTCTCAAAATAAATTTTGTTTGATATATGAAAGAACTCCTTTTGTCGGTGATAATCTATCAGAAGTTTGTAGGTGGAATAAATTTGAATACCTTAACTCCGGCTTGACCAAAAGCAACCGTTATTAGACGGTCATTGGTTTGTCCATTAGACTTAGTGTCGAGCTGCTGAACATAAACATAATTAGCTGAAGCATCACCCTCTTCAAATGCACTGTATTCAGCAATAGTATCCAATGTTTGGGAATTAACTATAGTTAAACATGAGCCATTTGCAACATAAATGAACCCATTGTTGGATGTCCTTCCATTGAATGTTTCTACTTCCTCAACAAAAAGGCCGTTGACAGGACGCGAACCTGATCCATCTTTTTTGTCACTGAAAGTTTTGATTTCTCCATCAAGATATGTAGGATAATTAACATATAAACCTCCTTTACCTAAGGCTATAGCAGTAATGTTGCGGGTGTTAATTACTACATTCTTACCGTCTACCGGTTTAATCCTGTCTATGTTGGAAATTAAATTTGTGTTTGGAGAAGACAATGAACTCCAACTAAAATCAGACAAATCCCTGATATTTATCGGACAATAATTATTGCTATAGTCAAGGGCCAACTGAGTCAGACTGGCAAGACTTGATGTTTCAGCAGTAAGTCCTTCGTCCGGTGTGTCGTTTTGCAGATACAATACATTTACATATGAAGTGGTCATCGGTTGACTTAAGAATTTTGCCGAACCAGGAGTGCGCATGAAATAATAATGTCCTTTTTCATCTACCTGTGGAGAGAACATTTCGGCCTCAGAAGCTTTCAAAACTGCAACCCCTTTGCGCGTTGCGAGATAATAATTGTTGTATTTGCGAACAACACAGTTGACATCCTTTGCATCTTCATCACCAAGCGACATGAGACTTCCATCATCTTTTACCACATCATCGTCGGTCAATTTATCGCCGGTATAAACGGTTGCATAATCTATTGTAGGTGTAGCCCCGTCAAGATTTAACTTGGCTATGATAGCGGCCGTGTTAGGTTCTCCACCTTCTTTTTTTGAAGGTTCCGATTTATGACCAACAGCTATAAGACGGGTTCCTTGAAAGCCATCTACATCATAGGTCCCTTCAAAATCATAATATGTTCCAAAATAATCATAATACCCTAATGATGGAATATTATCAAAGTACAGGTGATTGAAGTCAAAACTTAGTTCCTCAGGATTTGCAGCAGAATATATATTTCGCAGTGTGGGTTTTCCGTCCTGATCTAAAGTGAAAGTTTCGATATAGCCTCCGGTTTCGTTAGTCTGCTGAGTGTTGTAGTTATTGCCTTGCATGTGATATGTCACATAATATTTACCGGTAGCTTGTTCATAATAAACGCAAGTGGCCGACAAATAACGTCCCCCTTCTTCTTTAACAAAACCACTTATGCTTCCATCTTTGGAAAGATTTGATATTTCAGCATATAGCGATAGCGAACTCGTCTGAGCTTCACGTGACTGTGGGGTAACCGACACGCGACTTTGAGAGCTGTTATACGATGTCAATCTTGAATGGGATAAGGTTACTACAGGTGCTGATGTTTGAGACTGGTTTTGCTCCGATTGGTTTTGCTCCGGGGTTTCGGAAGTAATGGCATCTTCTACGCAGGAACTTAGACCTAAAGCGATAGCTACAAGCCAAAGAGAATGTTTTTTCATTGTGATTGATTATGTTTTTATATCTGTATAATTGTCAGGAACAAGCCTTTTTAACCTATTACATGGGTAGGTCGTTTTATTGTCGTAACATTAATTTGACCACAAAAATACAAATTGTAATTGAAATGTAAAATAAACATCTAACAAAATTACAGTTTTTGACATTAAAAAAAAACTGTTATGTGGATTGATTTATATATATGCCATCGGGGTACCGATATTAAACAAAAGGTCCTTGAAAAATAAAAAAGAGTCATCTTACCGCGTACAACTTGTAATTTATGTTACATTTTTATGTTGTTTCTTTTGTTTTGTATGTCGTTGTGTATATAGAAGGACCTCGCCATGTCACATCAACAATTAATTCATTGAACTGTAGAGACATGGCGTACCATGTCAGCCTCAGCTGTAGGGACAAAACTCCGTTTTGTCCGCCCATCCGAGTTCTCTGAGGTCTCAGAGTTCTCAGAGGCTAACGGCTTATAGCTGATGGCTGATGACTCCTCTAACAGCTCTCTGACAAACGTTTCGACAATTAAATTTTGATTGCGACTAAAATATAGTTACCTTTGTCCGAAAATATGGGTACAAAGGAAAAACTTATTGAGAGGTTTAAAAGTTCTCCAAGTGATTTCACTTGGAATGAGTATTGTCGACTTTTTAGCATATTAGGATTCGAATTGAACAATAAAGGTAAAACAAGTGGGTCCCGCGTTATTTTTAAAAAAGAAAAATATAAGTATATAGCTCATAAACCACATCCCGAAAAATTCATGAAAGAATATGTGCTGAAACAAACACTAAATTATTTATTAGAAAATAACTTGATATGAACACACTAAGCTATAAAGGATATATCGGAACAATAGAAGTGAGTGAGCCTGATAATTGCTTGTATGGTAAAGTTCTTGATTTGCCTAAGGAGACACTTATAAGCTATGAAGGACAAACAATCAAAGAGTTGAGAGAAGATTTTGAAGGTGCGATAGATGATTATCTAACCTTTTGTAAAGAAGAAGGAATTGAACCACACAAAACTTATTCCGGCTCACTTAATGTGAGACTTTCTCCAGATGTTCATTCTAAAGTAGCAATCCTTGCGAAGCAAACCGGTATCTCAATAAACGCATTTATACGCAAAGCAGTCGAGAACCAGATTGCTTCCATGCTATAATTCTAGCAACTAACAACAACTAGCAACTAGCAACACAAAAAACAGTTTATCGCTGTTGCGATAAACTGTTTTTTTGACATTTGCATAATTTAATATAAATTTGCAACGTGGTATGGGAATGTCAATACCATTCATTTTGCGTGCAAATTTTTGAGGATGAATAAATTAACCTTTTATTATCACTCGATTTGGAAACTCCTGGGAGCAACATTGATAGGATTCTGCATCAATGCTTGCTCTAATGACAACGTGAACCTGAAGGACGACAACGACAATTCGCGTGGCTCTCTCTCGTTGAAACTTGTAACCGACAAGTCGGTCATAGAAAGCACAGCTCCAAATTCACGAGACCTGTCGGACGACATCAACCCCCTTGAGAAACTTAATTCGCTGACAGTCTCCGACCTGTCAGTCTCCATTAAATCGGTCAACGGAACCTATTCACAGAAATGGGCATCATTCGATGATTTTCCAACCGACCTGAGTCTATCCCCCGACAACTACGTCCTCAGCGCATCTTATGGCGACAAGTCCAAGGAAGGATTCGATACTCCCTACCTCTATGGCGAAACTACCTTCGAGATTAAGAAAGATGAGGTCACTACCGTGAACCTGACTACCAAACTGCAACATTCTGTCGTTGGCATTCTTTTCACCGAAGACTTCCTGAATTACTTCTCAAACTATGAGGTAATCGTAACCACTTCGTTGGGCAACGAATTCATCATCGATAAAGAGGAGAACCGCCATCCCTATGTAACGCCGGGTTCGACGACCGTGACGGCCAATCTGACTTCACCAACAGGAAGCATCTCGACCTATAAAATAGCCGAGTTCGAGACCAAGTCAGCTACCCATCATCAACTGATGCTTGACTTCAACATGTCGCAGTCGGCAGTAGAACTCGAAGTAAGTTTCGACGATTCCTTCGACCGGGAAGACATGTCGATAGATTTGACCGAATTTTTCTTCAGCGAAGTAAGTCCCATCATCACAACCTCAGGCTTCACCCCGGGCCAGGAGATGTTTGTCCATAAGACTACTTGGAAAGGAACGGGTAATAATGACTACTGGTTCAACATAGTCGTATCCAATGGCATCAAGACAGCCGTAATGAACATCGAGTCATCCAATGGAACTCGTCGCAACTACAACCTGTGTATTTTAGCGGTTACCGAAAGTCTTGTTGACATGGGCATCCTTTCCTATGGCATTGCCGAAGGATCACGTTATGCAAAAATAAATCTTACCGACTGGATAGAAAACCTCGTAGGAAACTATGAGGGACCCGATACACAAACCAGCAAAATCAGTCTCGATCTGACCGATAAGGCCGGACTCTCTAACCAGGATGAGGACATAAGTTTCATTATAACTTTAGAGCCTTGAAAAAAGAAAAAACAGGATTATGAAACCTTTCAGATATCTATCACTCGTTACAATTCTCATCATGACAACTCTCGCGGGCTGTAAGGATGAAAGTTGGGAAAAGGGCGAGAATCAGGAAACTCAGTATGGATCTGTCTCATTGGCTCGACTGAACCTCGAGATTGTGGGAATAACTACGTCCATCACTGCCCGTTCTCCTCAGATTGAACTAAACGACTTTATAATTGATGTTAAACCGGCCAACTCCGGCGTTGTCTACAGTTCCATGTCCTATAGCGATGTGGTTAACAAGGGTTCCATAAACCTTCCAATCGGTAACTATCAGGTGATAGCACGTAGTGCCAGTTTCAGTAAGGCCGCTTTCGAGTCACCTTATTACGAAGGAACTTCCGAAACATTTGCTATTCGACCCGACGAGCTGACAATCGTCGAGACAATTCAATGCTATGTCACCAACATTGCCGTACAAGTCGTCATCGAGGACAACTTGTTGGAGAAAATCGACCTCAACCGCACTACCGTGACGGTTTTCGTCGACGAGAAAAACCCGTTGCAATTCCAGGCCGAACATCTCTTCTACACCGGTCATGAAGGAGTGGAAGGCTATTTCGAATATGCAGCCAACAGTATGGTTGCCCGTTTTGAAAGCTACATCGACAACAACAAGGTCGAATATGAGCAGTATCTGTCACAGCTCGACAAAGGGCAAAGAAGAATCCTGACCTATTCTCTCAAGGATAACGGCGTGCAACCCAACCCGGGCAGTGGATCCCCCTATCCCGGAGAATTTGTCATTGATGTCTCTGTAACCGAAGAACCCATCGTGAATGTTGTAATCGATGGTCAGGAAGATCCGACCATCGACCCGGGAATCGTTGAACGACCCGGCGACAACGGTCAGGCTCCCGACGGCGGCAATGACAACCCTGGCGGAAACACCGGCGACAACGAGAAAGATAAACCGGGCACGAACGACAATGTGATTCGTTTCGAAAGCTCCACGCTGAATCTCGAGGCTTTGAATAACGCAGGAGAATATGGTGAAGGAGCCGGTTTGAAGGATGCCATCTTGAAGATATATGCCGACAACGGCATTGCAAATCTGAATGTAACCATCGACTCCAAGGAGGTATTGACAGCCGAAGTGCTCGAGGAGGTTGGATTACCAACCAAATTCGACCTTGCCAACCCGGCGACCGAGCACCTTAGAGAGGTATTCATCAGTCTCGGGTTTATCACCGAGGATGGTGTGAAAGGTAAGACCGCAGCCGACTTCGACGTTACTCAGTTCCTGCCTTTGATTCCGGCACTCGGAAGTGGTGAGAGTGACTTCATAATCGAGGTCGTCGACTTGAAAGGGAATTCAAAGAGTGTGACGTTGCGGGTGTGGTCTGATTAAAGATTAATAGACAATGAAGAAGATTTATCAATTGATATTTTTGTTGGCAGCCATGTTAGTTTCTAATGGCTGTAGCGACGAATCGACAAAAATAACCGGTGAGGAGGACTCTTTCGGAACGCTACGCATCGCTACCGAAATTGAGCAGTCGCTTGACGAGAGAATGTCCCGAACTCTGTCGGCCGATGAGGCTGCCTCGCTTCTGAAAACACTCAACATTGTCGTTACGCGGTCCGATGGTGCCATCGTTAAGTATTGGAAAAACGGCGAGGACATGTCGGGCAATGAATCAGACATCACGTCCTCGACTGTGGAATTCAGCGTTAATGCAGGTAACTACACAATTGAAGGATGGGCAGGTGACAGTGTGGCTGCCTCATTCCAATCTCGTTTCTATAAGGGACTGTCGGCTGTCACGATTGCGCGCGACAAAACCAATTCCGTTGCCCTTGTTTGCAAAATTGCGAATGTTGCCGTCCGTGTTAACGTCAGCGATGAGGTCAAGGAGAAACTTACCGACTACCGTGTTGTGATCGGAAATCGTGCCGATAGCCTTGAGTTCTCAAAGACAAAGGGAACCGAAGGGCTCACCGGCTACTTCATGATGCCATCCTATGCCAAGGACCTCGACTGGGTGATGCACTTCACCCGTGCCAACGGCGACAAAGGAGAAGTGAGGGGTAAGATTGAAAACGCCAAATCGGGAACTCTTTATTCACTCGGATTCAGCGGATCGGTCAGTCAGGATGGCGAGCCCGAAGGCGGAGCATGGATCAGAATCAACACCCATGACTTCGATAACACGGCCGAGTCGCTCGTATTGGTACGCAGCAACCCCGAGGTCTACTACTACCACAGTGGAGAATATGACCTTGAAGGTAACCCCGTCTACTATAACATCGGTGAAAACCCTGTTTACCGTCCATTGACTCCGGGGCAGGTAGGGGAATTCAATCTCGTGTTCCTCTCGTCGGGTGAGATCACCTCGGTTGAGCTTGAGGACGAAACCTTCACACAATGGGGTCTGAACGCAACTGTCGATGTATTCGGTGAAGCGAACTCCAAGGGAGCTGCCTTTGAGAAACTGAAGCAGCATGGCATCTTCTCGATGGACTACGACGTCGATGACGTGGAGACATTGACCTCATGCTACAGAATCTGTTTCTCGGGTGATGACTTCGAGAAAGAGAAAATCTGGAACATCAAAGTCCGTGTGACCGACGTCGACATGCGTCACATCCTGTTCCCCGACAACTACCCGAGTGTTGACAAGCGCACGGTCGAACAGGTCTTCCGCCTCGAGGTAAGTGCGGCAGGCGTGAGAGTCGTGCAGCCCGATGCTGCCGAAGCTCTTTCAGTTTGGGACAACGAGCGCGTGCTGAAGGCTCAGAAACTCGATCCCTCGGTTGTCACCCTAAACTTTGAATATCGTGTGAAAGGATCCAATGCCGACTGGCAACAGATCTATACTGCGAAAAGTTTCGACAAGAGGGAGAATCTCCCGCTGACGGTCAACAACCCCTCGGGCGACATGTACTATGCGGTTGTGAGCAATCTCCAGCCCTCGACAGCCTATGAGTATCGCGTTGTCTACGACAACCGTGAACTCTCTCCCGAATCTTTTACAACCCCGGCTCAGCCGGTCATCCCAAACAGCGATTTCGAGGACTGGTCGAGCTACGGAACAAAAGGTATCGTCGTACCGTGTCTTGATTATAGCACCAACTTCTGGGATTCGGGCAACCATGGTTCAATGACCATGGGGGTCAATGTCACAAATCCATGTGGTGATGCAGGTTATTACCATTCGGGCAGTAAATCGGCTCTTTTACACACCCAGTTCGTTGGGGTAGGAATACTTGGCAAACTGGCTGCCGGAAACATCTTTATCGGGAAATATCTCGCATCAGATGGGACGAACGGCATACTTGGCTGGGGCAAACCGTTCACCGGTCGTCCTCGTCAGCTGAAAGGTTGGGTGCGCTATGAAGGGGGAACCGTCGACAATGGCAAGGACACCCCTCGCATCAAGGTTGGCGCCAAGGACCAAGGTATCATCTATATAGCAATGCTCGACGACGACACAGCGACGCAGGGCGATATCAATTATCCCGGTTATCCGGTAGTAGTTAGAACAAAAGATACGCATCTTTTCGACTCGTCGGCAAAGAATGTGATTGCCTATGGTGAGGCCGTCATAACCGACACATCGTCGACAGGTTTGGTGGAATTCACTATCGACCTCAAATATACTCGCAACGATGTTGCTCCGAGTTATATACTGCTGACCGCTTCAGCTTCAATCGGTGGTGACTACTTCACGGGCCATGACGGTTCTAAGATGTGGCTCGACGATTTGCAATTGGTTTATTGAAAAATTGATTAAGTGAAAAAGTATCTTCACTACATATTAGCCTTCCCCTTGTTAGTTGCCATTTCCTGTGGCAACGACGTCGACGACCCGTCGTCGACCAAGACTCAGGGCACCGTCAGTTTATCTCTGACAGCCGACTTGAAAGTCGTCGATTCTCAGATTTCGAGGACCATGAGCGACGAGCAGATGGCTGTTCTCAAAAAACTCTCGGCCGAACCGAAGAAATATCTCAGCGTCAGCCTCTACAATTCCGACGGTTCGTTGAGAGAGTCATGGGACACAGCTGAATCGTTTCCCGAAACATTGAGTATCCCGGTTGGGCAATATTCTCTGGCAGCTTCCTACGGCGACCCCTCCAAGGAAGGTTTCGATCTCCCGAGCGTCTATGGTCATCAGGACATCTTCGTCAGGGAGAACGTCAACACGAACGTCAACCTGATCACCACGCTGCAGAACTCTTTGGTTGGAGTTGATTACTCAGACAGCTTCAAAAATCTCTTCTCAAGTTATAAGGCCACCTTGACAACTTCGACAGGCAACATTCTTTTTGATGGAGACGAGAGCCGGTTAGCCTATGTGGCGCCCGGAAACGTCACTCTCAGTGTTAACTTCATCTACAAGCAAGGTGATACCTATCAGACAACAGTCAAGACATTCACAGCACAGGCAGCACATTTACAGAAGTTCTATTTCGACGTCGACATCGATAAACCTACCGTAAGCGTCATCGTAACTTTCGACGACTCGATGACCCAGGAGACTATGACATTCGACATCGGTAAGAACATTGATGGTTTTCCGCTTCCTGAGGTCAACCCGGAAGGATTTACTGGCAACGAGACGACTACACTTGTCGTCAACGACCTTTCGACTATCTCTAAACCATATAGGTTCAACGTCTACACCGAAGCCGGTTTGAAAGCCGCTACTCTCTCTGTTCAGATGGGAAGCACGGGAGTAAAGAACTATGACCTGATGAATGAAGCCCAGAAGGAAACACTTAGTGCAATGGGATTCCTTGTGACAGGTTTCCGCAGTGGTAGCAACATGGCACTTGTCGAGATGACCGACTGGGTCAAGTCACTTTCTTTGGGTAACGGTGAGACATCAATGATTGCAACTGTCACGTTATCCGTCACCGACATGGAAGGTAAGACAACCGACCCCGAGCTTGAGAACAACAATATTTTCATTGTCAAATTGACTCAGTGAAAAAGTAAACGCGATTATCGTCATGACCAATAAAGTCACCAAATATCTGATAAGTCTGCTGGGCAGCGTGGCACTGCTCCTTAGTTCTTGTGCCGAGAATTCCCAGCAAATATTATTGGAAGATGATTTCGGAACTTTATCCCTGACCGGACTAAACATCGAAATCAACGGATTTTCTTCGGTTTCATCCCGTGCAATCGAAGTCGACTATGACAAATTCATAATTGAGATCTACAGTGATGGGCAGACAGTTCCGGTGATTGAACCCATCACCTACTCCCAGGCTCTCAGCATGGAAACCATATCGTTGCCTGTTGGCGTCTACCATGCGGTGGTCAAGGGTGGAAGTGGTGCTCAGTCGGCCTTTGACGACCCATACTACGAAGGAGAATCGGAACCGTTCGCCATCGAATCAAAGAAAATCACAGTTGTACCTGTCATCGAATGTGAACTGTTGAGTCTTGCTGTTCGAGTGGTCATTGACGACAAATTGCTCGAGATGATCGACAATTTGAACCAGACCTCGGTCGAGGCCTACAATGATGTTGAGAACTCGCTGACCTTTGGTAAGGACCAGTTCCGTTATG
The DNA here is from genome assembly GCA_022510505.1 of Muribaculaceae bacterium. Taxonomy (GTDB): domain Bacteria; phylum Bacteroidota; class Bacteroidia; order Bacteroidales; family Muribaculaceae; genus JAFLTL01. The sequence continues at coordinate 6,798 of JAFLTL010000023.1, read as the reverse complement.
GCAACAGCACGGGAGCAGACGGCTACTTCCTCGACAACGGCAACGCCTTGATAACCCTGTTCAACACTGTAATCGGTGACAACGAGGTGACCATGCAGTATAACATACCGAATGCCAAGAAAGGCACACTCTATATCATCACCTACTCGGCCACCGGCAGTGGCATCAAACCCAACCCCGGCACAGGCACACCATCGGCCGGCTTCACCATCGACGTCACCGTCACCCAACAGCCGCTTATTGACTTAGTGTTCCAAGGGGAAGATGAAAAACCCTTTGAAGGAGGTATAGTTCGTCCGGGCGATGATGACAACACCGACCAGATTCCAGAAAATCCATCTAACCCCGATGATAATCCCGGAAATCAACCTGGAGGTAACACGAATACCATACAAATTAATCAGTCATCGGACTTTACACCCGGTTCAAATGGTGTCATAACGATAAAGGACAATGGAGTATATGAAGTAAATATCAGTTCCGATTATATCATAGAGAGTCTGATTATTGAAATATCAACTGAAGACGATGACTTCGATGAAATTGTTCAAGCAGGGTTAACCAAGTTCGACCTTCTTGACCCGGGAGCAGATCTTGAAGAACTTTTCGGAACGTTAAAGTTTCCTTGCGGTGAGCAACTGAGAGGTGAAAAAGAAATTAAAGTGGAACTTACCTACTTAATTTCACAGCTACTCTCTGGATTCAAGGGTGGTAACCACACGTTTAAACTTACAGTTTACGATGCCGGAGGATTCACAAAAGAAATAACATTTGTATTCCACGCATGATAATAAATCATGAACTACTTTAAGTTATATAAGACAAATATTATCAGAACCATAATTGCAATTATTTCAATTGCAATATTTTCGGCATGTTCCGATGATAATAACGGCATGGGAGAAATAGATACTTCCAGAACCGGCTCAATATCGCTGAATGCTATAATAGACCCAACTATTTCAAATGCCATATCTCGTGCTTCAGAGGATTTATCTCAACTGACCGAATCACAAAGAAAATTGCTGACCGATTTGGCAAGCTCACCGGCGACAAATCTTTCGGTCAGACTCGAATCGTCCGATGGCACGGTTATAAAAGAATGGACAACTGTCAATGAATTTATTAAGGAAACCGAATTCGCTGTTGGCAAATACACAATATCGGTATGGCATGGTGATTTTGAAAAAGAAGAATTCAATTCTCCATACTTCTTTGCTTCGACTGAGGTTTACGTAAATGAAAATGAAACGGCTTCGGTAAATCTCGCTGCTAAACTTAAGAATTCGTTGGTTGGAATTGACCGCACTGAAAAATTTGAAGAATATTTTGATGGATTTAATGCAGCTTTGACAACAGCAAAAGGGACAGTTCTCAATTTTGGGTCAGAAGATACTAAAGATGCTATTGCATATATTCAACCGGGGAAGGTAACTCTAAATGTCACGGTTTCGTTAGATGGAAAAGTAGCGACAGTACCTGTCGTTACCGATTTTACTGCTCTCGAGGCATCATTGCAGAAGATTCGTCTGGATGTTGAAAATACACCTGAGACAATTATTCTAAGTGTCAAATTCATTGGAATAGAGGAAACCGAGGATATCGACATTGATATAACCGACAAATTCGAGCTTGCTGAAGCACCGTCCTTGTTACTTGATGGTTTTGACAGTGCCACACCCCTTAATATTTATGAAGGGAATTCAGCTGCATTAGAAGCCAAATACCGTTTCAATATAGAAGCGAGAGGGAAAATGTCGGCTGTGACATTGAAGGTTGAATCACCGATTCTCACAAAAGATTTCAATCTTTTTGATGCGCAAGACGTAGCCGAGTTAACTGACAGTTATGGCGTTAAGGTTCTCGGAATTGAAGAGAACAGCATGTATGGTTACGTTGACATCACCTCATGGATTCCGTCACTGCAAGTAAAAGATGCATCCAGCGATGTAGAGACAACTGTTTTCACACTGGTTGTTGAGGATAGTCATGGTCAGCAATGCACTGAGAACAATACCTTCGCGGTAAACATTTATCCTGAGAGAGCCATTTTGCTTTCGAGTTATGCCGAGGATGAACTGGTTCCTGCTGACAATATGACATTTACTCTGTATACAACCATTGACAATCTTGAGGAAAAGACAAATAGGATTTCACTGACAACCGATAACCATAACTATGGTGAAGAGAGCTTGAGCTTCTCGGTTGAAAAAGTGGTATCAGACAAAACAGAATATCCTTTCTGTTATACTTTGACTGTTCCCACACCAGCCTATAAACTCGATTTCTATGTCAAAGGGCAGACATCCAATGGTCGCAGTTGTGGAGAACCCATCAACCTCCACCGCCCCGTCCCTGAGATTGAAGTGACACTTCCAGAAAATGAAATTACAACAGAAACAGTAAATATATACGTGGATATAAAGTTTCCTTCGGAGAAGGGATTACTTTGTAGAATAATAGAAGAATCCAAATTATATGTTAAAGTTGATGATAAAGAAATATCTATATTACCATCTGATTTTGTGGAAACACGAGCAATAGTGTTTTTTGACCAACTAAATGATGACACAGAATATAGTTGGACTTATACGTATATAGATTATACCAGTCCTGTTAAAACATTTAGAACAGGGAAACGTCCTCCTAAAATTATCCTCGATTATGAAGAATTGGATATATATGCACATTATGCAACAATTCATATTAAACTTGAAGATACAGATCGTATAGCAGAATTCATTGACAATGTCAAAAATGGAAAGATTCTTGTATACGTTAAAGATAATGGAGAGATTGTTAAAGAAATAACAATTACAGATGTTGAAGATGCCTCTGATGGAGACATTAGTATATTCATAAATTATCTAGATAATGGCAATGTCCTTAGTTCGGGAACACCATATGATATTGAGATAAAGAATGATACTGAGGTCATAAGTAAGTACGGCGAATTTACTACTGAGGAAGAAACAATTATTCCATGTGGTAAATTTAACGAAAGTGATTGGTCATCTTCAACAACCGGAAGTCAGTATCAAATATTATGGAGGCTTAACGATAATATATGGAACACAAATAATGAAACCACAGCTAATGCTGGAGCTGGCTCTGGGACTGGCGCAGGGGCCGCATACAGAGCTACATCAGGAACAAAGCCTGACAATGGAAGAGCATTAATTCGAACTGTCGGTTACGGTCAGAATAATACTCCTTTTCTTATTAGAGCCTCGGATTTAACCCGAGATAATGATGAAAAATGCACAAATACAGCTCCTGGATTATTAGAAACCAATGGAACAGGAGTGCTGATTTCCAGAGCTAAAGAATTAAAATTCACATATAAATATTCACCTAAGAATAATGATAAATGGTATTATCACATTATTATAAGAAGCGAAACTAATGAAATACTAAACGAATATGAATCAAGTATAGCAGAGACGGCGGGTGAGATTTCTCTTTCAATTAATTCAACATTATCAAAACAATGTTATTTATATGTTTATATTTCTTCTACGCATCCGATTAATGGTTATGGCAATAGTTATGTAAGGAACAATTTCGATTATCCATCTGCGCAGAAGGCTGCGTTTACTGGAGATTATACCGCTCCCATGGAGGCTGAATTTGTTGGATCTCAATTATGGATAGAGAATCTTGTACTAATTTATAATCAAACTCCTAATGATTGATTGAAAAGATGTATAAATTTCTATATATTATTTTAGGTATCATCTTGTTTGGTTGTACTAATGAACAATTAGACGAGGGGATTGACACTTCCTTACCAGAAGGGTTTGGAGGTATCAGCATGAAGACTCTTTCGGTCAATGTTGAAGAGAGAACTATTGAAAGTCGTGCGGGTGATGATCTTTCTAACGGGAAGGTAACCTTCATCAATGAGGATGGAAGTGAGGAAATCACAAAGAAACTTAGTGAGGTACAAGGAAAGGTAATTCCTCTTCCAGCAAAAAGCACGCCATACCATTTCATAATTTCTATCGGTGAAAATCCCGAGGCCGATTGGGATTCACCATATGCTCAAGGGAAATCGGAAAATTTCATAGTGGAAAACAAACGGGTAACTGAGATAACACAAAAAATTTCATGTTCTCCTTCAAATATTCTGATTACCGTTGAATTCGATGATGATTTGTATAAGATCATCAACAGAAGCGAAACATCCGTGATAATCGGACATGAGGGAGGCAGCAGTTTTCTAACTTTCGGTTTGAATGATATAATTACACCGGGTTACACTCCAGAAAGAAAAGCATATTACAAATATATCGAGGGCAAGAATTACTTAATTGCCACTCTAATAACTGAGATTGAAGGAAACACTGTGACTTTGGTATCCAAGATTGAAGATTTAAAAGCGGGACACTCTCGAAATATAAAATATTACTTGAAATCAATTTCTCGAAAAGCCGATTATACTCAGGCTATAACTGTCACGCAGTCGGACTTATAGAGATACAGTATCCGTTATGAAATCAAAATTATACCTGATATTATATTCATTTCTCCTAATCCTATCCTTCGGTTCATGCTCCGAGACCAAAAGTTTCCTGGAATCCGACGGAGAAGGACGACTGATTATCATCCCTTCGATAACTTCATCGACTACGACTGTTGAATCTCGTGAGATCAGTTCCCAAGAGAAACAGGCACTGCTCAGCACTCTTAGTCTGGTTGTCAATAACGAAAAAGGTCAGCCGGTAAGATACTGGACACCTGAGGACAAGATGAATTGGACAGGTGAGGAATATAATTCCAATATTGAATTCACACTGGCTCCCGGGATTTATCAGATTGAAGGTTGGGCCGGTGACAGTGTGCCCGCGTCTTTCATAAAATCTTTTTATAAAGGAGTGACACAACCAATTGTTGTTGGGAATAACGAAGTTGAGGCAGAACTTACCTGCCGAATTACAAACGTAGCTGTTCGCGTTACATTAAACGATGATTTGAAGCAGTTGTTGGGAAATGACTATAGCGTAACAGTCGGTCACATGGCAGGTAGTTTGGTTTATGAAAACATATCGGGACATAACACAATCGATTCCACGGGTTATTTCATGATGCCAAAAGGTGACAAAAACCTGACTTATGTTTTCAGAAGCGAATCTAAGAAACTTGAATATAAGGATATAATTGAAGCACCACAGAGTGGTAAACTTTATAATATCAATTTCTCATACGTTTCGGCTGATGTTGATCAAGGCGGGGTTTACATATCCGATGACCTTATTCTGACATCTGAGGTACAATATGAAAAAGATCCCGATTCTGAGTTTACCATCCGGGCAAATCCTGTGGTTACATGTTCTTACTCCGATAAAAACAACACCGAGATTAGTTCTTCGGGTGAACGATATAACGCCGAATGGGCTGAAGTTGGTGATATTAAACTTGATTTTAAAACTACAGGTTCATTTTCAAGCATTGTTCTTCAATGTGCCGAACTTTTCAATCCCATTATCGGCAGTTCCAGCATAGATATCTACCGAGTCTTTAAGAATCCGACAGGTACATCCTATTGGGATTTGATAAATCAAGGAGTCAAATGTGAGGATGAAGGACAAAATCTCATTATGACTTTCCCTGCCAGTTTTACGAATGCACTCTTAAACAAGACCTATCGTTTAAACATGACACTTAAGGATAATGATGGTCACGGTGGAGATATACGTGAAATTCACCGCACATTTATTTTAAGAGTTACCGGTGACGGTGTGGCAATAGATGAAATAGATGAAATCACCGAAGAAGACATCTTGACATCTGTTTGGGACACTCAAAAAGTTCTTCGAGTGCAAAAATTAAGAGAAACAGTCGAACAAGTCGAGATACTGTATCGAGAGGTCGGTTCCAATACAGCATGGGAGAGTGCTAATTCAATTAGCACGAAGGAAGGTGATTATGAACCGGGAGAAAACCTGTCAAAACCAGTTTTGTCAAATAGCACGGGTTACTTTTATGGAGTGACGCCTGTAATAAACAAAATAGATGGTTCGTTGGAAACTTTTGACAAGAGATATGAATACTCGGCTAGATACTTCGAAAACGGGAATTGGTCCTATATAGATGAACCGGAAGAAGGTTATCCTACCTTCCGTATTTACCTGCCCCAACTTCCCAATAATAGTTTCGAAGACTGGAATGGTTCCAAACCTTCTTTAATATATCCTACTGGTGGCACTATGTTTTGGGATTCCGGGAATCATGGCTCCAAAACAGCAGGATCTGATGTTACAACTTCTTCAGAATCTTATAAACACACCGGAAAATATTCTGCTCAATTAAAATCAACTAATTTTAATTTTGTTGTCTATCAACAGTTTGCTGCAGGTAACATTTTCATCGGTGAATATCTGAAAACTGACGGAACCAATGGAGTTCTTGGATGGGGGCGAAAATGGAATCAGCGTCCTAAACAATTAAAAGGTTGGTTAAGATATGAAGGAGGAAAAGTAGATAAAGGTTCTGGCTCACCATTAGTCAACTTAGGAGATGATGATATCGGCATTGTTTATATTGCACTTCTTGATGATTCGAAAAGACAAGGAGATACATCTTATCCTAATTATCCAGTAGTAGTAAGAACTAAAGATCAACACTTATTTAATTCAAGAAGTGGCGATGTAATCGCATATGGTGAATATACTACAACGGGCACAGAAGGTAATGGAATGATTGAATTCATCATTAATCTTGAATACTCAAGAAATGATGCCGTTCCATCTTACATTATGGTGACTGCTTCAGCGTCGGTAGGTGGTGATTACTTTA
>JAFLTL010000022.1 GCA_022510505.1 Muribaculaceae bacterium | reverse complement strand
CCCCTTTAAGAAGAGAATGCCCGATGGGATATATGCCCGTCGGGCATTTTTAGTTTGTTAATGTTGTCGTGTCATTGTTTTTTTGTTGTTATATTGCTGTGTTATTGTATCGTTCGGTTGTTTGTATGCAGACTAGATGTGAACAATAATGTTATAAAAATGTTATATAAACATAAATATATCTTAAAATAAAATCTATTTCAATTATAACATTATGAGAAATGCTGCCTTACTCTTTGTCGTTACACTGTCAGTGGGAACTGTATGTGGACAGTCGAATCATCCTGCCAAGCTGAACGAACCAAAAGACGTGACAGTTCTAATGGGAAATGCTATTGATTCTGCTGCAATCTATCGAGCATTTGTTGAGAATGCACCTAAAGAATTCGATATTCCCGGGGCACCCAGATTTGCTATAGTAGGTAAAAACGAAAGTTTTTATCTTGGAATAGGTGGAGTTGCTAAAGTAACAGCAAGTTTCGATTTTCCAAATCCAATCAATAACGGAGCTTTTTTCAAACCCGTCGATATTCCTGTTGCAAAACCGGGAGATGGAGGATTGTTCCAGGTAAACGGCCAGCAGACCAATATTTTCTTTAATGTTGTTGCTATGCCAAACAGTAAGAATCGATTAGGGTTTTATTTTGACGTTGATCTATTGGGCTCAGGTTATACACCAAGTGTTCATAATGCTTATTTGACCTATAGAGGACTGGTGGCCGGATATAACACGACATTATTTTTCGACGGTAAGGCTGTAGCACCGACTATCGATAAAGCCGGACCTAACTCATCCAATTATATGGCGGTCCCTCTCATCGACTTCATACATCGATTTGACAGCGGAATCGAACTAGGTGTTGGTGCAGAAATTGGAGAGAAGAGCTTTACAAACGGAGGAAAGACTTATACGGTGAATCAAAGAATACCTGATATCCCTGCCTATATACAATTCAATTCTAAAACCGATCCACGAACCAATTTGAGAATTGCTGTGATTGGACGTGACCTTCAATATTACAATGAAGTAAAAGATAAGATGAAAAATGTCTTCGGGTGGGGAGTTAAGGCCAGTGGAACACTCGGTCTTGGAAGGCGGTTCATTGTTTATTATATGGGTGCATATGGAAAAGGAATAGGAAGTTACTTCCGTGATTTCCAGAAACAAGGACTTGATTTGACACCGGTTGAAGAAAATAATGGTGAACTGGAAGCCACTCCCATGTGGGGTGCCTATCTTGGACTTCAATATAATTGGTCAGATCGCTGTTTCTCGACTGTCACCTATAGTCAGGTTAGAAATTATGCTAAAAATGACGGTGCAACTGACTGGACATCCAATTATAGATATGGCCAATACGTTGCAGCTAATATCTTCTATAATATTACTTCCCAATTCCGTTGGGGACTTGAGTGGGATTGGGGAAGACATGTGGACTGTGGTGGAGCATCCCGACATGATAACAGAATCCAAACGATGCTTCAATTCAGTTTCTAAGAAATAAAAAGACTTCGATGATATATACATCGAAGTCTTTTTTTATTTGTCTTTAATATTTATTCTTCCCAGTCGTCGGTGCGGAATGGAACAAGAGGCATTCCAAGCATATCCCTGACTGTAGCAGGATAGAAATTCTTAAAGGCATACCTTACCGATTTAATATCATTTACCTCGGGTGCCGAAACATAGATTTTAAAGGTATTGTCCTTGAAATCCCACTCTTCACGAGCCTTTGCGGGATAGAAAACTCTGTCTTCACCGGCAACTTCAAATCCCGGCATGTCATTATAAGGATTCAAGCCGGAATTAGGCTGTGAAAACAAAATGGTCGCAGTATTTCCATTCAGTTCCACCGATTTGAAAGTGGGATATTGCCAAGGAAGTCCTTTTACATCATAGTCTTTTGTAGCTGCCAAAAAAGCAAGACGTTCACCAATGGGTTTCTTTTGGCGTGCGTGGATATCGTCAACCTCAAAAGGATAAACAAGGTCAACTGTTGAAACAAATTCACAATTGGGGGTTATTTCAGCCGCTTTATGTTGGGATTCACGAAATAAAGCCGCTGAAGTCCCATTGGGGTTGTCATAGTTCCAACCTGGAATCTCTACGAAATAGAAAGGGAGATTATCGTTTCCCCATTCATTTCGCCAAAGTTCTACCATATCGGCCTGGTGAGCCGGATAGTCATTGTGCAGACCAACATTACTCTCACCCTGATTCCAAAGGAACCCTTTGATTGTGTATCCGATGAGAGGTTTAAGCATCGCATTGTATTCAACACCGACTCTATGCCATGAATCAATTTCTCCATCCTTCATTCCCTTTTCTTTCTTCATGTCGTAGAGTGGTCCGTATTCTTCCAGTTTCCATTCGGGTAGCCAGCTTTCAAGTTTCGAACCTCCGTAGGCACAAACGATTATTCCAACCGGCTTGTCGATAATCTTGTTGAGTGCTTCGGCAAAAAAATACGCCACAGCTGAGAACTCGGGAGCATTTTCGGGACTGCTCTCTTTCCATTTTCCCGGAACTTTCTCCTGAGGTTCGTAGGATTGGAGCTTTGGAACCGTTGCCACTCTTATCCCTTTGTTTTGTCCCGAATAGGCTATCGCTTTGGTTGCACCTTCAACGGGTTGTGATCCAAAACCTCTCAGGGGCATCTCCATGTTTGACTGTCCCGAACAGAACCACACTTCTCCTATCAAAATGTTGTTGATTTTGATGTCGGATCCGTCACCCTTTACTACCAAATCATAGGGCGTATAGGAAGCTTCGGGCGTGGGAACCGAGATATTCCATCGTCCGTTGGAACCGGTTGTAGTCGAATAGGTTCTGTTGTTCCAACCTGTGGTGACTTGAATTTTACTGTCGGGCGTTGCCCATCCCCACAATAGGGCATCGGAATTCTGCTGAAGAACCATGTTGTCTCCAATAATCTGGGGTAATTCAATCTCAGCTGATGCTGATAAAGTGAATAATGAAAGAGATAACAGCAGAAGTTTTTTCATGATAAAAGAATTATTGATTTTAGGAATGTTAGACAATTATTTTGTTTTTACGGTAGTTGTCGCGAAACTCGTGAGGTGTACACCCCTTTTTTCGTTTGAAGAGTCGGTTGAAATTGGAAATGTTGTTGAATCCACAGTCAAAGCAAACTTCTGTAATAGGGTCCTTGTCATTTGCAAGTTTCCTAGTGGCATGACCCAATCTGATGTCAATGATGTAATCGGATACGGTACGACCGGTCTTCTCCTTGAAAAAACGGCTGAAAGAAGTAGGGGACATGCCGGCAATCGAAGCGAGTGACTCAAGAGTCAAATGATCCTTGTAGTTTTGCTTGATGTAATCTTCAATTTTTTGAATCCTGCTGTTCGAAGATGTCCCGACAGAGGAAGAATTCGAATCTCTGTTTGGATTAAGCAGCCGATAATTTTTATCAATCGACAATTCGAAAAGAATTTCCAAAAGTTTCAGAACCCTGTAGAATCCTTGTTGGATTTTTGTTATCTCGTCAAGACGGCTGTAAACTTTTAATATGCATGGCGTGTCAAACGCGATACCGGCTTTCGCATTTTCAAAAAGAGACTTAAATGAAACGAGCTGATTCTTGTCGAGTAAATTATCGCTCAGCAAAGAAGGAGAAAACTGAATTGTAATCTCCCTCATGTTGTTACTGAGGCATTTGTGTTGTTCCCAAGTGTGTTCAAGATTACTGCCAACCAAGACCAGGTCAAACATCCCGGTTTCTTCAACCGAATCTCCAACTATTCGACGAGCGCCTTCGCAATTTGTTACAAAATTCAGCTCAAATTCGTCATGCTGATGAAGAGGATAATCAAATCCGATTTTTATTCGATCGACTAAATAAAAGCAGTCCTTCTCCGATAGAGGAGTTATTTCAGTCATGACATGTCTCATGATCTTCAGAATGATGTAAACGCCAGTGGAAGAAGAGAAGCAACCGATGGTAGAACGAGAACATTCTTTCGTCCTATCAAAATTACTTTCACAGGCCTTCCTGCAATCATTTCATATTCCAGAAGAGCTTGTCGACATCCTCCACAAGGACTAATGGGCTTCTCCACAAGTTCTTTGGAGTCGCCCTCTCTTGCAGCAACGGCTATTGTGACAAATCGACTGTCGGGATAATTGGCTCCTGCGTAGAAACAAGCCGATCTTTCGGCACATGTACCTGAAGGGAATGCGACGTTTTCCTGATTGGCACCGGCGACAATCACTCCGTTTTCGAGAAGAATAGCAGCTCCTACATTGAAATGACTATAGGGTGTATAGGCGTTATTTGTCATCTCGATAGCGCGATGTGCCAATTCTTGTTCCTTTGCGGGGAGTTCATCAATGCTACATTCAATCAGGCGAAGAACTATATCGCTTTGTTTCATGGAAACAGATGTGGAATTCGGGTTTAATTACGGCTACTTCCGAAGAATCTCAATAGATAGAGGAAGAGATTGATGAAATCAAGATAAAGGGTCAATGCGCCAATTGTTGCCAACGATGAAACGCTGTCCTGAGGTGCAACAGCTGCAATCTGCTTGATTTTCTGGGTATCCCATGCTGTCAATCCAATAAAAATCAATACGCCTGCGATGGAAATGATCCATTCCAATGTGCTGTTAGCCCAAAAGATGTTTACAACTAGACAGATGATGAGTCCCCATAGAGCCATGTAAAGAAATGTTCCCATCTTGGTCAAATCTCGGGCTGTGAAATAGCCATATATGCTCATAGCACCGAATGTTCCGGCAGTTATCAGGAAAGTCTTAAATATCGAGGGTAGCGAATAAGCCACGAATATTAATGATAGAGTGGCTCCGTTTACCATCGAAAACAAATAGAATAATGCCGTTGCTGTGGCCGGGTTCATTCTGCGAACTCCACCGGAAATTCCAATCACAAGGAGTATCTCAACGATAAAAAGTCCCCAATAAATCCAACGGTTCTGAATCAACGTTGCCTGGAATTGGGGTGCTGCTACTGCAATGATCCATGCAACAGCTGCTGTAAGCAACAGTCCGAGGAACATTTTGGTATAGACCTTTTTCATTACATCACTAACTCGAGAGTCCAAAGCCTGTGACGAGTAGCTGTTAGGAAAATAATTATTCATAGGTATGTGTCTAAATTTTGTTTTTTACATTCTTTCGGGAACCTTTATGCCAAGAAGTGCCATGCCTTTTTTTATGACATCGGCAGTCACTTTTGCCAATGCGAGTCGAAGACTTCTAACCTCAACATCTTCTTCATGAAGGATTGAATAGTCATGATAGAACTGGTTGAACAATTTTACAGTGTCATAGACATAGTTTGCTATCAATGCCGGTGAAAATGATTTACCTGCCTCCTGAACAACTGAGGGGAAATCAGCCAAAGCCTGAATCAAGGTTATTTCTTTTTCGTTTGGAGTGACCGAGGCGAAATCTGTTACCTTCTCATTCAATTCTTCCGCTTTTCTCAATACTGAACGGATACGTGCATAGGTGTATTGTATGAAAGGCCCTGTATTTCCGTTGAAATCGATTGATTCATGAGGGTTAAAGGTGATGTTTTTTCGGGGATCTACTTTCAGCAGGAAATATTTCAAAGCGCCCAGTCCAACAGTCTCGGTAATTTCTTCGGCTTCTTTTTCCGGAATTCCGTCGAGTTTCCCAAGTTCCGATGAAACCTCCTTGGCAATCGACACCATCTTGTCCATCAGATCATCGGCATCGACTACCGTACCCTCGCGACTTTTCATTTTGCCATCGGGGAGTTCGACCATCCCATAGGAAAAATGAACCAGATCTTTCCCCCACTTGAAGCCAAGTTTGTCGAGAATCAGAGAAAGAACCTGGAAATGATAGTTTTGTTCGTTTCCAACAACATAAACCATCTTATCGATTGGGTAATCCTGATAACGGAGTTTAGCCGTTCCGATGTCCTGAGTCATATAAACCGATGTGCCGTCGGCACGCAGCAAGAGTTTATGGTCGAGGCCATCATTGGTCAGATCGGCCCAAACCGATCCGTCTTCCTTTCGATACATTATTCCTTTGTCAAGGCCTTCGAGAACTTTCTCCTTTCCCTCAAGATAAGTTTGGCTCTCATAGTATATCTTATCGAAATCTACTCCCATTCGTTTGTAGGTTGCGTCGAAACCTGCGTAGACCCATTGGTTCATAGTTTCCCACAGAGAGCGGATTTCCGAATCACCTGCTTCCCATTTTCTCAGCATCGCACGGGCTTCCTCCATCAGAGTCGATTTCTTTTCGGCCTCCTCCTGCGAGATTCCTTCGCGAGCCATTATATCTTTTACTTCTTCCTTATATTTTTTGTCAAAAAGCACATAGAAGTCGCCAATCAAATGGTCTCCTTTCTTTCCAGCCGATTCGGGTGTCATTCCTTCTCCCCATTTCTGCCAGGCAAGCATCGACTTGCAAATGTGGATTCCGCGGTCGTTGACTATATTCGTTTTCACAACATTGTTTCCGCAGGCTTTCATGATTTCAGAAAGGCTATATCCAAGCAGGTTGTTCCTTATGTGGCCAAGATGCAGAGGCTTATTTGTGTTTGGAGAAGAATATTCTATCATTACAAGTGGCGATGAAGCATCGGGTTTCTTAATTCCGAAATCATCGTCATCTAACATATTTTTTAAGATATTGTTCCAGAAACGCGGTTCCACAACAATATTTAGGAAACCTTTGACCACATTGAAATCTTTTACGGCTTTTTCATTCTCTTTGAGCCATAGGCCGATTTCATTGCCCAAAACTTCAGGTGATTTTCCGGCCTTTTTTATCCAAGGGAACACAACTATCGTTAGATTACCTTGAAATTCCTTTCGAGTAGCCTGAGGAACTATATTCCCAGGGTTCTCGTCTATGCCGTAAAGTTCCTTTAGGGCAGTTGCAACACCTTTGGAAACGATTTTGTCAATTGACATGATATAATAATATAATTTGTACTAATGCAAAGTTAATAAAAGCCTACAAATAAATAAAAAACGGAGAATCGAATGATTCCCCGTTCTAAATTTGTTGTGTAACTGATTATTTCACTTTGTTATAACGGGCATTCAAACCTTCGATTACTTCTTTGGTGATATCCAAGGCAGGATTAAAGTAGAGTCCTGTCGCCTTAATCAGGATGGCATCGTAATGACGTGTTTTGTTGAATTCCACCAGATATGACTGGATTGAGTCATTCAACTGCTGGTTTTGCATTGCGAGTTCCCTTTCGGCCTTGTTTTGTAGTGCTTGTAAAGCATTTTGTGCGTCGGTCTGCATTTTTTGCAGTTTCTGCATGTCGGCATTGTAGCTTGCTTCCGACAGGTATCCGTTACTTTTGACCTTATCGTCGACCTGCACTGCGAATCTTTGAATCTCGGCAGCACGGGTTCTCTGCGCTTGGTCTAACTCGGCATAAGTTTTCAGGGTGAATTCCTGAACGTCCTTAGCCAGATAATAATGTTCTCCGATAGAGTCGAGATCGACATAACGGATGTTAGTTGTAGCCTGAAATCCTTCTCCTGGATCAACGGCCGAAACCTGAGTTTCCGAAACTGATTCGGTTTGTTCGGCCTGCTTGTTTGAGCATGCCGTAGCGGTTAATAGTGCGATTGTAAATGCAGCAATTGCTGTTTTTTTCATGTTACTTTCAATTTTTGTGGTGCAAATATAAGAAAGTTGTGTCAAATATTTGTCGGTATGGAAATTTAATTTGTAACTTTATACTGTGAAATGAACAAGATTTAACAAACAATAACTAAACACCGCTATAGACCATGGAAGTAAGGAACTTGGAGCCTAAAGCAGTTTTCGAAATTTTTGACGAAATCACGAAAATTCCGCGTCCTTCAAAAAAAGAGGAAAAAATACGTCAATATCTTTTAGATTTTGCCAAGAAGCACAATTTAGCATCCAAGACCGATGCTGTTGGTAATGTGGTTATCACAAAGCCGGCAAGCCCTGGACATGAACAAGCTCCCACTGTAATTCTTCAGGGCCACATGGACATGGTTTGCGAGAGTAATGACAAAAATTTTGATTTCGAAAATCAGCCGATCAAGACGATAATCGACGGTGAATGGATAAAAGCCGACGGAACGACTCTGGGCGCCGACAATGGTATCGGTGTGGCTGCAGCCCTTGCAGCAGTCACTGACCCCGACCTCGTTCATGGCCCCTTGGAAGTGTTGGTTACAGTAGACGAGGAAACCGGTATGACCGGGGCCTTTGGTTTGGGTGATGGAATGATTACCGGTTCCATTCTCCTAAACCTTGATTCGGAGGATGATGCCGAAGTGTTTGTCGGTTGTGCAGGTGGTGTAGACACGACTGCAGTTTTTAACTATCACCGTTCGGTTGCACCGACTGATTTCCACTATTTTAAAATAGACATTTCGGGTGGTTTAGGCGGACACTCGGGTGGCGATATTCACCTTGGCCATGCCAATGCCAACAAACTGTTGGCTCGCTTCCTTTGGGGATTAGGTCAAAAGCATGAGGTTTCATTATGCGAGATAGACGGTGGAAATCTGCGCAATGCGATTCCTCGAGCAGCTTATGCAATTTTTGGCGTTCACGTAACAAAGAAGGAAGATGTGGTTGTAGCGTTCAATATCTTCAAGGCCGATATAGAAAACGAATACAAAGGATTGGAAAAGACTTTGAAGCTTGAACTTGAAAGCGTTGACAAACCCGACTTCAGTGTCGATGCCGATACTTCACGCAACATCGTCAGATCTCTCTATGCTGCTCCACACGGAGTCATTTCGATGAGTCGTGATCTTGAGGGACTGGTTGAGACCTCAACGAATCTTGCCTCAGTCAAGATGAAGGAAAATAACGAGATTGTAGTCACCACTTCTCAACGCAGCTCGGTTGAATCACGCAAATGGGACATCGCCTACCAAGTAGAAGCTCTGTTCAAATTGGCAGGTGCAAAGGTTACCCATGGCGACGGATATCCGGGATGGCAACCGAACATGGACTCTCCAATAATGAAGATAGCATCGGATGCCTACGAGGAACTCTACGGAATAAAACCGGCTATTAAGGCCATTCATGCCGGACTTGAATGTGGCCTGTTCAAGAGCACACGTCCCGAGCTCGACATGGTATCGTTCGGTCCCACCTTGCGTGGTGTACATTCTCCTTCGGAAAAGATGCACATTCCGGCGGTTGAGCGTTTTTGGCAACAGCTAAAACGCATTCTTGAGAAAGTGTCAGAAATAAAAAAATAAATTCACGTTTTAAAATAATTGTTAGTAATGAAAAAGAACTTCAAATTAGGTGCAATCGGTGCATTGTCATTGATGATGCTCGCAGGTTGCGGAAAGAAGCTGGGCGAATTCAAGGCCGACTATTTCAGTGTTAACCCCAATCCTCTGGAGTTGGTTGGTGATAATGTTCCAGCAACAGTTACAGCCAATATTCCCGCGAAATTCTTCGTGAAGAACGCTCAGGTAACCGTTACTCCCTACCTCGTTTTCGACGGACAGGAAGTGGCCTCTCAACCCTATTCTTTCCAAGGACAGGATGTTCGTGGCAATAACCCTGTTGTGTATTTCGACCGTGGTGGAACACTGACTATTCCTGTTGACTATCAGTGGCAACCCCAAATGGTAAAGAGTAACCTTGAGTTGGCATTCAAGGTAAATCAGGGTGGCAAAACTTATGAACTCCCCCGTGTGCAGGTTGCAACCGGTGTAGTTGCTACCGCCGACATGGTATCGGTTGGAAATGTGACTCCAGCTTTGGCTGCCGACAAGTTCCAGAGAATCATCAAGGAGAAGTATGCCGCCGACATTATGTTCCTCATCAACCGCTACAATATCCGCAAGAATCAGTTGACTTCGGAACAAATGGTTGACCTGCAGCAGAATATTACAGCAGCCAATGCAGCTCCTAACAAGGAAATTTCTGAAATCAACATTAAGTCTTACGCTTCTCCCGATGGTGGTTTGGCATTCAATACCCAGTTGGCTGAGAATCGTGAAAAAGTAACCATCGACTATGTTAACAAGAACCTTGCCAAGAATATTTCTTTCGGAGAACTGACCGCTCAGTTTACTCCCGAAGACTGGGAAGGTTTCAAGAAACTTGTTGAAGCCAGCAATATTCAGGATAAGGCCCTTATCCTCTCGGTTCTCACAATGTACAATGATCCCGAAGAACGTGAAAGAGAGTTGCGTTATCTGGCATCGGCATTCGATGAATTGGCTGACGTTATTCTTCCCGAACTGAGATATTCTCGCATCACAGCAACTGTTGACGTCATTGGCAAGAGCGATGAAGAAATTATGGCTGCCTTCAAGAGCAATCCTTCATCATTGACAGTCGATGAGATTCTTTACTGCGCAACTCTGACCGATGACAATGGTGAAAAAATTGCCATCTATCAGCAAGCAGCTACTCTTTATCCCAACGACTACCGCACATTCAATGACCTCGGTATGGTTCAGTTCATCGCAGGTGACTATGCAGGAGCCAAAAGCTCATTCGAAAAAGCCGCTCGCGTAAATCCTTCTGCTCCCGAAGCTCAAATGAACCTTGGCCTATTGTCACTTCAAAACAAGGATTACAGCGCTGCAAACCAGAAATTCGGTGCCGTTGCCGGTGTTGAAGAACTTGACGAAGCTCTCGGAACAGCCTATCTGATGCAAGGTGACAATGCTGCTGCAGCCCGTGCATTCGGTAATGCCCGCACTAACAATGCAGCGTTGGCACAAATCCTGACTAAGGACTATGCTAAGGCTAAGAGCACTCTCGGTGCAATTGCAAACCCCGATGCCACCACATATTATCTATGTGCTGTTCTTGCAGCTCGTGAAAATAACGCTTCGGGCGTTCAGTCAAACTTGAGCAAAGCTGTAAAACTTGATCCTTCAATGGCTCAAAGAGCTCAGAATGACCTTGAGTTTTCAAAATATAATGTTTCCAACATCAAATAATATCTGCAAGGAAACGTTTTAGTCTATATTTGAAAAGTTTATTTGGGATAGCTTTTTGAAGCTATCCCAAATTTTTACAATATCTTTGTAAGGTGACATCTGTAGCAAATACTATTAGAAAAAAGAGTTTTTTTCCATTTCTAAAGGGTTTGATACAAGTTATCCTAAACCCTCGGCAAGGTTGGCTTGATGCCTATGGCGTTAAAGCCGATCCGAAGTCTCTTTTGGTCTCGGGTCTCGTCCCATTTCTGGCAATTGTAGCTTTGACATCGCTTCTGAGTGTTTTCTATCGGTCATCGGAAACTCTAACTCATTGTGTCTTAGAAGGAGTTGTTGATTTTACGGCCTATTTCGTCAGTGTGTTCATTACCTGGAGCCTGTTGCTCTTTGCCTTTCGTCGATGGAATGTGAAGTGGCGTTGTGATGAAGGAATTGTTATGACTTTCGTTGTTTACACAATCGGATCCATGGCTGTCATAACTTTCCTGCAAAATGTCATGCCAGTCGAACTAGCCTTGTTAAGTTTCCTCCCCTTTTATGTGATATATATAATGTTCGGTGCAATGGATTATTTGGGGATCCGTTCCGAGGATAAAGACAAATTTATTGTGATAACCATTCTTTGTCTTTTCATTCCACCATATATAATGACCTACCTTCTCGGAAAAATAATATGAAACTTGCAAAAGATATCAACATAAAGAATCGTAGGGTCAGTTTCGATTATTTTATTTCTGAAACGTTTACCGCCGGAATAGTGTTGACTGGTACAGAAATAAAGTCTATTAGGCTTGGTAAGGCAAGCTTGGCCGATACTTATTGTATTGTCCATAACTCCGAAGTGTGGGTTAAGAACATGTATATTGCCCAATATTTCTATGGGACTTACAATAATCACACCGAACGTCGCGACAGAAAACTTTTGTTGAACCGGAAAGAAATTAGAGCTCTTGAAAAATTCGCATCATCTCCGGGTTATACGATAATTCCTCTTAGACTGTTTCTGAACGGTAAAGGTTTGGCTAAACTTGTAATAGGTGTAGGCCGGGGTAAAAAGGAATATGATAAACGTCAGACAATAAAAGAAAGAGAAGATAGCCGCGACATGGCTCGTGCGTTCAGAAAATAGAAGGATAATTAATTTTGTAAAATAGAAGATCCATGGAACTTTTATTAATAAGCCTATACATGAAGTTATCGCTTACAAAGCTGATACTTTTGATCTTCTCTATCCTTTACTGGGTGTTTGGCCTTGTCTATATGGCCAAGGATTTCTTTGATAGAAGGAAAGATAAATAGGGGGTTATAACACCGGGGCCATCAGCCTGACAACCGATTCAATCATGCGCGATTTGAGGGGGCGATTATGCCACTCCGATGGATTTACTCGAGTCGAATTGGCACAGGCTTCTCTAAATTCTTCAACCATTTTTGCGTTGAATTCTTTATCATAGATAAAGAGATTGGCTTCAAAATTATGTTCGAAACTTCTGAAATCGAAATTTGTTGACCCCAGAGAAACTATATCGTCATCAATTATTAAGGCTTTGGAATGCATCATGCCCTTCTCATACAGATAAATTTTTATGCCGGCCGACAAACATTCAGAAATGTAGCTGAATGAGGCGTGTCTCATAATGACCGAATCAGGTTTTTGTGGTATCAGGATTCTGACGTCGACATGTGATAGAGCGGCTGTTTGAAGAGTTTTCAGAAGAGACTCATCGGGAAGGAAGTAGGGAGTCATGACATACACGCGCCGCAAAGCATTCGAAATTGCCTTTTGAAACATCATTGAAAGGTTCGGCCAATATCCCGTGGGGCCCGAGGTAACCATCTGAATTCCTACGGGTGTTTCCTTGTTGAAGATTCGAGGTTTACCTTGTTCTTCAATCAGCGGTTGCCCCATGAAGTTCCAGTCGACTGCGAAATTATATTGAAGAGCGCTAACTGCAGGTCCTTCGAGCCTCAGGTGAAGGTCGCGCCAATCATCCTTGAGGTATCGGTCGGCAATATTCATTCCTCCAATGTAGCCTTTCTCCCCATCGATTACAACTATTTTTCGGTGGTTTCTCCAATTGATTCTGGTCCCCAATGACGGGAACGCCACTCTGAAGAACGGGTAGACTTCGATTCCGGCTTCTCTTAACGACTTCCAGAATTTTCTGCTCGCAGAAAAGCTTCCAACATGGTCATAGATTAATCTTACTTTTACCCCACGTTTCGCTGCTGCTACAAGAGCGTCACGGAATTTTCTTCCCGTTTCATCCTCGTCGATAATATAATATTCAACAAGAATATAATGCCGGGCATTGTTTATGTCGTCAATCAAAGCATCAAATTTGTCTTTGCCATTATTGAAAAAAACAACATCATTGCCCTCATAATAGGTTGCCGCAGCTAATGCTTGGCCGAGTTTTATCTGTCTTATTGAAGTCGGTGAGAGTCCGGCCTTCTTATAATCGGGTCTGAATCCTGATGTCTCGTTTTTCTTTAGTTTCCTTTGATTTCGTCGGGAAATGATTCTTTTTTTCTGAATGCTTCTGCCAAAGAAGAAATATAGAATCAAACCAACAAGAGGCACAACCAGCAATACTGTAATCCATGCGAGAGATTTGACCGGACTACGGTTCTCGGAAAGAATAACGACTATTACACTGAATACCGACAGGGCATAAAGTCCAGTCAGCAAGTAATAGATCCATTGGACTGATATGTAGCTGGAAAATTCCACCTATTTCAGTTCCTGAAGTTTTTTTGCAAGAATTTCCACGCCTTCCGAAGCGGTTGCCTTGATAACGGTAACCCAATCAGGAACAGGTGCAGGATTGGGGTCGATATAAAATACCGGAGCACCCTTTTTGACATAGTGAAGCAGACCCGCAGCCGGATATACATTCAATGATGTTCCGATTACGACGAAAATGTCGGCCTTTTCAACCAATTCAACAGCTTTTTCCATGTTAGGGACCGCTTCTTGGAAGAAAACTATATGTGGTCTGACGTGATGTCCGTCTATAATGGTTTCAGGAGAGGTCTCACAAGCCTCGGCTGAGAGCTTGTAGACTTTCGACTCGTCGTCGAGAGCCCTGACTTTCATCAGTTCTCCATGCAAATGGGTGATATTCTTTGACCCTGCTCTTTCGTGGAGGTCGTCCACATTCTGAGTGATTACATATACATCGAAATCTTTTTCCAGTTCCACCAACCCTATATGAGCTTTATTGGGTTGGGCTTCAAGGAGATCTTTGCGACGTTCATTGTAGAAATTATGGACAAGAGCCGGATTTCTTCTGAACCCATCGGCGCTGCATATTTCCATTACGGGATATTTTTCCCATAAACCACCACTGTCACGAAAAGTCGATATTCCACTTTCGGCACTGATCCCTGCTCCCGTTGAGATTACTAATTTCTTTTTCATTTCAAAAAATTTAAGGCTGTGACATAATTTCGAGTGTCATTTGACGGTCTCGAAGAATTTGTTCTCGTAATTCCTCAAAATTAGGGAATTTTTTCTCTTTTCTCAAAAAATCGAAGAACTGAACTTTTATTTCTGTGCCATATAAATCGGTATCCTTGGGTAGATCGAGTATGTGGGCTTCTATGGATGGTTTCTCAAGCAAACCGGCTGTAGGATTGTAGCCGATATTAACCATCGCAGGAGAAATGAAGTCGTTTATGAACGCTCGACATGCATATACACCGTTCTTGGGTATAAGTTTCAAATGACTGTCGGGCATGATGTTTGCAGTTGGAAATCCGATTGTTCTTCCACGTTGTTGACCATGAATGACTGTACCTGCAATTTCGTAATGATAGCCTAATAAAGATGTTGCTTCTTTTATATTATTGTTCAATAGCGAGTTTCTGATTGTTGTAGAACTGAAACGACGGTTTCCTGTCACATCGCTGAACTCCTCACCCCTCACAAGTTGTAACCCAAGTGAGTTGGCAGCATCTTCAAGTGTTTCATTACTCGACTTTTTGTTTCCGAAATTATGGTTATAACCTGCATAGAAACCCTTGACTCCAAATTGATTATTCATCAGGGACATAAATTCTCTTGATGACAGTTGGCTCAGTTCAAGTGTAAAGTCGAGTAATAGGCAATTCTCAGCACCTGCGCGTTCCAATTTCTCAAGTTTTTCCGAAACCGACAAAAGCTGAAATTGTTTTATTTCTCCGGCAAGAACGTTTTCCGGAAGTTCATTGAAAGTAATTATAAGAGGGGAGAGGTCTAATCGGCGAGCATTCTTCAATAGCTGGCTAATCAGGTATACGTGTCCTTTATGGACTCCGTCAAAGACTCCCACCGTCGCTAAAAAACCTTTGTTGGCCTGATGGGAAGAATCGGATGTTATAATTTGCATTTTAACAGAGTCTCAAATTCAGTGTCGGAGGGAACAAGCAGCGTCTCAAATCCGAGCTTTCGCGCAGTGTCGAGGTTTTGCTGTGAGTCATCGAGAAAAATTGTTTCCTCAGGTTTGATTTTAAGCTTCTCTATTGTGTATTCGAAAATTTCAGGATGAGGTTTTACACAATGGGCCTCAAATGATGTTACGATACCGTCGAAATAATAATTGATGTCATGACCGTCGGTTTTAAAGGCATTGAGAATGTCTTCATTCCACATTATGGGATTGGTGTTTGACAACATATATATTCCATAATTCTTGTGTAGTTTCTCCAGGGCTCTTAACCGATGAACCGGAATGCCGGTCAGGAACTTGATAAAGGCATCATCGATTTGACGGTCGGTCACACCCTTTCCTCCGTCAGGAAAATAGCTACGGGCCGCTTCCCTAAATTCCTGTGGAGAAAGTTTCCCTTCCTCAAGTTGCAGAAAGACACCATGCTGAACATAGTCGCCAAGCAATTTGTCGGCATCTTTCATTCCTAAATCGGTAAGAGCTTTGACAGCATTTTCACGCTTTATGTTCATTATTACTCCCCCGAGATCAAACAGAAGATTCTTAATCATTCTTTGCAGGATTATAAAGTTTGGGATTCTTGATTTTTATTTTTCTCTCGACATACAATCCAGTCGACACTCATCATGATGTCATAAGGATAGGCATCGGATTTGGGAACAGGACCATTCCTATAGTAGAAACGATTTTGGATATCCCATGTCGGGAATGAAACCAGTTGGGTTGCAAATGCCGGCAGGTTTTGTATTAGTTTTACCTTCCGAGAGTGAAGTTCCTCTCCCTTATAGTCGACATATATTATATTGAATTGTAGCTCAACGATGTCAAAAGGGAGATTATTGGTGACATGAAGCGTTTCTTTTCGGGATCTCAATGGTTTCTCATATCCGCTGAGGCTCAGGTTGTCACCCGGGTATCGTATTGTGTCCAACTCCACTGTTTCCTCAGCTACGACCTCGGTTTGAAGTCGTTTAAGTCCCTTACGTGTAGTTTTTTGGGCAACCGAGTCCATGATTCCCGTAAGAATCAGGATGGCAAGAATGATAATCCTGAATCTCATAGGTAACGTGGTTGTGCCGGTGGAATTGTCTGGGAGCGTGGCCACACTCTCAAAGCCCCGTCGAGACCTTTTTGACGTTCATCTACATTTCTGATGTTAAAGCGGAACATATAAGGAAATAGTCTCCACCAGTTCCAGCTAATCTTAACACCTTTGTCGGCCGGTGAGAATGACAGCGCGTCGTTGTCGTTCAGGGAAACTGTGAACCGCCGGTTTTTCTTTCTTTGACCTTTCTTCAATGACCCTTCGGAAATGATTTCAGTAAGGGTTGCATCCATTACTCCCCGTTTTGCCGTTGAGTAGGCGTAGCCCAGAAGGTAACCGGGATCCATTGACGGATAGGGTGAATCAACCACAACAATTTTGAAACGAGAAGCTACATCATCATCTCTTTCAAGAGCAATAATGGTGCCGTTGGCGGGAAATCTCCAAAGTCCTTCTACATCCTGCAATGGCAGTTCTTTCATTCTGTTCTTTACAATCTCTACGTTTTCGTAGCCACTGAGAATCTGAGCATGGACGGTTGTCGACCATGCCAGGAGAAAGACAGCTATAACAAGATTAAATCGTTGCAAACTTATATGCGAAACCGAACGACAGGATTTCTCTCAACTGCCAAGTATGCCATTTGGTGTCAGGATCACGAGGAGTCGATGAGTCATATCTGAGATGAACATAAATCTGAGTCGACAGGTATTTGTTTATTGAGAAACTGAGTGTGTTCTCCAAATCCCCCTGCAGATAACTATAATCGGTGAAGACGAAAAGTCGTGACTTAAGGGTAATGTTATATGCAATCTTCCAGGCCAGGGTGGACTCGATGCTCGAACCGAACTGACTGACAGTCTTTCGACCGGGTTTGATGTCGAATTGAGTGACATCCATCTTTCTGTTGATGCATGTCTTTAAGTTCCATGATCCCGGTGCGAGTGTCAGACTGAAGTCCACCGTTTTCTTTGGATTGGTATAATTGTAGGTCATACCGAGAGAGGTGTTGAGTTCTCCCGGTGACAGGAAAGCGGCCGTCATGTTCCTTGTGTTTGCCTGATAGTTGTTCAGGAACTGTGTCTTGAAAACTACGTTAAAAGTGTAGTACCACCGTTTGGTCGCTTTCAAACCGAACTTAGAATTAATCTGGAATAATTCTTCTGAAATATTGTAGCTTCTAAGTGAATCGTCAGGTGTGGAGTTCATTGCCAGTTTATACTGGATGGTCGTGTCAAACAGTAAATTCGGATGATAGTTCTGATTCAGTTTTACATTGTAGACAGCATTTATCAGCAGGTTTAAATGAGAGTTTCCACCTTGATACCAGTTGGGAGAGTTATAGGCTTGTGAGAACTGGACAAGTCCGTCGAAACTTTTAATCCAGTGATATTCCTTGGTTTCCGCTGTTATGTTGTGGTCATCGGCGTTAAGTGTCTGTCCAACTTCCTCGATGACGATGATTGCCTTGTCAGGATCGGCAACTGCGATAAACTGTTTTGGAGGCGATGGAAGATTCGACAGATTGTGAATAACCAGTTCGGGATGACGAATAAAGAAATTCTGTCTGAAATCGTGGGCCTGTCTGATTTTATAGCTTTCCTTTTCAAGCCAATTCAGTGCCTCGATGTCGCTGAACATCGTTTTCAGGGGTGAAACGGTGTCAAGAGATGAATAATGGGTATATACCGGAGGCAAGGTATAGATATATTCCGGAAGAAGAAGGTCTTTTACATATAAAGATGTGTCAACTTGAATCGAGTCGAAGATTATGATTCGGTTTTTCATTATCTCGCGAATCGAATCGTTCAATAAAGAATCGTTATCAAAAAAAATGTCGATTTCCTGGACATTTGCATCGCTCTGAGCATTTGGATTCGAGTTGTCGACCTGTGCCGATGCGATTGTCGACAATAAGCCAAAGCCGAAAAATGCGATGGATGAAATTATCTTTTTACTAATTTTCATGTTGTTATGCTATTGAGGCCTGTCAATGCCATTGTTCTCACTGCAAAGATAATTAAAATATTGTTAATTTGAATTTGTTAACTGTCACGTTATCACGCTGTGAGTGTCGATGCTTGTTGAGTTTACGGAAAACAAGGATGAATAAGGGTCGTTTTTAACTGTTTAGAAGATGAAAATTTAATTAAAAAACTTTAATTTTGCACTCATAAAAACACTATTTCAAACCTAATCATTATCAACTACTATTTTATGAAGAGATTCCTTCTCTTAACAGCAGCTGTGATGGTGACATGCATCTATGCATTGGCCGACATTGTTTGTCGTGGAACTATCATTGACAGTGAAGGCGAGCCCATACCGGGTGCAGTTGTTACCCCTGAAGGCATGCCAAATCGTGGTGTACCGACCGATATTGACGGTAATTTCACGATTACAGTGCCCGACAACGTGAAAAATCTTCATGTTGAGTTCGTCGGAATGAAACCTTTGAACATTCCGGTAGCCCCCAATGTGGGAACAGTGACAATGGAAATCGGAGCCAACATGCTCCAGGACGTTGTTATCACACAGTCAATTGCACGTACTCGTAAGACTCCGGTAGCAGTATCGGCAGTAGATGCTCAAACTATTGACGTAAAACTTGGTAATCAGGAACTCCCTGAAGTTCTGAAAACAACCCCCGGTGTTTGGGCAACTAAAGACGGCGGTGGTTTCGGTGACGCCAAGATTAATATTCGTGGCTTCAAATCATCCAACACGGCCACAATGGTAAATGGTGTGCCCGTTAACGACATGGAATGGGGCGGAATCTATTGGTCAAACTGGAGCGGTCTGGGCGATATCATTTCTTCGATGCAGGTTCAGCGCGGTCTTGGTGCGACGATTATTTCTTCCCCTTCATTCGGTGGAACAATCAACATGATTACCAAGGGTTTGGATGCTAAGAAAGGCGGTTCCGTCTGGTACGGACTCGGAAATGATGCTTCGATGAACTATGGTATCCAATTCTCAACCGGTATGATGAAAAACGGTTGGGCATTGACTTTCCTGGGAGCTCGCAAAACCGGCGACGGTTATATTCAGGGTACTCAGTACGAAGCCTTCAACTACTTCCTGAACATCTCCAAGCGCTTGAATGAAAAGAACCAGTTGTCATTGACAGTTACCGGTGCTCCTCAAACTCACTGGCAGCGCAGCAGTGCAAACGGTCTGTCAATTCAAGGTTGGCAGGACGTTGCCAACTATATGCCACGCGGTCAGCAATATCGTTATAATCCCACTTATGGTTACGACCTTTATGGGCAGGCACGCAACTCAAGCATCAACCACTACAACAAACCTGTAGCGATGTTGAACCATGTTTGGCAAATAGACCACAAGTCGTCCCTGTCATCCGTAATCTATGCTTCTTTGGGTAACGGTTGGGGTTCAAGCGGTCAAGGTGCACGAATCGGAACTTCCACCTCCACTTACTATAGCTATTGGTACGGAGCTTCAAACGGAAAACTGAACTTCAACTCGATAACCGACAATGGCGTGACCTATCAACTGCGTCATGAAAACGGGTTATTCGCTTATGACAATGTTCAGTTGATGAACCGCAACAGCACTGCCGGTGCGTTGATGGTAATGTCAAATTCTATTAACAATCACCGTTGGTTCGGTGGTGTGTCGAACTATAAGAACGACATCAACGATCATCTTTCTATAACAGCCGGTTTAGATATTCGTTACTACTATGGAGAACACACCAATGAGATTTCCGACCTTTACGACGGTGAATATTTCATTGACTATTATCGTGCTGCCTCCAACAACTCTCGCACATTCGCAACCGAACAGGAGAAGTTGGCCTATCAGAATCAGAAGTTAGGAGTTGGCGACATTGTTTATCGCGATTGGAACAGCCGCATCTGGCAAGAAGGTGTCTACGGTCAGGCCGAGTATAATTTGCTCGACAACAATCTGAACTTTGTTTTGGCAGGTGCAGTTAACGTTAACACTTATACACGCTACGAGAACTTCTATGTTAATAAATCGGAGAGTACATCTCCCACAAAGAGTTTCTTTGCCGGTAGCATCAAGGGTGGTGTCAACTATAACATTGACCGTCACAACAACGTGTTCTTCAATGGCGGTTACATTACCCGCGCTCCTTACCTGCAGTACGGTGTGTTCATCTCCCCGGCTAACTCAAATGCCATCAACCCGAATCCGAAGAATGAGAAGGTCAGTGCTCTTGAAGTCGGCTATGAGTTCCACTCACCTAAATTTACTGTTCAGTTGAACGGATACTTTACAAAGTGGATGGACCGTACCCTGATTTCTACAGGAACTCTTGCCTACGACAACGATCGTTACACTGCTACAATGAACGGTGTTGACTCTCGTTATATGGGTCTTGAGATGAATTTTGTCTACAAGCCAACAAGCTGGTTCGAACTCTCAGGTATGATTGCCTATGCCGACAACACATGGCAGAACGACCCGATCGGTTATTTCTACGACAGTCAGGGTCGTGCATTGGCAAGCCTTGGTGACCGCAATACACCTCCTACCTATACAGAACCGATGTCGCCTGATCATCTTTGGGCGAAGATTGACCAGAAAGATCGCAAGGTGGGTGGTTCGGCCCAGACAACCGGAGCTCTTGGCGTACAATTCAAACCCTTCAGTGGATTCCGCGTCGGTGCCGACTGGACAATGAATGCTCGCAACTTCAGTGACTTCTCTCTGAACAATAACAGCAGCGTTTCTCTGTCACCCGGTCAAACATTGACAATCTCCGATCCATGGCAAATTCCATGGGGACAGCAGCTCGACCTGAATGCAAGCTACAACTTCCCCATCACGGGTGATGTTCGCGCAACATTCTCAGCAAACGTTTACAATGTGTTCAACAATAATTACATCATGGACGCCTATACCGACTATTCGTCAGTCGGAACTTGGGAAAACGCCTTCCGTGTGTATTATTCCTATGGCCGCACATTCAGCCTTCGTTTAAAACTCTATTTCTAATTTAGCCGACCACTCTTAGACAATGAATATGAAATATATCAATATGCTCCTCGCCGGAGCAATCACATTGGGGCTGGCAAGTTGCGACACTAATTCTTGGAACGACCGTTATCTCGACGGTTTCGAAGGTGGCGTGGACTATACAAGTCAGTCGGTCACAGCTGAGTTTTCACTGACAACCGAGGACTACGAGACAATTTCGAGTCTTTTGCTGGCAACGGCAAGTAACCGTGCCGATTCAACTGCTGCGACTGCTATCAAGACAAACCATTATTTTGACAATACAAGTTCCTATCCTGCAACTGTAGCTGTGAGAACTTTCCTTGCTAATGGAAATTCTCCCTACTACTATGCAGCTGTTAAATCGGTGCTGGATGTCAGCTATAATGAGGTTTCGGCAACACCCGCCGAACTAGGCAGTTTAAGCGCAGCTTACACCTATACGGTATCAACCGACGATTATCAGAACGCATGGGGTAGCGACGACGATTACATCGATGCTTTTGCACCCATGCTGAATGCGGGCAACAAACTTCCCGGTATCCTGGCCGGTCAATATCCCGATGCAGTCGAAGGTGACTATGCAGTAGTAACCTATGCCGTCGCTCAGGAAAATCCTATTTTCGGTGAGAAAGAGGCAGCTACCTATTCAATAGTGATTTATGCCGAGGATACTTTCTCAGAAGCTGGAGGTTATGTTTGTGCTCTTCCGATTTCCACAGCCTCGGCCTACAGTTATCTTAATGGCGAACATATTTCGGTTGTGGACGGTATCCCAACAGGATATAGCGATGACGCTATCTGGACCCTCACGGAAACAATGGGCGGATATTTCCTTTCCGATGCAAACGGAACTTTCCTCTATGGTTCCGACCGCTATAACAATTTCTATTGGGCAGCTGCAGGTGTAGCTGGTGACGACACCTTCACTTTCGTGGTTGAGGATGGAGAAAATGGAAATACTCTCAATTGTGTAGGCGCCGGCAAATGGATGCAATATACGAGCTACGGTAACTTCGGTGAATATAATTACCAGAGCGGTAACAGCGCTCATGTCTACTTCCTGGATGCTGCGGCTTCCAGAAGCGCTGCATCACGCACTGTTATCAATACTCCGGTCACTGTTACACAGAATTCGGTCTACTACTTCAACGGCTCTGCATGGAGTGTTGCCGAAGGTGTGACGGTTCTGAACCCCGCCGATTACACTGCAATGGGCTTCACCAACAATAACCTTAGCGATGCCGACATTTATATTCCTTTGTATTTGAAGAACGCTAAGCCTTATGCACAGGATGGTGATCAGGAGTTTGTTGTCTATAACGTCAAGACGAATAGTTCAAGTGTTGGCCTCTTCGTATTCGACGGTTCGACATGGACTCTGAATAATAACGGTTTGGAAACTGTTACCGGACGTTATGTCCGCAACAGCCAGAATTGGAACGTAAACGACTGGGCATTCCAGAAATACATTGGTAAAGCAGTTTACGACCTGTTCACTATGGACCAGATTGAACTCGACAAGTCCTACATATTGGTAGGCGGTTCAGTTTGCGCTACTCCTGTTCCAACAGGAAGCTCCTATGGATACCTTCAGGCAACCTCAGTGTCGGTTTCAGGTACACAGATTGTTATGTCGAACGATGCAAATGCGTTCACTTTCGCAACAACCTACACCTATAACGGCACCACCGGTAAGGTCCCCGAAGGTCAGTTCCTGATTCTCGATTCCAACGGTCGTTATCTCTACCTCCAGGGAACCTACAATAGTTTCAATGTGAGAGCCGACGCTCCTTATATTGAATCCGACGGTTCAGTTGGTACCGGCTATTTGTTCAAGGCCACGAAGAACGACGACAACACATGGACAATCACCAATGTCGGTGTTGGAAAGAATATGTATTATTCTGCAGGCTATAACAACTTCGCCGGATATGAGTCGGGCGGTGCCAACGATGTTATGCCGTTCCTCTATCAGTTGTCGGAATAAACTGAAACCTATTAATAGTAAAAATGAGCGACGTTTTTTACGTCGCTCATTTTTTTATAGTCTGAAAAGGGAGAAATTCACGCTGCCGTAGGTTCGTTTTTCAAAAAATCCGGGTAACCGGGAAAAATCTCTTTTTGATGAGTGTTCGAGAATAAAGAGTGTCCCCGGTTTGACCGCTCCCGATTCCATCACCGCCAAAGGAACCTGCTCGAATTCCGGAAGATCATAGGGCGGGTCGGCAAAAATTATGTCGAATGGTTTTCTGACCGTTTTTAGATATTTGAAAACATCGGTTCGAAAGAGTGTTAACGATTTGTCGCCCAGTTTTTCCTTGACCGACTGAATGAATGATCCTTGCACAGGAGCCTTCTCAACTGCGATGACCGAACTGCAGCCGCGTGATACGAACTCCCATGAAATTGCGCCGGTCCCTGCAAACAAATCCAAAGCTGTTGGCCCTTCTTCGAAGTCAACCAGATTGGAAAGCACATTAAATAGATTTTCCCGAGCGAAATCGGTAGTGGGTCGGGCCGTTATGTTTTTTGGAACATCGAATCGACGACGTCCGTATATTCCTGCTATTATTCTCATGTTGCAAAGATATAAAAGTAGATTGACATGCTAAGTTAAGGGTCCAAGATGTTAAATAGAGTATTTTTAATTAATTTTGTAATGATAAAGTTCCATGGAGGAAAAGGTTTTACAAATAGATTTGAATGAGGTTCTAAGGAGTCGAGCCCCGAACCTTCACCGGTTCATGCCACGATTTGTCGTTTCCTGGTTAGAGAAGCTCATCAGGCAAAAGGAGATGAATTCTCTCCTTATGGCAAACCGCGACCTTCAGGGATCTGAATTTTGTCACGGAGTCTTGGATTATTTGAATATAAAACTCGAGATTGACGGATTGGAAAATCTGCCTGATGATGCCGACATAGACTCTTGGCGTGTCATCTTCTGTTCCAATCATCCGTTGGGTGGCCTTGACGGTATGGCGTTGATCGATTTCCTGTGTTCCCGTTCCCCTTCGGGAGAGCTGCGATTCATTGTAAATGATCTTCTTATGAATATTCCTCCTTTACGAGGGGTTTTCCTTCCGGTCAATACCATAAAGAAGGTCCAGTCAAAGGAAACGGCTCGAAAGTTGGATGAGGTGTTTGAGGGAGACTTGCCTGTTGCTATTTTCCCTGCGGGTTTGTGCTCACGACTAATAAAAGGAAAGATACAGGACCTGAAATGGAACAAAATGTTCGTGAATAAGGCTATTTCCTATAAAAGAGACATAATCCCTGTCCATTTCTCGGGAAGAAACTCAAGATTTTTTTATAACTTTGCGAAAATAAGAAAGGCGTTGCATGTTCCTTTCAATCTGGAAATGGTTTTGCTCCCCGGTGAGGTTTTCAAGAACCGAAATTCAGTCTTCAGGATTACTATAGGAAAACGAATTTCCTATAAGGAATTGGAAGGAGGAAAAAAAGCCGAATCCACCGGCGCAAAGCTGAGAGAATATGTCTATAGGTTGAAAAACGATTGAATGATTCAGGAACCTATTATAGATCCGGTAGATACTGAGGAGATAGTGGCCGAGTTGACACCCGACCGTTTCCTGCGTCACACCAACAAGGGTGGCAACGAGATTTATGTCGTGGATGCCCACACCGCTCCGGCCATAATGCGTGAGGTCGGACGACTCCGGGAAATTGCTTTCCGTCAGGGAGGGGGTGGAACAGGCAAATCATGCGACATCGACGAGTTTGATTTGATGGACCGCCCTTGCAAGCAGCTGATTGTTTGGGATCCCGATTCGCAGCTGATTTTAGGGGGTTATCGTGTTATAACCGGGAAGGAAATGAGTCGTGATGCCGATGGAGTTCCCAACATTGCGATGTCCCACATGTTCCGGTTTTCCCCTAAGTTTCTTGAAGAATATCTGCCCAATGTAATGGAATTGGGTCGGTCGTTTGTCAGAATCGGTTATCAGTCATCGCGATTCGGAAGCAAGGCAATCTATGTGCTGGATAACCTATGGGATGGTTTGGGCGCCTTGACGGTCGAGGACAGGGACATTAAGTATCTTCTTGGGAAGGTGACTATGTATCCTAATTATATAGTCCATTGCCGAAACATGCTGCTCTACTTTCTCAACAAGCATTTCCCCGATCCCGATGAATTGGTTCGTCCAATAGAGCCATTGGAGACAGGGACCGATGAAGAAGAAATGGCTAAGATATTTGTCGGAAAGAATTTTAAGGAAGATTATCGCATATTGAACACCCGAATCAGGGAACATGGCATCAACATTCCGCCGTTGGTAAATTCTTATATGAGTTTGTCGCCCACAATGAAAATTTTCGGAACAGCGATTAACAAGGAATTTGGCGATGTTGAGGAGACGGGCATATTTTTTGCCATCGAGGATATTTTCGAGGAAAAGAAACAACGTCACATTGGCTCCTACAAGGGTTCTAAATAGGATGTCTATTCAAATTATACCGATGTTTAAGGGGTGCTGTCGAATTTTCGTTCTGCTCCCTTTATTTTTTTTACAGAGTCTTCAAGCCAAGGCCGATGAAGATTCTGAAATCCTTTGGGAAGTTTCTTCCATGGCCAATGTGGGCGACGGTGAATTTGCACCCTATTACGTTTCGGCACTTCAACATGGCAAGGTATTCGCTTCTAAAGGTTTTTATCTTGATGCTGCAGTTGAAAAGCCAATTGAATTCGACAAGCGCTTCTCATGGGGTGCGGGAGTAGAACTTCATGGTGGCATATCCTCTAAGGTTTCCTATTTGAAATGGGTCGAGACCGGTGAAACGACATTGAACGACATGCGGGCAGCTCCCGTCAATATTCAACAGCTCTATGGGATAATCCGCTATAGGTCGCTCTACGTAATGTTGGGAATGAAGAATCATGAGAGCGTTCTTTTGAATAATTCCTTGACAACCGGCGATTTGGTAGAGAGTGGAAATGCCCGCGAAATTCCTCAGTTGAGACTCGGACTGGTAGATTTTCGGAATATTCCTTTGACTAAGGGATTGCTTCAGGTGCAAGGTGAAATAGGAATAGGGAAATTTACCGATAACCATTGGCTGGAGAAATTCTATAGTTATGGGAGTAATCACATTAATACCGATGCCTGGTTTACCTACCGCAGGCTATATTTTCGAACCCGTCCGTCAGAGAGATTCTCGGCAACTTTCGGCCTGCAGGCGGCTGGAGAATTGGGAGGAACGACCCGGTGGTTCTATCAGGGACGAGAGACCGACCGAATTCATGAGTCGCTTTCCTTCAATAAATTTCTAAAATGGCTGTTCCCGATAGGGGCCGAAAAATCGGGGAAAGGGGAGTATTATGACGGAAACAATCTGGGTTCATGGGATATTCTTCTGCGTTATCGTTTGCCTTGGGCGCAAACGGTTGTGAAACTCTATCTGGAAAAACCTTGGGAGAAAGGTTCATCACTTGGTTGGGGAAACGCTTGGGACGGTCTTTGGGGAGTGGAGTTTGATTTCGGGAGAATCTCACGATTCTTCAAGGGGGTATTGTTCGAATATCTGACGACTATGAACCAGTCGGGGGCATTCCATTTCTCCCCCGATGATTATCCCGGTACAACTATTCCTTCCGACATTCATGGAGGTGATGAATACTATAACAATAACGAATACAACAGCTATCAGAACTATGGACATGGGATTGGAACCCCGTTTCTGAAGTCCCCCATATATAATCTTGACGGCTTTCCCCAATATGTCGATAACCGATTGCACGGATTCCAGCTTTCGGCTAATGGGCAATTTAATGGAATTTCGACATGGAAGATTGCCATAAGCCATCGCAAAGCTTACGGTTCAGGTCGCCAGCCACGACTTCATCCTGTTGACGATACTTCGTGGATGATTGAGGTGGGCTATCGTTTCAGGTCAGTGAGGGGGTTGAGTCTGAATGGTAAAATTGCAGCCGATCATGGCGATATGTTGGGTAATAATTTCGGAATTGCTTTGACAGCTGTTTATAAGGGCGCGTTCAGTCTAAAATGAAAATTGAAGATTACATCAGATTTATTATTTGTGGATTTGTCGGACTGTTAACGTTAATTTCATGTTCCGATGATTCCGCACATCCGTCATTTATCGAGGGAACATGGCTGTTGGATAGCATTGTGATCAACGGTCAAGAGGATGCATCCTATTCCGGTGAGTGGATCTGGAAATTTGAGGAGGATGTCGTTGAGATCGATAAAATCAACGAAGTAATGCACACCCGTGAGCCCCATTTGGGAACTTGGTCGATAGATGATAAGGTTATGACATTGCTTTTCAATCATTCCGACAATCAGTATGCTCCGGGAGAAGGTCCCTATGCTCCACCGGCTGAGATTTACATTGTTTCACCGGTCACTGAACTGAAAATTGATCGTAGCGGTTCCTCCAGGCTAATTCTGGAAGGGGTTGAAAGTGAATCGGGAAATATAATTGAATACCGTCTCAGGAAACAATAACCTGCTATTGCTTTCCGGTAATAATGCCCTTGATGTCGTGAAGTTTGTTGAGGGCCGCCATCGGCGTCAGATTGTCGAAATCAAGGTTTATTATCTCGTCTCTGACCTGTTTCAGTACCGGGTCATCGAGTTGAAAGAATGAGAGTTGCATACTTTGTTCGGCAGATTTTCCGGTATCGGCAATTGATTTGTTCGGAGAACTGTCGCGTTGACTCTCAAGGGCATGAAGAATTTCCTCGGCGCGCGAAAGTATTATTTTCGGCATACCTGCCAGTCTTGCCACATGTATTCCGAAAGAGTGTTCGCTGCCTCCTCGGGCAAGCTTTCTGAGGAAAATTACTTTTTTGTTTATTTCTTTAACCGAAACATTGAAATTTATTATTCTCTTAAAAGTTTGCTCCATTTCGTTAAGCTCATGATAATGGGTGGCAAACAATGTTTTTGGATGGGCAACAGGATTCTGATGGAGATACTCAACGATTGCCCACGCGATTGACAAGCCGTCGTAGGTTGATGTTCCACGTCCCAGTTCGTCAAAGAGAATCAGTGAGCGGTCGCTCATATTGTTGAGAATTGAGGCCGCCTCGTTCATCTCTACCATGAAAGTCGACTCTCCAAGCGAGATATTGTCGCTTGCTCCCACACGGGTAAATATTTTGTCGACAACCCCTATCGAAGCTCTGTCGGCCGGCACGAACGAACCTGCCTGAGCCATCAGGGTGATTAGAGCTACTTGTCGCAACAGGGCCGATTTACCGGCCATGTTCGGACCCGTGATCATCAAAATCTGTGACTCTTCGTTTGAAAGTCTGACGCTATTGGAGATGTAGGGTTCTCCGGCCGGGAGCTGACGTTCGATGACGGGGTGTCGACCCTCTACGATGTCGATGGTCAGGGATTCGTTGACCTCCGGGCGATTGTAACGATA
The DNA here is from genome assembly GCA_022510505.1 of Muribaculaceae bacterium. Classification (GTDB taxonomy): domain Bacteria; phylum Bacteroidota; class Bacteroidia; order Bacteroidales; family Muribaculaceae; genus JAFLTL01. The sequence goes on along the minus strand of JAFLTL010000022.1, from coordinate 7,268 downwards.
GTTAATCGCCGCTGTGGCGAATGAAATGAGTGCGTCCAGACGGGCTATTTCAACCGAGTCGCTTTGCAAGGCAGGGATATAGTCGCTCACTTCCTTGACCAATTCATTGTAAAGATCGGTCTCTATGACTGAAATCCGGTCCCGTGCACCCAGGATCTTATCCTCGTATTCCTTCAGTTCGGGCGTGATGTATCGCTCTGCGTTGACAAGGGTCTGGCGCCTGATCCATTCGGGTGGAACCTTTGCCTTGTGGGTGTTGGTGACCTCGATATAATAGCCGTAAATATTGTTGAACCCTACTTTCAGGGAAGTTATTCCCGTTCTTTCGGTTTCTCTGACTCTCAACCGTTCAAGATATTCCTGAGCCGACGATGACAGCTCCCTCAACTCGTCGAGTTCGCTGCTGACACCTCTTCTGATAACGTTTCCTTTGTTGACTGCGACAGGAGGGTCGTCGACGATTGTTTTCAGGATTTTGTCGCGAATCTCGTCGCATGTCTCCAGTCTGTTCCCAATGGCGATGAGAGTCTTTTCTCCGGCTCCAAGGCAGAATTTCTTGAGGGGCTCGACTGCCGACAGTGCGTAGCCGATCTGCAGAAGTTCGCGTGGTCCGATTCTCCGGGTAGCAATCTTTCCCGTCAGACGTTCCAGGTCACCTATTTTTTTCAGAAGAATTTCCACATCCTCTTTCCGACGTTTGTTCTCCACGAAATATTCCGTGACATCCAGTCGTCGGTTAATCTCTTTGGTGTCGACAAGAGGAAACAGCAGCCACCTTCTGAGCATTCTCGCCCCCATAGGAGTGGAGGTCTTGTCAAGAACTTTTAGAAGAGACAGGCCGTCGCTGTCGTTTGTGAATAGAATCTCCAGATTTCGGATCGTGAAATTGTCGAGCCTGACACTGTTGTTTTCATCTATTCGGGAAATCTTGGCGATATGAGAAACGTTTGTGTGACAGGTTATATCGAGATAGTGGAGAATTGCTCCCGCCGATATGATTGCCTGCTGCATGGATTCTATTCCGAAGCCCTTCAGACTCGACGTCTTGAAATGCTTGAGAAGCCGTTCCATGGCTGCATCGAATGTAAAAATCCAGTCGTCGAGTTCCGATACAAGACAGTTTAAATGGAAAGTTTCGGTGAACGGTTTCTTATTGCCTCGCTCAACCAGGATTTCTTTCGGTGCGAAACTTGATATAAGCTTCGAAATATAGGACTGTCCCCCTTCGGTTGCCAGGAACTCGCCTGTGCTGATGTCGAGCAGTGCCAGACCCCAATTTTCGCGAGATCGGTTGATGGCGGCAACAAAGTTGTTTTCCCGGTTTTCGAGAACATTGTCGGTTGTCGCGACACCCGGAGTGACAAGTTCCGTGATTCCTCTCTTGACAAGTTTTTTTGTCAGTTTGGGATCCTCGAGTTGTTCACAAATAGCAACGCGTTTCCCGGCTCTGACGAGTTTTGGAAGATAAGTGTCGAGTGCATGATGGGGAAATCCTGCGAGTTCGACTGTGGCTGCATACCCGTTGGCTCTTTTTGTCAGTGTTATTCCCAGAATTTCCGAAGCCGTGATGGCATCCTGGCTGAAAGTCTCATAGAAATCGCCCACCCTGAAGAGCAAAATTGCATCGGGATGCTTTGCCTTCATGGCAAGATATTGTTTCATCAACGGAGTTTCGGCGATTTCTTTTGGCATTTTTCAGGAGATCTTGTTGAAATAAGCGTCGAGTGCCTTACGAGCTGCTATGAACGAGCTGAGACGGTTTGTCAGCACGTCGTTTTCCAGTTTTGGCAAAAGTTTTTCTATTTCTTTATCGCGATAGAAATTGTGCCGCAGCTGTTCGTCGATTGTCTCGAACATCCAGTAACGGGCCTGCTCCTGACGTCGACGTTCGAAGTAACCGTTGGCGATTACGAAGTCGAAATATCTATCGATCATGTCCCACACTTCCGAGATTCCCAGTTCGAAATAACCCGAATAGGTCAAAACTTCCGGTTTCCATCCCGAGGCAGTTGGCGGAAACAGCATCAGAGCGTTGCGGAATTGTGCCTGGGCCAATCGGGCGCGGTCGATGTTGTCGCCGTCGGCTTTGTTGATGACGATTCCGTCGGCCATCTCCATGATGCCTCGCTTTATTCCCTGGAGCTCGTCGCCGGTGCCGGCAAGTTGGATAAGCAGGAAGAAATCGACCATCGAATGAACGGCTGTCTCACTTTGACCAACACCAACGGTTTCAACGAAAATGTTGTCGAATCCGGCAGCTTCACATAAAATAATTGTTTCGCGGGTCTTGCGTGCGACACCGCCGAGGGATCCTGCCGATGGGGAAGGGCGTATGAACGCATCGGGGTGTACCGAGAGTTTCTCCATGCGGGTTTTGTCGCCAAGTATGGATCCTTTTGACCGTTCGCTCGAGGGATCGATGGCAAGAACGGCAAGTCGACCACCACGTTTGAGAACATGGAGACCGAAAACGTCGATCGAAGTGCTCTTCCCGGCTCCGGGTACACCGGTTATTCCGATACGACGGGAGTTGCCTGAATAGGGCAGACATTTTTCGATGACTTCCTGGGCGATGGTTTGATGCTCGGGAACCAGGCTTTCGACGAGTGTGACCGCACGACTGAGCATGGTGATGTCGCCTGCCAGAATTCCTTCGACCATTTCAGCGGCCGATGGCATCGGTTTCCTTCTGCGTTTCAGATAGGGATTGACTACCGGTGGTTGCTGCACGCCTTTGTTTACTGCCAGTCCCTGGTATTGTGGATCGTTTTCGGGATGTTCCATGACGATTGTAACCTCTTATGAGATTGATTAGTTGCAAAGATAATTAAAAAAGCTTATCTTTGCGTCGCAAAACTTGCCGCCCGATGTCCCCGTGAATCCGGGTTGAGTGGCTAAGTTGCAGATTTAGTTAACATTATTCACCAATTAAATTAAATGACTGACGAAGTAAAAAACAGCCCGATTGAAGATTTCGATTGGGATGCCTATGAAAAAGGCGAAACTCCGGGAGGAATGTCTCGTGAAGAACTGACAAAGACCTACGACCAATCTCTCGGGACCGTCAAGGACAAAGACGTAATCGAAGGTACCGTAATTGCTTTGAACAAGCGTGAAGCAGTGGTTAACATCGGTTATAAGAGCGACGGTATTATTCCAATGAGTGAATTCCGCTACAACCCCGACCTGAAGGTAGGTGACAAGGTAGAGGTATTCATTGAAAACCAGGAGGACAAAAAAGGTCAGCTCCTTCTGTCTCACCGCAAAGCCCGTGCGGCTCGTTCATGGGAACGCATCAACAGCGCCCTTGAGAACGACGAAATCATTTCGGGTTACATCAAATGCAGAACTAAAGGTGGCATGATTGTCGATGTATTCGGCATCGAAGCCTTCTTGCCCGGTTCTCAAATCGATGTTCGTCCCATTCGCGACTACGACGTGTTCGTTGGAAAGACGATGGAGTTCAAGGTTGTGAAAATCAATCAGGAATACAAGAATGTTGTTGTCAGCCACAAGGCTCTTATCGAAGCCGAGCTGGAACAGCAGAAGAAGGATATCATCTCGAAGCTCGAGAAAGGTCAGGTTCTGGAAGGAACTGTCAAGAACATCACCACTTATGGTGTGTTCATCGATCTTGGTGGCGTAGACGGTTTGATTCACATCACCGACTTGTCATGGGGTCGTGTTCAGCACCCCGAAGAGGTTGTCGAGCTTGATCAGAAGCTTAATGTCGTTATCCTCGACTTTGACGATGAGAAGAAGCGCATAGCTCTTGGTCTGAAACAGCTTCTTCCTCACCCATGGGATTCATTGTCACAGGAAATCAATGTTGGCGATAAGGTTAAGGGTACGGTTGTCGTTATGGCCGACTACGGAGCATTCGTCGAAATCGCTCCGGGCGTAGAAGGTTTGATCCACATCAGCGAAATGTCATGGAGCCAGCGCCACACTGCTTACGACTTCCTGAAGGTCGGTGACGAAATTGAAGCTGTCGTTCTGACTCTCGACCGTGACGAGCGCAAGATGTCTCTTGGTTTGAAACAGCTCAAGAATGATCCTTGGGAAGACATTGAAACCCGCTACCCGGTTGGCAGCAAGCACACTGCTAAGGTTAGAAACTTCACTAACTTCGGTGTGTTCGTTGAAATCGAAGAGGGTGTTGACGGTTTGATCCACATCAGCGATCTTTCATGGACCAAGAAGATCAAACATCCGAGTGAATTCACTCAGATTGGTGCTCCCATCGAGGTTCAGGTTCTCGACATCGACAAGGCGAACCGTCGTTTGTCATTGGGTCACAAACAGCTCGAGGAGAATCCTTGGGACGTTTTTGAAACAATCTTCACTGTTGGCTCTGTTCACGAGGGAACAATCGTTGAGATGCAGGAAAAGGGTGCAGTTGTCGCTCTTCCCTACGGTGTAGAAGGTTTTGCTACTCCCAAACATCTTGTTAAGAAGGACGGTACGACTGCCGGTGTCGACGAGAAACTTGATTTCAAGGTAATTGAATTCAACAAGGATAATCGTCGAATCATTCTTTCCCACAGCCGCATCTTCGAAGATGAAGCAAAGGCCGAGAAGAAGGAAGCAGCAAAGGCAAAACGTGCATCACGCAAGGCTGAGAAACCCGCTGAGGAAGCAGCTCCTGCAACTTCAGTAGAAAAGACCACCTTCGGTGATCTCGAAGCTTTGGCAGCTTTGAAAGAACAGCTTTCGAAAAAATAAAATTCTCATACAATTGTTTTAATTTGATAGAGGGACGGTCCGTGAGGATCGTCCTTTTTTTTGAAAAATTTTGCTATTTTTGTTAGTAAAAGGAGTTACCATGAAGAAGGCTATATGTTTTTTGTTGATATCTTTCGGGGTGGCTATGATGGCTCGCGCTGTTGATTATAGGATAGAGGAAAATATTCCCTATAATCAGTCCGATGATTCCTATGCCCGTGAAAGATGCAAACTTGACGTTTATTATTCTCCCGAATTCAAGAATAGTCCTGTTGTCGTGTGGTTTCATGGCGGAGGCTTGACAGGCGGCGAGAAGTTTATTCCCGAGCAGCTGAAGAACGATTCGCTGGTAGTCGTTGCAGTGAACTACCGTTTGCTTCCCAAAGCGAATATCGAGGATTGCATTGACGATGCGGCCCGGGCGGTAGCATGGACATTTGAGAATATCGAGAAATTCGGTGGATCGACCGATAAGATTTTTCTCGCCGGACATTCAGCCGGAGGATATCTGCTAAGTATGATTGGACTTCAAAAGGAATGGCTGGAAAAATATGGCATAGATGCCGATAGTCTGGCAGCACTAGTTCCCTATAGCGGTCAAGTTCTGACCCATTTCAATGTTCGTCAGGCTAAAGGAATTTCTCCCTTGCAACCCTATATAGATGAATATGCTCCGATGTCCCATATCCGAAAGGATGCGCCTCCCTATATTATTATTTCAGGTGACCGGGAGGAAGAATTGTTTGGACGTTATGAAGAGAACGCCTATATGTGGAGGATGATGAAACTTGTAGGACACCCCTATGTCGAACTATATGAGCTTGACGGCTACAACCATGGTGATATGGCCGAGCCGGCTCATCACATTCTGAAGACCCACATCCACCGCATTGTAAACTAAAACTCGTAACTAAAACACATGGAGATTTTGATTGCTGTTATTGCCTTGTCGGTCGGATTCATAATCTGCTTTCTGATTATGTTGGGCCGTAACGGAGGCAAGAAAAGAGACGAGATGGCGAATGCTCTTTATGAAGAAAGGGAAGCGGCAGTAAAAAGGGAGAATGAGCAGCGGCTCGAGGCTCAGAAACTGTTGTGGGAAACGAAAATCGGAGAACAGGAAAAAGTGTTTCGGAAGGAACTGGAACTGAAAGATAGTTTTATTGCCGAGCAGAAACTTTCGTTTGACAGGGAGCGACAGTCGTTGAACGAAGCCTTTAATGAAAGATTGAAGGAACAGGAACGCCATTATAAGGAATTGGCTGCCTCGATGGAGGAAGCCCATAAAGGTTCGCTGGAGGCTTTGAAGGCAAAATTCAACGAGACTATCAACACCATGAGTGAACAGCTAAAGACCGTTACCGGAGAAATGCTCAGGCAACGACAGGAAGAATTTGCCGAGAACAGTAAGGAGCGTCTCGACCAGTTGCTCCATCCGCTACAGTTCACGATAATCGAGATGAGAAAAGCTGTTGCCGAGAACACAAACAAACACTCTGAACTCGGAGGTCAGCTTGACGCCGGACTGAAGACCCTCATGAACCACACTGCGGCTGCTCAAGCCAGTGCCGACAAACTGGCGACTGCGCTCCGAGGAAACAATCGAGTTCAGGGTGAATGGGGTGAAACAGTCCTTCGGGAGTTGCTGGAATCTCAAGGGCTGAAGGAAGGCACTCATTTCGATGTTCAGAGTGTCATCAGCAATGCCGATGGCAGTCAAATTCGTCCCGATGTCATTCTCCATCTTGATCAAGGGCGTGAAGTGATAATTGACTCTAAAGTGTCTCTCTCGGCCTTTATGGATTATATCAACACTGACAGCGACGAGGCAAAGACAGTGGCAATCCGTGATCACATTGCCAGTATTCAGCGCCATGTCGACGAATTGTCGCGAAAAGACTATACGAGTTACATTAAAGCTCCGAAGACGAAAATTGACTATGTCATCATGTTCGTTCCCAACACGTCGGCCTTGTTGCTTGCAACTGCCAATAACCCAGACCTATGGCGCAAGGCAATGGAGAAGAATGTTTATATTGCCGACGAGCAAACCCTCTATGCAGCCCTTCGAATAATCAGTATGACCTGGACACATATAGCTCAAGTGCAGAACCATGAGAGGGTATTCGAGCTGGCCGAGGAGATGATGGACCGGGTCGGACAATTCATGAAGCATTACCAGGAAATGGGCAAGAAGATTGAGGGTGCCGCTAAGAGTTATGAAGACGGCTTGAAGAAACTTAGTGAGGGTAAGCAGAGTATTCCCGGAACATGTGGCAAGTTGATAAAGCTGGGTGCCAAGCAAACAAAAAATTCGCGGTTGATTCCGCCTGAAATGCTTGAAATCGAAGAACCCGAGGATGATTAAGAAGAAATAGGGGAACTTTTTTCACTTTTTTCAATCAAAAAGTTTGCAGAATTAAAGAACGCTCTATATCTTTGCACTGCCAAACTCGAAAGAGAGACAGTTAAATAAAATAAATGGAGATTTGCTTCAGTAGCTCAGTTGGTTAGAGCACCTGACTGTTAATCAGGGGGTCGTT
>JAFLTL010000021.1 GCA_022510505.1 Muribaculaceae bacterium | reverse complement strand
CGAACCCGCGACCCCCTGCGTGACAGGCAGGTATTCTAACCAGCTGAACTACCGCACCAGGATTTTAAGTTTCACTTCGAGAGGTTATTCCCTCTTAGCGTGTGCAAAGATAGAACTGTTTTTCAAATCATGCAACATTTTCTCAATTTTTTTCTAAAAAAGTTTAGCATTTAATATGCCTTGACAATACATTTGCGTTATAGGGAAAGCTGTCAATACTCTGAATGGGAGCCCGGTTTTAACAGGTTCTTTATGGCAATTCCAGTGTCTTTAACAAAATTATTCATAGGGGTGATAAACGGTTTGAAATTATCATCTTTCCCTGGAGCGAGGACATTCAGTTTCTGGTGATGACATTTCAACTTAATCGGTCCAGAAATTTCCAATGGTTCCCCATCGATATGTACGGCAACTCTGTTTGATGATAAACATTCCACAGTTACTTCCTCGACTCGGATAGTTTGAATCAACGTATTTTGATCTATCGTGCCGGTGAAAAGCTCCACACCCATGAATGCACGAGTTATAGGTGTGCCCTTATGAACAATGATCAAGTCCAAGAAACCGTCATCAATGTGAGCCTTCGGTGCGATATAGGCGTTGTTGCCATATTGAGATGCATTGCATCCTGCTATAATGAATGCTTCCTCTTCGAGTTCCAGCTCACCGGTAGCTATCTTGTAATGAGATGGTGCATAATTGATATATTCGCGGATGGCACTCTTAACATACATTGCTAATCCACGATGGTCCTGTTTAGAGAAAGTCAACGATACTTTGGCATCGAAACCAATTCCGAAAGTACAAAAGAATTTCCTACCATTCATGGTGCAATAGTCAATCTTCCTTATGTTTCCATCCATAATGATTTTGATAGCACCGTCGACATCAACCGGTATGTTCAAATGACGTGCCAAACCATTTCCACTGCCGCAAGGCAAAATTGCCAATGCAACATCGGTGTCGCACAAGGCTGCACCAACTTCATTGACCGTACCGTCTCCACCAACTGCTACTACAATGTCGGAACCATGTCTTATAGCATCCTTAGCAAGCTCGACTCCATCACCTTTTTTCTTGGTGTGGACAATATTGACCGAATGACCTGTAGACTCCAGGGATGCCTTGAGTCGTCCGATCACTTCGGCCTTATTCAGTGTTCCTGATATGGGGTTAACGACGACCCAGACTACCATCAAAATAAATGTTTAATATCAACCTTTGATAAAACAAAAGATCCTTCCCCGCATAGTTGAAGTCGAGCGAGGCTTTCAACTTAACAAAAGAATTGTCAAGTATATATCCAATCAATTCTGTGCGACTGTAGAAATCAGATGCATAATAGGGTTCTCCCTGATCCAATAAAGCTCCATAGGTGCTGTAAAAAGGGAACAAAGCTTTTCCTGCATAAATTTCTTCGCGGAAACCGATCCATCGCCATTTAAAGGCCATATCCATCCAGAATCCAAACGGAACTTTCCATTTCTTTTCACTCGCACGATCTCTTGTTGCTGACCCCAGGAGTCCTACTCGTAAAGATAAAGAATCGGTTGCAACATTAAGATTTGTAAAGTTAATTCCGGCATAAGGATTAATAAGAAAATTATCTACCACCCCTTCACTTTCGTCAGGAGCTGAGGTCTTGGCTAGATGGTTCATCATGGCTGTACCCCCTAAAAATACCGGACTTTGTGGTGACTTATACCACTCTCCCATTGCAATAACATTAAATGCCTCCCGTCGAGTGTCAGACTGCATTCCACGCCAATCAAGAATAGCCTGAAAGAAGCCATGGCAACCAACATTTACTATTCCGGCACCCCGAATATTATGTTGGACATAATAGGTTGAATCATTCCATATATAATCGGGAACCTTACGATATAAATTTCGCCGAGGAAACATTCCAAGAAATCCCGACAGTCCACCACGATGGAAACGGTAATAAACCGTCGGTGATATCTTATAGCCGTCCCATTCGCTTCCAATCGGCTGAGTCCATGACATTCCTCCCAAGACACTATGCTCACCATCATGAAGCGATAACCCTATTTCAGGGGACAACTGGGTTAAAAAGAATGTTTTATCGCTACTATACTGATAGTTTCCTTCCCGGTTATCGAAAATAGTTCGAAAATCAACATCCCATAGAAATTCCTGGGACACGGACTTTGAGCAAACCCCCGAGACAATGAGCGTCAGAAAGACTATTATCCACCTTTGTTTCATTTAATCATGCATCAAGGCTGATATTTTCTATTCCTTTCCTGATTCTCTTTATAGTTTCTTCCTTTCCAAGAAGAGCTGTTATGTCAAACATATGAGGACCCTTACATTCGCCTACAACGGTCAGTCGGAATGCATTCATGACATTGCCCAAATGATATCCTTTCTGTTCAATCCACCCTAAAACTGTCGGCTCAATATTCGGGTCGTTGAAATCATCAAATTTTTCAAGAATTTCAATCAGCTCATTCAAAATTCCGGGCATTTCGGCACTCCATCTTTTCTTAACGGCTTTCTCATCATATGAATCCGGAAATTCAAAGAAGAAGTAAGAATTATCCCACAGATCCTTTACAAAATTAATGCGACCTTTTACCAGACCAACAACTTTCTCAATATAGTATTTATCAAGTTTTTCAACATCAATACCCTTATTCTTCAGAACAGGAATGAAGAGGTCGGCAATTTCAACATCGGACTTCTCAGTAAGATATTTGTGATTGAACCATTTGCCTTTTTCAAAGTCGAATTTTGCTCCAGCTTTTGAGCATCTGTCAAAACTGAACCTTTCAATCAATTGATCAATATTCATCAATTCGGTATCATCACCGGGATTCCATCCTAACAACGCTAGGAAATTAATGACTGCATCAGGTAAATAGCCCGATTCACGATAGCCGCTTGAAATTTCGCCCGACTTTGGATCGGTCCATTCCAGTGGGAATACCGGGAAACCGAGTCGGTCACCATCGCGTTTTGACAGTTTTCCTTTTCCATCCGGCTTCAGCAACAGCGGAAGATGCACGAACTGCGGCATGGTGTCTTGCCATCCAAACGCTTCATAGAGCAAGACATGCAAAGGAGCTGAAGGAAGCCATTCCTCACCTCGTATCACATGGCTAATCTCCATCAAATGATCGTCTACAATGTTGGCAAGATGGTAGGTCGGAAGATCATCCGAACTCTTATAGAGCACCTTGTCGTCAAGGATATCACTTTTGATGACAACCTTACCACGAAGCAGATCATTCACCTCCACTTCGCGACCCGGTTCAATCTTGAACCTTACCACATATTTTACACCGTTGTCTATCAGTTTTTTTACCTCATCGGCTGGTAAGGACAAAGAATTTCTCATCGACATTCTTGTCGAGGAATCATATTGGAAATTTTTGATTTGGTTTCGGGCATTCTCTAATTCCTCGGGGGTATCAAATGCGATATAAGCCTTACCGTTATCAAGCAATTGCTTTACGTGTTGACGATAAATGTCTTTTCTTTCACTTTGTTTATAGGGTCCGTAATTTCCACCCTCCCTGACACCTTCATCGATTTTGATACCGAGCCACTTCAGGGATTCATTGATATAGTCCTCCGCACCCGACACAAAACGTTGGGAATCAGTATCTTCAATTCGAAGAATCATATTGCCATCATTTTGCTTGGCAAAAAGATAATTGTATAGGGCTGTTCTAACGCCTCCGATGTGCAGAGGTCCGGTTGGTGAGGGAGCGAATCTCACCCTTACTTTTTTTTCCATTTATTACCTTTTGAAATTGCTTTTGACAAAATTAAACATTTTTTATCATATACTGGATTCCTGTAACCGAAAACAAAAACAGACTAAATTACATTTTTTGTAAATTTGCATAATTTACAAGTTCAATAATGAAACATAACTATTTCCTTTCATGAAACGCATTTTGTCATATAAACTGCTCTTGATCGGGAGTTTGATGCTATCCTTAACTTTCTCGGGCTGTTCCAGCAAAGATGAAGAAGGAGACCTCTTGTCGCAGATTCCATCTGAATATTCATTCGCGGCAATTGCCGATGTGGAAAATATCTTGAAACAATCAGGATGTGAGATCCAGCATGACGGTACTTTTCAGCTAAGTCCTAAAATCAACCAACTTATTGAAGAATCGGATGTTGCAACCCAGACGCTTGTTCACATTCTTGCCGGGAATGTCTCGGAGATAAAAGACAAAGAAATATTATGGTTCAACACACAAAGCGAGGAGACTCCCATCGTCACTTTTCTTTTGAACGATAAAGATAGTTTTGAACAAAAAATCGCGAAGTCATCGATTGCCTCTTCTTCAGTGGGTAGCAACATGGTATATACATTTCCTGAGTGTAACGTAATTCTAGGCGATTCCTACTGTTGGATTAGCCGAGATGTTAATCTTGTCATCAAACTCCAAGAGAAACTGAAGGAGAAGAAGGGAACTATTCTACCAGATAATATTTGCGACCTCATGATGACTAAGAACTCCTTGAGATTTGTCAGCTCACCCACAGTTTTCCGTCAAAAGTCAATTGCAATGGTTGCCGGATTCCTGAATTTTCGAGATACAGGCATTAGGGGTGAAGTCAGTGCTTTTGATTCCGAGGGCTCAGTAACCCATTTCAGCGATGTGTTAGATAGAATCAATAAAGATGTATTAGACTTTGTTCCTCGCAATACTTTGTTATTATTAGCCTTTGGTGAAATCAAAGACTGGAACAAAGTATGGGCTAGTCTCTCTCCTATTATTAGTAGGGGGTTGTCAGCTCAGAATCAGATTATCGCCGAAGGGATCAAATCTTATTTGGAGAATATTAACGGAACAACCCTTTTCGCCATGACACCCGTAGGAGGTTCACAGGCATTGAAGAATTTCAACCCGCTGGCCTGGGACTGTCTTTTCATGACAAAAATGGATGAAGAGGCGACGGTCGACCTTATGTCGACAGTCGAAAGTTCGTTTCCGTTCCTTGGGATTGATATCAGGAAGGAACTGAACGACACCTATAGCTTTAATTACGGAACATCAGAAATTCGCTTCGGTCTTTTGAATGGGAACATATTCCTTTCTAATTATGATTTGGAATCGTCCAACAATGGAATTGATGTGAAAACCGATGATGCACTTGCATGTATATTCCTTTCGATTCCTAAATCATCGGAATTCGCGAAGGCCCAGAATCTTCCATGGGGAGTCGAAGGATCAATAAAGGTGAAAGACGAATGCATCGAAATGTCGTTGAAACTTCCGGGAGCATCAGGCAACGCATTGAAGGAATTGATAAATTTCACCGTTGACCTGGAATGATTGACAGGATAACGTTAGACAAAATGATTCCTCGCATCTTTGAACAGGGAGCGGCGGGAAACGAGAATGTTGCCAACAGTGAGATCTGGTTACAAGAGGTATCTTTTGTCAAAGGGGAACGATACCTGATAGAAGCGGCGTCGGGAACTGGAAAGACATCATTATGTGCCTATATCATGGGTATGAGGAAAGACTATTCGGGAGCACTGTGGTTCGACGGGAAAAATACAGCAGACTTTTCCCGTGGAAAATGGGCCAAAATCAGGCAGCATTCACTTTCATGGCTTCCTCAGGAAATGGGTCTATTTCCATCTTTGACATTGATGGAGAACATCCTGCTCAAGAATCGACTGACAAACTATCTTTCATTAAAAAAGATAACCGAACTAATTGAGAGGATGGGACTTGAAGAAAAAATCAACACGAAAGCCTCTTTATTATCAATAGGCCAGCAACAACGAACAGCCTTTATTCGAGCGTTATGTCAACCATTCGATTTCATCATCCTCGACGAACCTGTTAGCCATCTTGACAAAGCGAACAATGCCAACCTGTCTAAAATACTCGATGAGGTACTGAAATCAACTGGAGCGGGTGTTATTCTGACCTCAGTTGGCAATCGGTTGCAGCTGGAATATTTGAAGAAAATATCGTTATGAGCCAGACCGTAAAACGCCAGAATTTTCTGATGAGACTTCTGATTAAAGATATCAGTGTGCCTCAGATGTGTCTTTATGTTTTCGGCATGTTCATCGGACTGTTCATCATCGTTGTATCCATTCAGTTATATCAAGATTTCAAGGTTTCAGAGGAAGCATCGACCGGAGAGAGTAATTACCTTGTAGTGTCCAGAAAAGTCGACGGTGTCAATTTCACACGCCCGAAGTCATTGGCGACTGAACTAGACAGCCTTGTTGCTCAGCCTTGGGTCAAGAAAGCGGCGATGTTCACACCTGCCAATTTCAATATATCGGCAACAGTAGAATTTGCGGGCCATGGAATGTCGTCGGCATTGTTCTTCGAGTCGGTACCTGATGAATTCCTTGATATATTGCCTAAAGAGTGGAGATTCGACACAAATGACTATGATGCTGTCCTTCCGATAATTGTTCCGAGAGATTATCTCGCACTATATAATTTCGGATTTGCAGGAGCGCGAGGATTGCCAAGTGTCGGAGAGGATGTCCTAAAGACCATTCCGATTATGATCTCAATCTCAGGTAAGGGCCGTCAACAGTATATAGAGGCACGAATCGTTGGTTTTTCCTCCCGACTTAACACCATAGCTGTTCCCCAAGAGTTTATGGAATGGGCCAATGAACGGTTTGGAGACCGAGGAACATCTAAAGGATCGCGCATGATTGCAGAAATCACTTTGCCGTCAAACGACGAGAGAGTTACCTCTTTTGCAGAGTCTCACGGCTTGGATATTGGTGGTTTCAACAAGCTTGCAGGATCGACAAACCGAATTCTGAGGATTGTTTCTTCGGGTGTTGTGGGAATAGGTTCGATTATAGCAGCCCTCGCCATCGCATTCCTCATTCTCAGCATCTTCCTATTGCTTCATAAGTCCCGCCTTGTCATTTACCGGCTGATTGCCGTTGGCTATCATCCTTTTGACATTGTAAAGATATATCTGTTCATTTTAGCGACATTGAATTTCTTAACCGCAGTCCTCACCATCGGAGTTCTAGCGATAGTCGAAGCCAGGTTTGCCGGAATAATGGAACATTACGGATTCGGTTCAGGAGCCTCAATTTTCTGGTCTTCATTGGTAGCAATAGTGGCTATGGTATTTGTCACGTTGATGAACTTTATGATAGTTAGAAAAACTGTTTATAAAATATCCGACCCATGAAAAAATTTGTTTATATATTCAGTTTTTTTATCCTTGTGATAGCATCGGCAGCTGCGCCGAACAGCGACGAGAAAAAGAACCCTTCCGACAAACCCGACCTTGAGAAAATCAAGAAAGAGGTCTTGGACCTTTCGTCGCCTTATTACTATCCCAAGTTGATGAAAAGTTATGAAAGCAATGACACGACTATGGGGCTCGAAGAATATCGCCATCTCTATCTTGGCATGATGTTCCAGGAGGATTATAATCCCTATCGTCATTCTGAATACCGCGATAAAATTCAGGAACTTTATTACCGAGAAAACCACAGTCGTTACGAGCTGGACTCGATAATCGCCTATGCCGAACTGTCACTGTCGGACGATCCGTTCGACCTCGAGCAGATAAACTATCTAATCTATGCATTGCGAGGTCGTGGAAAAGTCAATCGAGCCAACATCTGGCAATATAGATTGAATCATCTATTACAATCAATCGTTTCGACAGGAACCGGGCTCGACCCTGAGAATGCATGGTATGTTATAAATCCACGACATGAGTATAACATAATTAATTTTCAGAACCGTTTGGCCGAGAGTCAGGAATTCCAGCAACCCTACTACGAATACATAAAACTTGTTCCGATTGACTCACTTCAGAAGTCGCCCGAAGGATATTATTTCAATATTCACACTCTTCTTGAAGAATACTACCGAAAATTTCCTGAGCAGCTTTAACGATATTTCTCAGATTCAAAGAATATTATTATCTTTGTAGCGCTTTACACAGAATTTACATGGGGTTGACTGGTTTTGACAGCGTGTAGAAGCGGTGAAGTAAGCATGCAGAGTGATGATGCCTACACTCTTTAATCAGAGACATCGACAAATTAAATGGCGAAAACAACTACGCTCTTGCTGCCTGATTGAAGCACAGTAGATCAGCTTAATCCTGCCAACAGTTGACAGGACGAGACATCGCCCGATTGTCCTTTTTCCGAGACGGATCGACAAGGCGGTGCACGGTAAATCGGAAATAGGATGGCTGGTTCTCCGCTAGCCATTCGAAAATTCAGGAGATAAGAACGAGATTGGTTGTCTTTGGCCTGTCGCGTTCCGACAATCAAACAACGACTAAGCATGTAGAAAGCTCATTGGGTCCACGTTTGGACGAGGGTTCAAACCCCTCCAACTCCACAATTAAGATTGATTTACAATGACTTATTGCGACAAAGCACAGTTTTACGCACACTTTTTGTAAATCTGCTATCTTTTATGAAACAGACAATCCCGGCCTCACGGTCGGGATTGTTTACTTTTTATGATGCGCGAATTCTTTATCTCATGAAGATTGTTAATCGAATGGATCTTTAAACTTCTTTTTAATTATTTGAAGACGTCGTGTAACATCAGGTCCAACAATTTTCTTCAGCCGGTTTTTAATTTTCTTGTACCATGGGAGCCAGCTTCCGGCATAATGGTCGAAAGCAACGGTATTCTCTGTCAGATGTATGGAACCATCGATATTGTTTTGTGGTGAAAAAAAATCGGGCGCGAAAACAAATAAACATTCACGGGCCTGCCCAAATTCCCGAATGTTATTTACTATAACAAAATCGTAATGATTCTTTAATACCCGTTCAAAAATCATTGGAATAGTGTGGGTTTCTATAAATGATTTGTCGTTGACAAAAATTTCTTTTTGATAATAATCCAAAATTTCTTGAATGAATTTTTCACCGGTGTTCACTGCGATTATGGATCCGATGATATATTGCGCAGTAGCGTCAGTGGCAAGAACATAGGGCAGCCCCACAAAAAAATCCAAACTTTTGAGCAACTCGACATCCGTGTCCAGATAAAATCCACCATATTTACCAAGAACGAGACACCGCACAAAATCACTGACAAAGGCATATTTGCCACAATCATATGCTGCTCGAGTCCACTGGGTAGAGTTTACGTCAAAATTATCCTCATTCCAGAGAATAAATTGATAATCGGGCAAGAGTTTCTTCCAGCCCTTGATGAAATTTTGCTGTTGATCCGGAATTTTTTTGGGTCCAAACCAGCAATAATGAATAATCTTTGGAATCATGTTCAGGACAAAGTTATAATAATCATTGAAATAAAAATAATGTCGTTTGGAAAGAAACAAATATATTTGTATTTAAAATGACAAAGGAAAATTCAACGCACCCTCTTTCAACAGTTATTGTCGTTGGTCCTGACATTAAAGGGACTGGCGGCATGGCTGAAGTTATCAGAAATCAGAGGGACCATATTTTTCCTAAGGATGGATTCCATTATTTGAAAAGTAACAGTCGACATGGCACCCTAATCGGTCTGACATCTCTCCTACTGTTGTTAATCAAACTCCCCGCCGAGAGATTCAAAGGCCGGAAGTTTCTGCATCTTCATGTATCGACAGGCAAATCATTTTATCGGAAATTGCTCGTCGCACTCTATGGTCGATTGTTTGGACTCAGCGTCATTGTTCATTGGCATGGAGGAAGAGCTGAAAGCTTCTTTAATCTAGGAATCAATCGATTATTTCTAGGATTGTTCAACAAAATGTCAAAACGTTGGATTGTACTGACAAAATCATGGAAAGATTATTTCATTTCATTTATTAGCGAAAATAAAATAACTATACTTCCCAACAGTGTCACCGTTAAAGAAAATCAACCTAAAGAGCATCAAGAAAACAAACCTTTGGAATTTCTTTTCATGGGTGTTTTGAAACCGAAAAAGGGCATTTATGATTTAATTGAAGGAGTCAACAGGTTACAGAAGGAGAATGATTATTTTATCGTTAGAATTTTCGGGAAAGGAGACGTGGGGAAAATCAGTGAACTGATCACGACACTCAGACTTGAAAACAAAGTAAAGATAGAGGACTGGATTGAAGGCGATGCCAAAGAGATCCAACTTTGCAATTCTGATGTCATCCTCCTACCTTCCTATGCCGAAGGGATGCCGATGTGTTTACTTGAAGGAATGGCATTCGGAATGCCGGTAATTGCATCAAATATCAAGGGAATAAAAGATTTCGTAGTTCATGGTCGTAACGGATTCCTTCATGAGTCGGGTGATGTGGACTCACTAAAGAATTTCATGAGAAGTTATATTGAAAATAGGAATCAGCTTACTGAACATAGTGTTAATGCTGTAGGTGTCGTGAAGGAATTCAGCCATGAAAAAGCAAAACAGATGATGATAACACTTTACAATGAAATTTAAGCAAAAGAAAATTCTCGCAGTTGCATCATCGGGAGGGCATCTCGTTCAGCTTCGAAAGGTATTGGACCCTCTCAAGAAGGAGGTTCAAACCATATATGTCTCGACCGATCCCGAGGATTCTTATTCGATTCCCGATTTCTCCCGAAAAACTCTTGGACGGATTCCCATTTCAATTCGCAGTCTGTGCAAATTATTCAAAGAACATCGTCCTACGCACGTCATTACGACAGGGGCAGCACCAGGACTGCTTGCCATTATAATGGGTCGATTAACAGGTCGTCGAAGTCTCTGGATTGATTCATGCGCCAACGTAGAAGAGCTGAGCGGCAGCGGGAAGATTGCACGGTTTATCGCGAATCGAACCATCAGCCAATGGGAGAATGTTGCCAAGAAATACCGCCATGTCGAATTTGTCGGTAATAGTCTGACTAAACCAAGTCGTCAATGATACTCGTAACTTGTGGTACTCAGGAGCCGTTTGACCGATTACTTGCCATTATAGATAAAATAGCTCCCCAAATCAACGACAAATTGATAGTCCAGTGCAAGCGTGGTGATTATGACCCTCAAAATTTCAGGATTGTTGAGTCACTCCCTTCCCAGTCCCATGATGACTTGCTTGATAGAAGCAGTTTTGTAATTGCTCATGCAGGAATGGGTACAATCATAAAGTGCATTGAAAACGGAAAACCACTAATAGTATTTCCAAGGCAAGCCATTTTGGGAGAACACCGAACAGACCATCAAATCGCAACTGCCCGACAACTGGAACGGACCGGTTTCGTGAAAGTTGCCTGGACCGACCAAGAGCTTGAGAATTTAATCAAAACGGAATTTGCAAACCACAACACACCTGATAAGATTATCCTTGATTTCAGCGAATTGACTGATTACGTGAAGGATTTCATCGGAATTTGAATGAATTGTCCTATCTTTGTTGAAATTTCATTAACCAATCAAAACAATCTCTAATGACCGAACAAATTAAAGTTTATCTTAACGATAAGGCATGGGCCCGTTGGACCGCATTGATTCTTGTAGCATCGATGATGTTCTTTGCCTATATGTTTGTCGACGTGATGTCGCCCTTACAGTCACTGATTGAAGTTCAACGAGGATGGTCGCCCGATGCCTTCGGATACTATGCCGGTGCAGAATACATATTGAACGTATTTGGTTTCCTCATTCTTGCCGGAATAATACTCGACAAGATGGGAATTCGTTTTACTGGCACGCTCTCTGCTTCGGTCATGTTGGTTGGAGCCTGCATAAAATTCTATGCAGTCAGCAATTGGTTCCAGGGAAGTGCCTTCGACATTTGGCTGAGTTCATGGTGGACCGCAATGCCCGGAAGTGCGAAACTAGCAGCCGTTGGTTTCATGATTTTCGGATGCGGCTGTGAAATGGCTGGTGTTACTGTATCAAAGGCGATCGCTAAATGGTTTGAAGGAAAAGAAATGGCATTGGCAATGGGATTAGAAATGGCGATTGCTCGTCTAGGTGTTTTCGCGGTTCTCTCTTTGTCACCACGCCTTGCAGTTTGGATGGGTGGCGACCCGACGGTAGTTATTCCGGTTGGGTTCTGCACCTGTTTGTTGCTTATCGGTTTGATCGCCTACATCGTGTTTTGTGTCATGGACACTAAACTCGACCACCAACGTGGTGGAGCCGCTGGCGGCGATGGGTCATCGGAAGAAGAATTTAAGGTTGCTGATGTGAAGATGATTCTTTCAAGCAAACTTTTCTGGTTCATAGCTTTGTTGTGCGTTCTCTACTATTCAGCCATTTTCCCTTTTCAGCGTTATGGCACAAACATGTTGCAATGTAATCTCCATATAGATGCCGAGCAGGCAGCCGATTTGTTGAGATGGTTTCCAATTGGTGCCATGATACTCACTCCTCCGCTGGGTTTCTTCCTTGACCGCGTTGGTAAAGGAGCTACAATGCTAATCCTCGGAGCGATATTGCTTGTTTGTTGTCACCTGACGTTTGCCCTTTGGCTCCCGGCTTATCCGTCGGAAAGTTTGGCCTTTGCGACGATCGTGGTATTGGGCATCTCATTCTCGTTAGTACCGGCTGCCCTTTGGCCTTCGGTTCCAAAAGTGATGGATTCCCGTTATCTTGGAAGTGCTTATTCATTAATTTTCTGGGTACAGAATATTGGTTTGTGTGTCTTCCCCATTTTGATTGGAAAAGTATTGACTGCCACAAATCCCGGTATAGACAATCCAGTAGACTACAACTACACGGTTCCTATGCTTTTGTTTGCGGGACTCGGCTTGTTGGCATTTGTCTTTGCGGTTTGGCTGAAAATTCTGGATGCACGTCATCATTATGGTTTGGAGTTGCCTAACATCAAGAACGATGATGACAGTAACGAAAAGACACTTGCTATTGAATCTATGACAACCGAAGAATGATTGTCCCGTAAAAACGGCATAAATCAACACTAAAATTAAGCGTTCTCAAACCCCGTGCAGTTATTTTGCTGAGCGGGGTTTGAAAGTTATATAGATGAATTTCACGATATTAGTATAGTTAAAATTGGATGTAAAAAAATTTGGGGTTCATGTAACTTTTTAATCTCATAATACGTCTAATTTAAGAAGTATTATAAAACGAACAATAAAATGAACAGATCAACAATTTTTCCATTTTTAAGTATATTTATCTTTGCAGTGGGATGCACAGCACAGGTAAACGAAGTAAAGAAAGGTAAAACGGACAATAATTCCAGAGAAATCAACATTAATAAAAAATTCACTGGAGTTTCCACTTCAAATAGTATTGAGATCATATATACCCAAAACGATTTACAATCAAAAGCCGTCATAAGCGGGAAAAAAGAGATTGTTGATAACTTGACTTATAATGTCAACTCCGATGGAACACTCTCATTTAAATTACCCAAAACTTATGAAAAGAAAAGTTACCATAAAATCATAATACAGTTGAACGGAGGCTCACTTAACTCCTTTCAGGCGTCAAGCTCAGGTATCATCAATGTAAAGACACCTATAGTGACAACCAAGGACATTAATGTTTCTGCTTCATCGGGAGGACAGATTATTTTTAACGAAGATGTCACGGCACAAGGTTCAAAAATCAATGTTTCGACATCATCCTCAGGCATTACTGATTTTTTGAGCAAAGTCAGATGTTCGAACATTTATCTTTCATCATCCTCTAACGGTAATATAAAAATATCCGGTTCGTCGATTAAGATGAAAGAATCATCAAATAATTCATCAGGTGATATTGAAGAGTCGGCTCTGCTAACCGGTCAGACATATGTTTCCATATCCTCCAAAGCATCGGTCTCAATTAAAAGAATTGAAGGAACGGTGATTCACATATCAGCTTCTTCGGCAGCATCCTTCAAATGCAAGAATATATTCACAAGATCTATGGACATGGTAGCTAGCTCCGGTGCAGACATTAAAGTAGGAGGGATTTGCGAATACGCATCAATGAATTCTTCATCGGGTGGTGATATAAATGCAAAAGATCTGACAATAGAGAAGACACCCGATATAAGTACCTCGTCAGGTGGAAAAGTATTGACCGCACAACCAAAGAAAAATTGAAGTTAGAATTAGCTTACATAGTCAAAACCCGACGATTGATAAAGATGTCGTCGGGTTCGTTATTTAGTGGCAGAATTAAGATTATTCTGATTCTTTTAGGTTAATTATTCGCTGATTTGACGACCCCCTGAAACAT
Source organism: Muribaculaceae bacterium (assembly GCA_022510505.1). Taxonomy (GTDB): domain Bacteria; phylum Bacteroidota; class Bacteroidia; order Bacteroidales; family Muribaculaceae; genus JAFLTL01. Next base: position 24,589 of record JAFLTL010000021.1, on the reverse strand, counting down.
AGCGACAAATCTTTCAGACTTTCTACAAACGGACCGTCAACTAAAACATCCACAACATTCAAAACAGGATTAAGCTGGTGGGATTGTTTTATTTCCTCTATAGTGTAACCGGTATAACACCAGATTGATTTCCCCAACTTCTTGATTTTACCGGCTAATTCCAAAAGCCCGTTCTCTATCTGCATCAACGGTTCTCCACCTGAGAAAGTCACATCAAACCCGTTGTATTCGATGATATCAAAAATTTCATCTACACTCATGTCACGACCGTTCTCAGGATCCCATGACTGGGGATTATGACAACCATGACAATGATGGTTACATCCGGCAAAATAGACCGTGGTTCTCAAACCGGGTCCATCTACAATTGTACCTTCAACAATCTTGAGAACCTTCAACGTCGGTATTATTTATGAACAACCCTTTCATGAAGCTCAGCCAATTTGGCATGATTCCAGCGGTCGGTTGTTCCAACGAGATAACCTGTAATTCTTTGCAATTTATCTATAGAATGGCCGTGACAAGAAGGACATTCTTCTAGATGTTCAGTGGCATCCTCATAACCACAATCCATACAGCGGTTTCGATTATGATTTACCGAGCAATAGCCCATGTTGTAATGATCCATCAAATCGACAATGTCGAGGATTGCCTTTGGATTGTGAGTAGCATCCCCGTCAATCTCTACGTAGAATATGTGACCTCCGCGGGTCAGTTCATGATAAGGTCCCTCAATCTCGGCCTTATGTCGTGGCGAACAATGATACCAAACCGGAACATGATTTGAATTGGTATAATATTCCTTATCGGTTACTCCCGGTATAATTCCAAAAGACTTCTTATCCTTTCTGGTGAATTTGCCTGACAACCCTTCGGCTGGAGTAGCCAATACAGAGAAATTATGAGAATATTGTTCAGAGAACTCATTTGCACGGCTTCGCATGTGACTGACAATTTTCAAGCCGAGCTTCTGAGACTCTTCACTTTCACCATGATGTTTACCGGTCAATGCGATTAAACATTCGGCTAATCCGATGAATCCAATACCCAACGTACCTTGGTTAATTACTTTCTCAATTGTGTCATTGGGCTTAAGATTCTCTGAACCGACCCATAGACGGGACATTACAAGCGGGAATTGCTTTGCAAGGGCTGTCTTTTGGAAATTGAAACGATCGTTCAGTTGACGTGAAGTTATTTCAAGAACATCATCCAGTTTTTCGAAGAACCGACGGATTCTTTCATCCTGATCCTGGATTGACATACATTCGATAGCAATCCTGACGATATTGATAGTAGTGAAACTTAAATTACCCCGACCAATCGAAGTTTTTTCTCCGTATCGGTTCTCAAAGACTCGGGTGCGACAACCCATCGTGGCGACCTCATATTGATAACGTTTAGGGTCATCACTCTGCCATTTTTCATGATGGTTATAGGTCGCATCCAAATTCACGAAATTCGGGAAGAATCTTCGTGCAGTCACCTTTGCGGCTTCAAGATAAAGGTCATAGTTCGGATCACCTGGATTGTAGTTGACACCTTTTTTCTTTTTCCAGATTTGAATTGGAAAAATAGCCGTAGCTCCATTTCCGACACCTTCATAGGTCGACTGAAGGAGTTCTCTAATAATGCAACGACCTTCGGCTGAAATATCGGTGCCATAGTTGATTGAACTGAAAACAACCTGATTTCCTCCACGCGAATGAATTGTATTCATATTGTGAATGAATGCTTCCATCGCCTGATGAACGCGACCCACGGTCTCATTAATTGCATGCTGCCTGTAGCGTTCTTTTCCCTGAAGACCTTCCAGTGGTTTCTTTATATAATCCTTAATTTCGGCCTCATATAGATCGCTCAGTTCTTCTCCCGTCAATTTCTCCAAAGTCTTCACTTCTTCCTTATATGAAGAACGCACAAACGGAGCGAGATAAAAATCAAAAGCAGGAAGTGCCTGGCCGCCATGCATTTCATTCTGAGCAGTCTCCAAGGAAATGCAACCAATTATGCTCGCTGTTTCAATTCTTTTGGCCGGTCGAGATTCACCGTGACCTGCAGTAAAACCCTTCTCAAGAATATTGTCGAGGGGATGTTGCACACAGGTCAAGCTCTTAGTTGGATAATAATCCTTGTCATGGATGTGAATATAACCATTGTTCACAGCCTCACGAGCCTCATCGCTTAATAAATAGTCGTCAACAAAAGGTTTTGTTGTCTCGCTGGCAAATTTCATCATCATTCCCGCCGGAGAATCAGTGTTCATATTGGCATTCTCGCGAGTGATGTCGTTGTTCTTAGTTTCTATGATTTCAAGAAACATGTCGCGCGTTTTTGCCCGTCGTGCGATACTGCGTTTGTCACGATAGGCGATATAGCGTTTGGCGACTTCCTTTCGTGGACTTTTCATCAATTCGAATTCCACGCGGTCCTGGATATCCTCCACGGTCATTTGAGTATTACCAGACAAACCAATACGGTCGGTAATTCTACAAATTAGAGCTTCATCCTCACCAAGTTCTGTAGTCAACATGGCTTTACGAATGGCAGCCTTAATCTTCTCCTCATTGTATCCGACAATCCTACCGTCGCGCTTGACAACTGTTTGTATCACTTTTATTAAATTATTGACTGATTTATTAATTTATGATAGACAAAATTAATAACTATTTTCCAAAATAGACAAACTATAATTTAAAATTAATTGCGAAAATTTTCCATTTTGGGAAACTTTAAATGAATATAAGATTTATATCTAATTAATCATCAATAATATAATGCACAAAAACTGGAAACTTTATTATATGATGATTTAAAAATAAATTAAAAAATTTCTTTCTTCATTATTTCCCAATCGATTTCTTTCATTCCACTTCTTTCCAATGGTAGTGATTCATTTCGATCATTTAAATATAAATAAGGAAGTTCCAAAAAACTTTCGTTAACCAAACTTTTTTGCGGATCAAAGTACGGTGTTGAAACACATCCTAAATCCAATACCGTATGGAATACCGATACTGAAGGACTTACAGTCTTGTGAGTGTTCGCAAGAATTGTCATGTCTCTTTCATCATTGCTTTTAAGTGTATCGGAAAGCCACACGAACATCGGCACCCTCAATTGATAGATCGTCGGTGCAGGCGAAGCATGGAGAAAACGGTTTCGATGATCATCAAATATATCTTCACCATGGTCGGCGGCATATACCATCGCACTATAATCGGCATGCTTATTTAAGACCGATATGATTGAATCGACAGCCAAATCTGTTGCTAAAGTAGCATTGTCATAGGCATTGAGCAATCTTTCTAAATTATCGGCACGTGCTTCGATTGGGGAATCGGGTTTGAAAACTGCCGATTCAGCTCGATATCTCAAATTATAGGGAAAATGATTTCCATAGGTATGATAAATCAACAACACATTATCCAAACGGTCAACATTTGACAATAGTCTTTCTGAAGCAGTGGCAAGATCAACATCAGGTACATATTTCATGACTATCACCGAATCAGCTTCCTGACTCATTTTTTCTGTATAGGAGCCATTCGGCGGCTGACTCGTCAACCAGAATGTTCTGTATCCTGCTTCCTTGAATGCAGTAATTATCGACTTATAATTTTTCAATGAATCGAAATTCTCTGATGTCAAAGGAGTCAACATCATTGGAACACTCTTATGAGTTGTATTAGATTGAGTCAGACTCTTGGGAAAAAGATAAAGATTTTTTCTACGACTCAAATGGGGATTGACCGGTTGTTCAGCCCCGAAGAGTTGCCAACGGTCGGTACGGGCTGTCTCACCTATTACAAGGGCCACTACCCTTCTGTCATTTCCTGTATATTTAGCCGAATATTTGAAGTCAGCAGCTGATGCGGGATAGTCCTTCGAAGTTTTGTTGCGTTCTACAGCAGTTACAAGATTTTTAATCACATTTATCGGAAATATATCTCTTCCCGGATTAACATAACCTGTTAATGAAAATACCAGAAGCGCAATTCCTGAAACAAGCAGAATTGGCAGGGACCAACCGCATAACAAAAGACGTTTGTGCCGTACAATTCTCTTCTTGTTTATCAGATTCCAAACCGCATATATCAATGGCGGCAAATATAAAATGATAACCAATATTATGGCGGGAGTCAAATTGTTTAGCAAAGTACTCGCCTCGTCAAAATCGGTTGTAGCCACATTCAGGAACATGTCAACAGCGATTATTGATTCGCCGTAGAGATAAAGCAAAACAATCTGGAATGCACAGAAAAGCATAAACGGAAAAGTCATCAATATACCTTTGCCGGTTATTTTAAATAATGCTGTAATGAAAAGATAGGATGAAAAAGGGAAAACGATGTTAAGCACAATTGTAATCCAATTGTAGTCTATCTCGGTAAAATCAAGAATAATGTTTGGAATAACGAGTGTGGTTGCTGTAAGGAATGCAACAAAAAAACTAACGGATGTGTATCGTTCAGAACGCTTCATTAATAGAGAAGATGAAATTGGTGGACTTTCGACCCACTCCAAAGTCGAATCGTATATTTATATTTTTCTTGAACTCCCATCGATAACCTATTCCTGCCGAGGGGAGAATCCAATCCCATTTCAAACTTTTAAAATCGGGGAATACTTCTCCGGCACCGAGCCAAACGGCTATGCCGCTACGTCGCCAAACATGCTGACGCAATTCGACCGTGATATCTGCCTCGTTTCTGTCACAGTAGCGGCCCAAATAGTAGCCCCTCATATTATAACTTCCTCCAAAGGATGGCAACATACCCCACGGGATTGAATGTCCGATGGAAAACATTCCATGAACTCGTGTTGCCAATACTCCACCTTTCCAAATCCCGAAATAATAGGAATAGGTCAACTCCACATTTCCGAAAGCCTCTTTGTTAAACAAGAAGCCGGGATAGGCCTTTAATGCTATCAATGCATTCATCCCATTGTTGGGTGCAGTTAGATTGTCGCGGGTATCATAGCTCATTGTTGCGCCTACTCCATAACTGTAGGTCGAGGTACGATAACCATCCCACGGTCGTGGGTCATCGGGTTTCGATGCTGAATTATAACGAAATTCAAATGCCGGCCCCAAATAAAGATTTCTCGCAGCTCTCCAAAGCCATTCTACTGTCAACTGTGTTTGAAGTTTTTTAAACTTAGTCTTATTATCGTTATTGAAATCATTCTCAAACCCCACACCCCAGAAATAACTTGGAAAGGAATAAAAATATAATTCATAATTAATGCGGGATCGGTCGCGCTTACTGATATTATGTCCCGAAACACCCACTTCAAAGAAGCCCACGGTGGAAACATCTCCAAATAAAGAAACGTTAGATGGTGGAGTTTCATAGTCGGGACGATAGACACCGGCAGCCAATAGTCCTATTCCAAACTTTTTCTCTTCGGAATAATGAGGACCGCCAATAAAAGTTATGTCAAATTTTCCCGGTTCGACCTCCTGGTTGCTTCGCTTGAAATAGTCTCCGACCTTTTGAAAGAAATTTCGTGACTGAGCTGTATATATGCTATCCTGGGCCGACAAGGTTGAACAAGTCGTTCCGGTAATAAACAAAATCAACAGAAGAATCTTTTGAGAAAGGGCCCCCATCAATCCTTTTCTATATAAAAATCGATTACCTTCAACAGGACATCCTGACAAACAGGGCAAAAAGCTTCGGCGTCATTGAACCTCATTCGGCAATCACGGTCAACCGGTCGATACACTCCTGTCGTTCTATAACCTCCACCCTCGAAAATACCGACGCCTTTTGTTCCCGTAGGAGTTGGAATTGTTTGATCGGGTTTAATGCGGTTGGTCCATTTAGAACTAAAATCAGTCATTGTAGTTATGTTTCCTTCCCAGGGTTCCACACCATCGGGGTAGACAAGCTCATCGGTCATGTCATCGTTTTCGTAGAAATATTCGTCGGCGAGTCCACCGAAACTATGTCCGAATTCATGGGTTACCACAGGCCAGAACAATTTGTTCTTAGAAGTCGTCAGAGTGTAGAAATTATAAATACCTCCACCGCCGTATTCATTTTCATTGGCCAGAATGATAATATGCTCAAATGGGATGCCTCTTAAAGCATCATAAATTGACTTTACCGATGTTGTGGTCAAATATCTGTTTGAATAGAACGTACTGTAATGTGATGAAAATGCAGTGTCCTTCCATTGTCCGAACCTTGGAACTGAGACACCTGAATCCTTCGACGGTGTTTCGACAGCAACAAAATTGAAATCATCGGCCCTACTCTTAAAAGGTTCATGGAAGAGTATGCTTTGCACTGCAGTTGATGCATGTATCATGAAAGAGTCCATTTCTTCGTAGGTATATCCTTCGGCAAGAATTGCGACATCGATTTTATTTTTAGGGTCGCCACTACGGTGGATATAATGATGATTCAAGGGCGATGAAACGTCGGGTTTTCTAATCAGTATATCGTCAGGAATAAATAAATATTCGTGATTTGCCATAGGCTTTCGATATCCGTCGAAGAGAGTCAGCACGATTCTTGCACTGTCCTTAGGTTCGGGCACGAGAAAGCAACTTTCCATTGACATAGCCCGTTGAGATGCCTCAGGAGTATTTAGCCATTCTTGAAACAAAGAAGAAAATGGATTGCGATACAGAGTGTCGCCGGTCAATGAAAGAACCATTATCTGGCCGTTTCCTTCGAGGGGTACCTCATCTAAAAGGGTACGGCGTCCTGCCCATCCTGGAGTGACTTCCTGTCCATCAAGATTAATCTGGGGATTGCCCCTTTTTCCTCCGAAAATATAATCTATTCTAAGCGTCGAATCCTTAAAATTATCGCGGAATACCGAGTCTTTAGCAAGGGAGCTATAACTAACAAAAATTATAGAAAAGAAAATAGCTGACTTATAGAAACGCATATATTTAAGACGATTAGATTAATCAATTGGAGTATCTTTAACCGGCAACGAACGATGAAACACCTCTTTGAACGATATAGTAGTTTCCGTGCGAGCCAATCCTAAGGGCTGCAGACGTTCATGAATAACATTTAAGAGATGATCGTTGTTCCTGGCATAAAGCTTTATAAACATATCATACTTTCCAGTAGAATAGTGACATTCCACAACTTCGGGAATTTTCTTCAGCTCGTCGGCAACCATTTCGAAACGCGAAGGGTCGTTTAAAAAGAAACCCATGAAAGCACACGTTTCATAGCCAACTGAGGAAGGGTCTATCAGTAGCTGAGAGCCTTTGACAACACCATTACGGGTCAATTTAGACATGCGTTGGTGGACGGCGGCTCCCGACACACCGTTATCGCGTGCAATTTCTAAAAAAGGTTTTCTTGCATCATCGGCCAAAGCAGCAAGAATATTTACATCCAATTGGTCCAGATTAGTTTTCGGCATGTGATGAGTAAAGCTAAATTATTAAAAGGATTCTTAGTTTTTCACAATACTGCAAAGTTAATTCAAATATTATTTTTTTCAATTAAATTTGCAATGAGAAGTAACAATTTGTTATATCTCGGCCCATATTTAACGACAACATTAAGAACAAGAGAAATCCAGGGATAATTTGCCCGTCTAATAACTCATGACAGACCTCCTGCAAAGACTTGAAGGAATAGAAAGCCGTTTCGAAGAAGTATCGACTTTAATCAGCGACCCAGATATAATCTCCCAACAACAACGCTACCGGAAACTGACAAAGGAATATAAAGATTTGCAGAAGCTTGTGGCAACAACATCACGATATCGTCAGGCTTTGAAAGATCTTGATGAAGCACGTGAACTGAGTGCGTCAGGCGATGAAGAATTGATGGCTATCGCGAAAGAGCAACTCGAAACGGCACAGGAAGATATTCCCCGGTTAGAGAATGAAATTAAATTGTTACTCCTTCCCGAAGAGCCTGAGGACCGGAAGAACGCAGTTCTTGAGATCAGATCGGGCACCGGAGGTGATGAAGCAGCTCTTTTCGCAGGTGACCTTTATAAAATGTATACCCGCTACTGCGAGAGCAAGGGGTGGAACGTGGCCGTCACATCTGTCAGCGAAGGCACCGTTGGAGGTTTCAAAGAAATAGTGCTGTCGGTTTCAGGAGAGAATGTCTATGGCACTCTTAAATATGAAAGCGGAGTGCATCGAGTTCAACGAGTCCCGGCAACCGAGACCCAGGGAAGAATCCACACATCGGCAGCCACTGTGGCAGTATTACCCGAGGCCGACGAGTTCGACGTGACTATAAACGAAGGAGAAATCAAGTGGGACACGTTCAGATCGGGAGGTGCAGGCGGCCAAAACGTCAACAAGGTCGAATCGGGAGTGAGACTAAGGTATATGTGGAAAAATCCCGTGACCGACGAAACCGAAGAGATTCTTATAGAATGTACTGAAACTCGTGACCAACCCAAAAACAAAGAACGTGCATTGTCGCGACTCAGAACATTCATCTACGATAAGGAGCATAGAAAATATCTGGATGACATTGCATCCAGAAGGAAGACTCTGGTATCAACTGGTGACCGGTCGGCTAAGATTAGAACTTATAATTTTCCACAAGGCCGAATGACCGACCATCGGATTAATTATACTGTATATAATCTACCCACTTTTCTAAACGGAGAGATTCAGGAATGTATCGACAAGTTGACTGTTGCGGAGAATGCTGAAAGATTAAAAGCAGCAGAATTATAATAAAACAACATTGAAAGAAATGACAAGGAAGGAATTAATCGATCAAATCAGAAAAAAGAAAAGTTTTTTGTGCGTGGGACTAGATCCCGACCTTAACAAACTGCCACGACATCTTTTGAATGAAGAAGATCCTGTTTTCTCATTCAATAAGGCCATAATTGATGCCACAGCTCCGTTTTGTGTAGCTTTCAAACCCAATCTCGCCTTTTATGAGAGTCTTGGGAGCACAGGGTTGATTTCTTTTGAAAAGACTGTCAGATACTTGGGGAGCTGTTATCCCGATCATTTTGTAATTGCCGACGCCAAACGAGGCGACATAGGAAACACAGCAAAAATGTATGCCCGTTCATTCTTTGACTTCTATAATGTAGACGCGGTAACTCTCTCACCCTATATGGGAGCCGACAGCATCACTCCATTTCTTGAATACAAGGGGAAATGGGGTATAGTGCTGGCTCTTACTTCCAACAAAGGATGTGAAGATTTCCAGCTGACAGTCGACAAGAAAGGATGTCGTTTGTTTGAGGATGTCATTCTGAAAACATCGAAATTGGGATCGCCCGATAATATCATGTATGTCGCAGGTGCAACTCGCGGATCATTGCTTGCCGACGTACGTCGTCTCATTCCACGCAATTTCCTCCTCATTCCAGGAATAGGAAGCCAAGGTGGAGATCTGGAGGAGGTTGCCAAATTGACTCTTATCGAGGATATCGGAATTCTCGTCAATTCCTCCCGAGGAATAATTTATGCGTCGCAGGACACTGATTTCGATACTGTTGCAGCGATTGAGGCAAAGAACCTTAATGAGCAGATGGCCGAATTGTTAAGTTAAGTTACCCTAAGTTAAAAAAATTTTGATGGTTCAAAATAATATAATAAATTTGCCGTGAAACCGTTTATCTTGTATAATTTTGAAATAAATAATTAATAAAATAAACCAATCACCTTAATAATTTAAATCATTAAAAAAGACTATGGAAGCTACAAAGCCCAAAACCGCAGCACCTAAAGCTGCAAATGCAGGACAAAACGTTCGTGGCATCAAGAATGCCTTCTTGGTAATCTTAGCATGCTTTATCGTTTGCGTTTGTCTTTTCCTTTTTGTTTTCGGACATCCATCACACTTTGAACTGGAAGGCGTAGCAGGAGCTGAGAACATCAACTCTATGTTCTTCACCGACATAAATGCTCACCCCAACGATCTCGTTGGAACAATCTTCAAAGGTGGCGTCATCGTGCCTATTCTTCAAACTCTTCTTCTGACTGTTATCGTTCTTTCAGTAGAACGCGCAATTGCATTGAAGAGCGCTAAAGGTACTGGTAACATCACCAAATTCGTTGCCGACGTCAAGAAATGCCTCCAGGCAAATGACATTGCTAAGGCTCAGGATCTTTGCCGCAAACAGAAAGGTTCAGTTGCAGCTGTAGTTAGCGCAGCCCTCAACCGTTACAAAGAAATGGATGAGAACACCACCTTGACAAAGGAGCAAAAAGTTGCTACCCTTCAGAAGGAAGTTGAAGAAGCTACCGCAATGGAAATGCCTTCTCTTCAGCAAAACCTCCCAATCGTTGCTACTTTGACAACTCTTGGTACTCTCGTTGGTCTTCTAGGTACTGTAATCGGTATGATCAAATCGTTCCAGGCTTTGGCAACTTCGGGTGCTCCCGACTCAACCGAACTTTCAACCGGTATTTCGGAGGCTCTTATCAACACAGCATTTGGTATCGCAACCGGTGCATTTGCGGTTATCTCCTATAACTTCTACACCAACAAGATCGATAACCTCACCTACGCTATCGACGAAATCGGTTATTCAATCGTTCAACAGTTCGCAGCTACTCACTAATCCCTGCTTTTTTATCGAAACCTTTAATCAACAAATAAAACGGTAAAAAATCATGGGAAAAGTAAAACCAAAAAGAAAGAGCACGCTCATTGACATGACCGCGATGAGTGACGTGACGGTTCTTTTGCTTACTTTCTTCATGTTGACATCGACCTTCCTGCAGAAGGAACCTGTGACCGTAATCACTCCTTCTTCTGTATCGGAGATCAAAGTTCCGACATCCAACGTGGTAACCATTTTGGTTGGTACTACCGAGGACCGCGACGGCAAGGAACAAGGTAAGATTTTCCTTGGCATCGCCGGTGACGAAGATCCTGAGATGGGAGGTACCGAAGATGTTCGCCGCCAAGCGTTGCAGATAGCTTCGCAGGAATATGAGAAGTATACAGGTAAAAGCACCGGCATCACTTCGAGCGATCTTGATAAGTTTGCGAAACTAAACATGTTCGGCGTACCTTTGGCCGACTTGCATCAGTTCCTTTCACTGAAGACCGAGAAACAGGACGAGTATCTATCGGATCTCGAAAATCCAAATGTTGGCATTCCTTTGAAGGAAATTATATATACCAATGCCGATGGTCTTCGTGACGTGACTAATGAATTCCGAATTTGGATGAGGGCAATCAATAATGCCGGAAACGCTAACCTCTCCCAGGCTATAAAGACGGGTGAAGGTATAGCAGTGAAGGCGGATGCCACCACCAATTATCAAACCATGCACGAAGTGCTGGACAATCTTCAGACAATGAAGATGAACCGTTTCAGCGTGATGACTGCACTTAAATCAGAACAAGACTAACCACCATGGCACAGATAGAACAATCCGACAACAAGGGCAAAAAGAAAAAAGGCGCCCAAAAGAAGATGTCTATCCATGTGGACTTTACTCCGATGGTGGACATGAACATGCTTCTGATCACGTTCTTCATGCTTTGTACAACGATGATTAAATCGCAAACACTCAATATTTCATTGCCTTCCAATGAAAAAGTTGAGCAAAGCGAGATGAACAAAGCAAAGGATTCGGAGGCTGTAACCTTGATTCTTGATGCGAAGAGAGACAATGCTGGCGACGTTCTTCGTGGACCTAATGCAGGCACAACTGTTTACTACTACGAAGGTAAACCCGTAGTTCCCGAAAACTACGATCCAAAAGCCAACGACGGAATCTCTTCCAATCTTGATGCAAAAGAATTCCTTGGAAATGATGGAAAAACGCCTCAGGGTATCCGCAAGATTCTTCACGACAAGAACGAAACTGTTCTTGAACGAATCAACGAGCAGAAGCAGTTGTGGAGAGAAAAGAAGATAACCGAGGAAGAATACCAGAAACTCGCCAAGGAGATACGTAATGACTCAACACTGACACGTCCGGTAGTCATTATCAAGGCAACCCCCGATGCATCGTGGGCAAGCGTGATCACCGCACTGGACGAAATGCAGATTAACCAGATATCTCGTTACCAGATTGACCAGATCAATCACCTGGATTCAATGATGATTAAAGGTTATCGTCAGGAACACGGTTTGGGTTATAAATGATGTAGTCTATTGATTTACCTTAAACAAGAAAGAAAATGGCAAAAGACGTAGACCTTTCATCAAAAGAATGGCGCGACCTTATATTTGAAGGTAAGAATAAAGAATTTGGAGCCTATAAACTACGCGAAGAGAGTGACCGTCGTCATAATCGTGCAATGACTGTAGTCGTTGTAATTATTGCTGCAGTTCTCGCTCTCATATTCGTCATCGACAAGCTTCCCAAACCCGAGGCTAAACCCGAGGACATGATTGAACAGTCGTTGGCTGAACTTGCAACTGAGGCCGATGAACCTGAAGAAGAACCCGAACAGCAGCGTGTAGAAGAACAGCAGCCTGAAGCTCTTCCCGAAGAAATCCTCAACACGATGAAAGTAACTGAAATCGCAATTGTCGACGACAGTGAAGTTACCGAGGAAATCAAGTCACAGGATGAAATTCAGGAATCGACTACAGCTCTTGGTAACACCGACTTCGACCAGGGTACCGACGATATCAACGTGGTTCGTGAACACAAAGACGAGATTATCGTCGAAGAAAAGAAAGTTGACGACAACCAGGTTTTCACAGCCGTTGAGCAGATGCCTCAGTTCCCCGGTGGAGAAGCTGAACTCATGAAATATCTTTCAACCCACATAAAATATCCGACAATGGCCATGGAGAACAATATCCAGGGACAGGTTGTGGTACAATTTGTTGTGCAGAAAGATGGTTCTATCGGTGAAGTTAAAGTTGTCAGATCAAAAGACCCTGACCTTGATAAAGAAGCTGTCAGAGTCGTTAAGACTTTGCCTAACTTTATCCCCGGTAAGATGAACGGACAAAGTGTGAATGTTTGGTATACCCTACCAGTTCGCTTCAAACTCCAAGGTGTTTAATAAACTTGTGAAACAAATAAAGGGAACAGTCAAATTGATTGTTCCCTTTATTATTTTTAATTATTTTTTTAATCTGAATCAAATTAAATCACTTACTTTGTAATTACTTTACTAGTCAAAAAATCTCTGAAATTTAAAGATGAAGAGAAGCAAACAAACCTTTAATTCCATAAAGAATCTTAATCCACAAAGGATTAAAGACCTTAAATTAAGCGATATAAAAACATTGGCCTCCAATGCCCGACACATAAAGCTGTCACCTCTTCAATGGATACTCATTGTATTCGGTATTTTAGCTCTTGCTTTCATAATCGTCATACTATGCCTTCCAAAGACAAAAGATCCCGAATTACCTGTTGTTGCAATAGAGAAAACCACAACTCAGGATGTCAGCGTTTATGGGGAATATGTGGGCCGTGTTGGAGCCCAACAATTTGTCGAGGTCAGAGCTCGAGTTGAAGGCTATCTTGAGAAGATGTTGTTTGATGAGGGAACCTATGTCAATAAGGGTCAGACACTCTTTGTCATTGATCCAAAACTATATAAGGCAAACGTAGAAAGTGCGAAAGCTCGTCTTAACAAAGCAAAAGCTCAGGCGTTAAAGGCCGACAGGGATTTAAACCGCATCAAACCGTTATATGAGCAAAACGCAGCTAGCCAGCTGGACCTGGACAATGCGATAGCCGCATATGAGAGTTCTCATGCTGATGTTATTGTGGGTGAAGCAGACCTAACCCAGGCCGAAATGATACTAGGTTATACCACCGTTCAGTCACCCATTTCGGGATATATATCAGAGAGAAACGTCGACATCGGAACCTTGGTTGGACCAAGCGGTAAATCCTTACTTGCGACCGTTGTCAAGACCGACACAGTCAGAATAGATTTCAGTATGACATCACTAGATTATCTGAAGTCGAAAGCTCGCAATGTCAACATAGGACAAAGAGATTCCACCCGAACATGGGATCCCTATGTAACAGTAACGTTGGCCGATGGATCGGAATATCCCTATAAAGGACTGGTTGATTTCGCCGATCCTCAGGTAGATCCTCAAACAGGAACTTTCTCAGTTAGGGCTGAGATGCCTAATTTGTCGCGTGAACTTATGCCTGGGCAGTTTACTAGGGTGAAAATGCTGCTGGATTTGAGAGAGAATGCAGTTGTAGCGCCCACCAAGGCCCTTGAGATAGAAAAGGGAGGGGCCTATATCTATGTCGTCAAACCCGACAGCATTGTAGAACGAAGATTTATTGAAATAGGCCCCGAAGTAGGAAACATGACGGTTATAGAACGTGGTTTAGCAGCTGATGAAAATATTGTGACCGAAGGTTTTCACAAATTGAACCATGGAATGAAGGTACGTCCAGTAGTCTTAAGTTCATCAACCGATAGCAATTGAATCAATGAAATCGGATTTTTTCATTGACCGTCCGGTATTCTCAATAGTCATTTCTATTGTAATAGTCATTGTTGGCTTCATCGGGCTCACATTCCTGCCAGTTGACCAATATCCCGAGATTGTTCCTCCAACAGTCAAGATTACGGCATCCTATCCAGGTGCTGACGCTCAGACTGTGACTCAGGCGGTTGCCACTCCAATCGAACAGGAGCTCAATGGTACTCCAGGCATGATTTATATGGAATCGACCAGTTCCAATTCGGGAGGTTATTCCTGTACCGTCACTTTCGACATCGATACTGACCCCGACATTGCTGCAGTAGACATTCAGAACCGCTTGAAAAAGGCTGAGTCACGTCTACCGGCCGAGGTAGTCAAGAATGGGTTAAGCGTTGAGAAACAAGCTCCGAACAAACTTCTCACAATAACATTGTTGTCGGATGACCCAAAATATGATGAGATATACCTCTCTAATTATGCCACATTAAACGTCGTCGACATGTTGCGTCGAGTTCCGGGTGTTGGAAGTGTTTCAAATGTTGGCAGCCGTTATTATGGTATGCAAATTTGGGTTCAACCCGACAAGATGGCCAATATGGGCATCTCAGTCAAGGACATTCAAAATGCTCTGCTTGATCAGAACCGTGAGTCAGCTGCAGGAGTGCTTGGGCAGGCCCCGATGGACGGCGTCGATGTAACCATTCCCATCACGGCTCAGGGTCGACTTTCCTCGGTGACTGAATTCGAACAAATTGTCATTCGGGCGAATCCCGACGGCTCGATAATCCGATTGAAAGATGTCGCAAACGTTTCTTTAGAAGCGCAGTCCTATAACACTGAGAGCGGTATTAACGGTGAGAACGCTGCAGTGATGAACATCAACATGCTCCCCGGAGAGAACGCAATAGATGTTGCAAAGAATGTCAAAAATGTGATGAAGGAAATCAGCAAGAATTTCCCCGAAGGCATAACCTACAATATTCCCTTTGACATCACCGAATACATTTCCGAGTCGATACACCACGTCTATCGAACACTTTTCGAAGCACTTATACTGGTTATATTTGTCGTATTCCTGTCGTTACAAAGCTGGCGTGCCACAGTCATCCCGATGATTGCAGTTCCCATTTCTCTGATTGGAACCTTCGGTGTAATGCTGATATTCGGTTTCTCTCTAAACATGATGACGCTTTTAGGACTGATTCTTGCAATTGGAATTGTTGTCGACGACGCCATCGTAGTTGTGGAGAACGTTGACCGCATCATGAATCAGGAGCACTTACCTCCAAAAGAAGCGACAAAGAAAGCGATGTCTAATCTTGGCGGAGCACTTATAGCAATGTCACTTGTGCTGTGTGCAGTTTTTGTGCCTGTCAGTTTCCTTCCAGGGATATCCGGACAGCTATATCGTCAGTTCACTATTACAATTGCAGTTTCAGTAATCATTTCCACTGTAGTAGCTCTAACCCTAAGTCCTGTGATGTGTTCCATGCTTCTTCGTCCAGAATCAGGAAAGAAGAAGCGTATTTTCCGTCATATTAATATCTGGTTGACACGCGGCAGCCGTTCCTACTCCAAAATGATAGTATCGGCGTTGACACGTTCAAGAAGAATGTTTGCAGCCTTCGGACTAGTAATAATAGCGATATGGCTCATGAACACATTGGTACCACAGAGCTTTATGCCACAGGAGGACCAAGGTTACTTTACCGTGGAGCTTGAGTTACCCGAGGACGCAACAATTGAACGCACCCGTATAGTAACCGACCGCGCCATGGATTTCCTGATGAAAGAACCCGACATAGAATATGTTCTAAATGTAACCGGTTCAAGTCCTCGACTCGGCACCTCGCAAGCCCGAAGTCAGCTGACTGTCATATTGAAGCCTTGGGGTGAAAGAAAAGATGCGAACATCAACAAATTGATGGAAAAGGTCAGAAAGGAATTTTCCCAATACCCCGAGAGCAAGGTTTACCTGTCACGGCCTCCTATAATTCCAGGTCTCGGTTCATCGGGAGGTTTCGAATTCTCGCTTGAGGCCCGCGGTGATGCAACATATAAAGATGTCAAGAATGCGGCTGACACACTGTTGTATTATTCATCGATGAGGCCTGAACTCGCCAGTATGTCAAAATCAATGCAGAATGACATCCCGCAGCTCTATTTCGATGTTGACCGAGACAAGGCTAGACTTAGTGGTGTTGACGTAGCTGATATTTTCTCGACTATGAAAACCTTCACGGGCTCGATTTATGTGAACGATTTCAATATGTTCAACCGTATTTATCGTGTGTATATCCAGGCTGAAGCTCCTTTCCGTGAACATCGCGAAAATCTTGGTTTGTTCCATGTTAAAGGGAACGGAGGAAAAATGATTCCCATCACGTCGTTGGGAAACACCAACTACACGACCGGTGCCGGAACAATAAAACGATTCAACATGTTCACTTCGGCACCGATAACTGGCGAGGCAGCTCATGGATATAGTTCGGGTCAGGCAATGAAAGCGATCGAGGAAATTGCAAAGAATCATCTTCTCGAAAACATACAGATAGAATGGAGCGGTCTCTCCTATCAGGAAAAACACGTCAGTGGTCAAACCGGGGTAGTTCTAGGTCTAGCATTCTTGTTTGTATTTCTATTCCTAGCCGCTCAGTATGAAAGCTGGACAGTCCCAATTGCTGTGCTACTGTCACTTCCGATAGCAGGTGTAGGCGCTTATTTGGGTATTTGGATCTGTGGCTTAGAGAATAACATATATTTTCAAATTGGCCTGGTAATGTTAATCGGACTAGTGGCACGAAATGCGATTCTTATTGTGGAATTTGCCAAGGAGGGTGTTGATGCGGGCCAGGATGTCGTTTCGGCTGCTTTGACAGCGGCACATTTGAGATTCCGGCCTATAGTCATGACTTCGCTCGCTTTCATCTTGGGACTTGTGCCTCTTGTTGTGGCTTCAGGTCCAGGTTCCGCAAGCCGTCAAGGTATAGGAACAGGAGTTTTCTTCGGAATGATTATAGCTATTCTTGTTGGAATAGTCTTCGTTCCGTTCTTCTTTGTTTGGGTTTATCGATTTAAAGAGAAGTTGAAAAAATGAACCGGGTAAAGTATCTTTCGCTTTCAATTTCAATTTCAATTTTATTGATTGCCGGATGTTCAGGGGTCAAGAATCTCAAAAAAGCCGAGCTTAATCTCCCCGACGTCATAATGGAGAATCAACCGGTCGATTCGTTGACACTTTCCGACCTTGGTTGGTGGGAGTTTTATGGTGATGAATATCTTCGTGATATAATTCAGCGAACACTTGAGAATAACAAGCGGTTGCAAATTGCCGCGGCAAAAGTTGAACAGGCCCAAAAACTTTATAATGTCGATAAAGCGAAACTGTTTCCTGAGCTCTATGGTCTGGTACCCTTCAATCACGAGACTAATGACTACTACAAAGAACGCTATATTCCTGACCCTGAACTGGGGATAAAGGCTTCAATAAGGTGGGAGGCTGATTTATGGGGAAGTTTGACATGGGCCAAAAGAAAATCGGGAGCACAGTTTCTTGCCACTGTTGAGGACCAACGTGCCATGCGAATGATTCTTGTATCGGAAGCCGCGTCGGCCTATTTCCGTCTTGTGGCTCTCGACAATGAATTAGAGATTGTAAAGCACACGATGACGACCCGTCAGGAAGGTGTCGAACTTGCCCGTATCAGATACGAAGGTGGATTGACATCCGAGACTGTTTATCAACAAGCAAAAGTTCAATATGCCACAGCTGCAGCTCTGATTCCACGGTTGGAATATAATATCGAATTGAACGAGAATGTCCTTGCACTTTTGATGGGATGCTATCCCGATGAAGAAATAAAACGGAGCAAACAACTGAAAGACAACACCTTCCCCGACAGAATCCCGATTGGCCTTCCCTCTCAATTATTGGAACGTCGACCTGACGTCAGAGCATCGGAACTTCGACTTGAAAGCGCACTGGACGGTGTGGGAGTCAGTTGGGCCAATAGATTTCCAAAACTTACCATTGAATTGACCGGAGGTGTCGAGAATGACAAATTTAAAGGTTTATTAAGATCCCCCTTCTCTTATGTCGCTGAAAATTTTGTTGCTCCGATTGTCGATTTCGGTCGAAGAAAAAACAATTATAAGGCAGCGGTCGCGGCCTATGAAGAGGCTCGTCTGGGTTATGAGCAAAAGGTGCTCGAGGTGTTCAAGGAAGTTGTTGACGCCGTCAATTCCTATAGTAGCTCTTTAAAATCGGTCGAGTTAAACAATGAATTATTGGTGGCTGCTGACAAATATCAGGATTTGACCTGGAAACAATACCGTGCTGGAACTATTAACTATATCGATGTTCTTGATGCTCAGAGACGTTATTTGGAGGCCCAGATAGCTCTCAGCAACGCCCATCTTGACGAACATCTTGCCTTGGTTAACCTCTATAAGGTACTTGGAGGTGGATGGCAAATAAATGAGGTGACATCGGATTGATTTCCAAAGTCACCTCATAGATAGAGAGAGGAGAACGATATTTATTCGAAACTACGAATAGCTTCAATCAAATCGGCCTCGGGCATTTCTCCCGCATTTCTCCAAACTTCTTGTCCATCCTTGTAAATAATGAAGGTTGGATATGATTCCACATTGTTTTCGTCGGTCAGAGCTTCAAATTTATCAACGTCATATTGATAAACTTCGGCTTTTCCTTCAACACGTCTCTTGACATCGGCAACAACCGGCATCATGCGCTGGCAATGAGGACACCAACTTGCATAGAATTCAACTAACACCACCGGTGCGCTGTTGATAACTTGTTCGTAGCTCATAATTTTTTATTTTAATTGTTCTTTATAATTAAAACCAATATGAAGAAATAAAGTTCTTATTTTTAACAAACCTTAAACCATTTATTCAGGCATTGGACTCAATAGAGAAGTTTATCGCTGTTGACTTCTCTCCTATTGACTGTTTTTTATTATCTTAGCAGAAAATTCAAATATACATGCAACCATGAAAAAAATACTTATTAGTCTTCTCGTCCTTGGAATTTCGCTGAACGGCTTTTCACAATCGCTTCCCAAGGATGACAAAATGGAAAAAGAAATTGCCGAGGTTCTGGCCGGCATGACACTTGATGAAAAAATCGGTCAGATGTGTGAATTGACACTCGGGCTGCTTGGACAATTCAATCCCTTCACGGCCGACGGAACGTTCGTTGAGGATGCCACCGATTTGTTCACGATCAATCCCGCTCGTCTTGAAGCAACAGTTGGTGAGTTCAAAATTGGCTCATTCCTGAACACAGCCGACATGGCACTGACTCCCGTTCAGTGGAATCGCATTGTTGAACAAATCAACGATTATTCAATTCAAACCATGGGTATTCCTACTATCTATGGCTTAGACATGAATCATGGTGCAAGTTACACGGTTGGGGCAACCTTGATGCCCCAGAATATTAATATGGGAGCTACATTCAACCGTGATCTTGCTAAACGAGGCGGCGAAATATGTGCCTATGAAACCCGAGCATGTAATGTTCCATGGACCTACAATCCCACGGTTGACCTTGCTCGTACTCCCCTATGGCCTCGCGTATGGGAAAATTATGGCGAAGACGCTTATCTATCAAGTCAGCTTGGCACCCAGGCTGTTCTAGGCATGCAAGGCGATAACCCCAACAAAATAGACAAATATCACATTGCAGCCAACCTGAAGCATTTCATGGGCTACGGTTCACCAGTCAGCGGCAAGGATCGCACCCATTCTTCAATATCCGATGCTGAACTGAAAGAAAAACATTTCGCCCCCTACGTTGCAGCAGTGCGTGACGGTCACCTTTTGTCAATTATGGTCAATTCAACCAACAACAATGGAATTCCATTCCACGCCAACGCCAAGCTGTTGACAAAGTGGATGAAGGAGGATCTTAATTGGGACGGCTTGATTGTTACCGACTGGGCCGACATAAACAACCTATATACCAGGGAATTCGTCGCCAAAGACAAGAAGGATGCCATCAGAATCGCTATAAATGCCGGAATTGACATGGCCATGGAACCTTATCAGACCGATTTCTGCACCCTCTTGCATGAACTCGTCGATGAGGGGAAAGTTTCGTTGGAAAGAATCAACGATGCTTGCTCACGCGTACTCAGGATGAAATTCCGTCTTGGACTTTTCAAGACTCCTAATACCTATATCACGGATTATCCTCTGTTCGGTTCCGAGGAATTTGCCAACTCTTCAATGCAGGCAGCGATGGAATCAATGGTACTCTTGAAAAACGACAACATTCTGCCATTGAATAAGGATACTAAGATTCTTGTTACCGGCCCTAACTCAAACTCAATGAGAACTCTTAACGGAGGGTGGACCTACACTTGGCAAGGTCACATGACCGACGTTCTCCCCTACACCGCTCAATATAACACGATACTTGAGGCAATGAAAGCGAAATTCGGTGAAGAGAATATAATTTATGTTCCAGGAACCGAATATGACGTAACAGCTCAATGGTCGGGAAGCTGGGGTTCGGAAAAGGTTGTCGACATAGATGCTGCCGTTGCAGCAGCCAAAGACGTGGATGTAATTGTAGCATGTATCGGTGAGACATCTTATTGTGAAACACCGGGTAACATCGATGATCTAAACATCTCTCCCATTCAGCGGGAACTCGTGAAAAAGCTTTCTCTGACAGGCAAACCTATCGTATTGATACTCAATGAAGGTCGTCCTCGCATAATTAGCGAAATAGAGCCGTTGGCTTCGGCAGTTGTAGATATCATGCTCCCGTCGAACTATGGAGGCGATGCTTTGGCAGAACTTCTGGCTGGTGACGCCAATTTCTCGGGTCGATTGCCTATCACCTATCCCAAACACACCGGTGCATTGATACCTTATGACTTCAAAAAGGGCGAATTGACTCAAACTATGTTCGGAGCCTATAATTATGATGCCAAAGTGGATGTACAATGGCCGTTCGGCTTTGGTTTAAGCTACACAACTTTTGAATATACAAACCTGCGTGTCGACAAAGATTCGTTCAAGGCCAATGATGTTCTACGTTTCAAAATCGATGTTACCAATACGGGTAAGGTAGCCGGCAAAGAGAGCGTTCTGCTCTATTCCTCCGACATTGTGGCGTCCGTATCTCCCGATGTTAAACGTCTTCGTCAATTCGAGAAGATACTCCTTGATCCCGGTCAGACAACTACAGTTGAGTTGGTTGTTCCCGCTAATTCACTGGCCTTCGTAGACCCCGACTTGAATTGGACCCTGGAAGAAGGGGATTTCCGAATCACTGTAGGTGACCAAGCTATTAATGTTACTTGCACAGAAACATCATCCTGGCAATAATCCATCATGTTAAAAAAAACAGTTGTCGCAGCTTTAATGACAATTTCGTTAAACTGCCTTTCTCAAATCAGCAAAACTCAGGCTGAACCTTTTTGGTTGGGAGCTGACATCAGCTGGACTCCTGAGCTAGAGTCACGAGGCATAGTAAACTATACAACCGACGGTCAGGAGATGGAAAACACAGCTTTAATGAAACATTTGGGGCTGAACGCGATTCGCTTGCGTGTGTGGGTCAATAGTGTCAACGGCTTCAACACTCCCCAGCAGGTGCTGGAAATGGCAAAACGGGCTAAAGATCTAGGAATGGAAATAATGATTGACTTCCATTATAGTGATAATTGGGCTGATCCCGGTCACAACAACATTCCCAAAGAATGGGAAGGATTATCGGTCATTGAAGTCAAGGGTAAACTTGCCGACCACACTCGTTCCACTCTTAGATTACTCAAAGACAATGGAATCGACGTAAAATGGGTACAGGTTGGAAACGAGACTACTAATGGTATGATGTGGCCCATTGCCCGCATTCCCGATTCCACCGAGACCTATGCTGAACTCTCGAATGCGGGTTATGATGCGGTCAAGGAAATATATCCCGATGCTCAGGTTATAATCCATCTTGACGACGGCTATAACATGTTTCTCTATAACTACGTCTTCAATGCACTGCAGCGACTTGGTGCAAAATGGGATGCTATTGGAATGAGCGTTTATCCGCAATGGAGCAACCGCGACCAGTCGAAACCTGAGGCTGTCGACGATGTCATTGCCAACATCAATTCTTTGGCCGAGCATTTCAAATGTCCTGTTATAATCGTCGAAACCGGAGTGAATGTAAATCACCCTGAAGAAGGATATGAATTCCTTTCCCGCTTGATCAAAGCAGCCATGAATGAGACCAACGGCAATTGCACCGGAGTATTTTACTGGGAACCAGAAGCTCCTCACTCCTATAATGGCGGTTATGATCTTGGCGCTTTCGAGAACTTCCGTCCCACAAAAATCATGGATGCTTTTACCGAGAACAGCAAATAGTTTATAATTTACTGAGTAACCGTTATAGTTTATTAATTGACGCTTCTACATAACATCATAGCAACATTAACAACAAGAAACACCCTTGAAGACTCTGCCTCCAAGGGTGTTTCTTATATCTAGGATGCTAGAAAGAGAGTTGGAGCATCATTTGGATTCGATTATCATGTTTCGACAAGCCACTATGGTTTACACGACGTCCCCAGTCCCATTCAACTCCCCAAGTGAACAATGAGGAGATATTATACATGACATTGGCAGCAAGGTATTGACCATATTTATACTGGTCGTCCCAAGAGGTGGCATAATCATTGCTGCCACTAGCTGTCCCCACATTATCGAATTTTTTCGCATAGTTACGCGTCTGGCTATATAGAACTGTAGAATAGCATTTGCTCGACCAGTTGTATTGGAGTCCGATATAGGCTCCCCATGATTTGTTAGCAATCATCTTTGATGCATCGTTAGGATCGGGAGTCAGATCGAGTCCGAGGCTTTGCATGTCCTGGAAATAACCCGTGATTCCTTTTCCCGCACCAGCCTGATAATAGGCAATCAGGTTGGGAGTGATTCCGAGTGTTCCGCTAACCTTGACACCTCCGCCCCAAACATTTTTCACTTTGCCTGAGGTTTCATTGAGATATTGAAGGTTACGACCGATTACTGAAAAACGGATCGAAGTGTTGGGATTGCTCTTGGATGTATACTGAATATAAGCGGGGATGTCGGGTATTCGCTGATTGACGCTATAGGCTTTTGGGGCGTTCGTATAGCTTTTGGGGCCGATTTCAGCACCAATTGCCAGCGAGACATTGTTGGCAAATGTGTGATTGTACTGAATGACCTGGTTGAGCGCATAAGTTAGAGCATTGGCATTCTCCTTGTCGATTGTTGGAGCAGCTGCATTTGTGTTTAGGAACAATGAATAGTTTGCACCGGCGGTGAATCCGCGGAAAGTCAGGTAGGCATACTGTAGATTCGGTGCATAACTGCTGGTGCAAAGGTCGAAATTGATATAAATACCAACTTTATATTTACTTTTGGGTAAAGCCACTGCATTGAAATAGAACTGGGTTTGCTGGGCACTAATCTGAAATTGACCACCATTTCCTTTTGGGTTAGCCGAGGGTCCCATATTGATTGATGACGGAGAAAAATAAGTTGGACTGGAGATTGGGTCGGGGAAGTCAAAGCTGAATGTAGTCTTAACTGATCCCCCAATTCCAAAGTAGAATTTCTCGTCTTTTCCAACGATTGCGAAACGGGGTGCACTTGGGATGTTGTACATTTTAGGTGCATTCTCGATAAACGCACGAATGACAGCAGCGGTATCAATTTCTGTCGCTGGTCCAACGACGGTCAGGTCATGTTCTTGATTTTGTTTAGTGGGATGGATGTCAACCTGCCCGAAGGCCTTGATACAAAGGGATGCTGCGATGCAAAAGACAAAAGTTCTCATAATAGGTTTTTTAGGGTTGTATTTATTTTTTAACGAATTTTTCACATGTATAATTCAATAACAACCAAACTAGGGGGAAAAGTTTAATTTTTATAAAAAAAATTACAAAAAAGTTTCAAAAATTAGACAAGCATCTAATATTAGTTCTTGTTTTACCAGATCATTCAAAAGAACACGAAACTTGAAATTACTAAAATTTAAAACTTGAAACCAGAAAATTATTTATAATTTTGCATCGTAGTTTTAAGAAAACGAAACTTGACTAGACACAAAAATTAAATAAGACATATAAAAATTTGAACTGACAGAAACATTTAGACCCCGATGATTGGAAACAATTAGAGAGATCGAAAATTTCAATAAACAATCACA
>JAFLTL010000020.1 GCA_022510505.1 Muribaculaceae bacterium | reverse complement strand
CGTAGTTACCCCAGTTAATATGTTCGAGGTCAAGACCGTTGCTGAATCCCGATTTTCGTGACAAGTCGGTATGGTAGAAAATATCATAACGCAGACGGTCCTGAACGAGTGGGTTGTTCAGATAATTGCTTCGAAAAGTAACCCAGTTGTCATAAAGTTTTTTGGGGCATAGAACTAGAATCGAACGGTTGCGGTTCTGGTAATACTTCATCACCGAAAGTGCTGTGAAAGTCTTTCCGAGACCTACGCTGTCGGCAAGAATACAACCGTTATATTTTTCCAACTTGTTTATGATTGCCAACGCCGCATCTTTTTGGAAATTATAGAGTTTGTTCCAAATGACCGAATCTTTGAAACCGGTGGCTTCGTTTGGCAAAACATCCTCCGAAATGTCTTCGAGGAATTCATTGAATATATTATAGAGCGTTACAAAGTAGATAAATTCAGGCGAATTCTCTTTGTAGGCGTTGGTGATGTTGTCGAGGACTTGTTCTGTTACTACCTGAAGCTGACTACTGTCATTCCAAATCTGGTTGAATATTTGCAAATATTGGTTTGAGAATGGAGACTCTAATTTAGTAATCGCTGTGGCTATATTGTTGCCTCTTTCACAACCAAGTTCAACGGTAGTGAAACCATTCAAAGGTAAATAAGTTGTACTGTCAATTGTAGCGAATGCAGGCATCCCTGCATTGGTACGGTTAGATTTGAAACAAACTTTATGTCGTATCCATTCGGCACACTCTTTGGCAACAGCTTTCAGTGAAAGCTCATTGCGAAGCTTTATTTCGAATTCTGAACCATAAAGGTCCCGTTCGCGATTGAGGCGGGGAATATAAAACTCACGCTTTTGTTTTTCTTGACGTTCGTTTAAGAAAGAGGGAGAAGTGAAAATGAATCGCAGTTCGGAAATATGACTTAATTGTTCCTTAAGCTCTTGGAAGGCATAAATCGAGAAGCAAGATGCGGCAATGGCGACTTTTGAACCGGAACGCAGCGTCACGGCCAAATCATCTTTTAGCGTCTTGTTTACGTTGTCTATAATCTCCATACAGAGCCAATGTTTTCACTGCCATTAGCTCCTGTATGGCATCATAAAGGGGATTATAAACGAAAAGCGGGAGCCATTTTACTTTGCTCTTCCGCTGGTTGAGGTCCTGAGAATACCATTGCAACAGATGAGCAATGATAGAATGACCCCGCGAAGTATGAATATATAATCGGCTCCTTCGCAGGAACATCATATAAACACACTTAACGGGCATCTACATTGCTTCATTCTCGGTTGCAAATTCAAAATTTCTCAGGTTTCGACCAGCCAAGAAATAAAGCGTCGTAAACGCCTTTCGTAATATGTCAAAAGCTTCAACAGCGAAGATGTCAGGCTTTCTCTAAAGTCTCAGACATCTCTTTGAAGTTCAATCACAAATTTAGCAAATAATCATCATTTTGCAATCGATTGTCAACTTGGCGAAATTCCATTCACCCAAAGATCTGCGTCAGATCACTGTCGCGATGTTGTTAGGTTGTTATGTTGCTAAGTTGTCGAGTTGCCGTGGCGCGAACCATCAGCTATCAGTAGGGGCGTCGACATGTTGTGCCACATTATATTTCCCACGCACACGCATACACGGTTGGCTATGCAAGGAGTGTTGAACAAAAAATTTGTCTCGGTAAAAAATTTTACTTAAATTGCACCTTAATTACGTACTTTTCTAATAAACATCATAATATGAAGACTGCAAATTACACGGAATTGAGAAAGAATCTAAGTGCCTATTTAGATGCTGTTATCGATGACTCTGAAACAGTTATCATTAACCGAGAAGGAAATGATGCTGTCGTGATGATTTCATTGGAAGAGTATAACGCTATTAAAGAAACAGCCTATTTGATGCAATCACCGTCCATGATGATGGCAATAAGGAAAGGGATTGAAGATGCCCAAACCGGAAGAACCGTTATCCAAAACACCGATGAATCAATAGAAGCGTTCTTAAACAGAATATGAGATATCGCATAGTACTGACCAAGCAAGCTGTTGAAGACTATCGATTTTGGAAATCAACGGGAAATAAGGGAATATTGAATAAAATAACCCGGTTGCTCGAAGACATGTCAGAACATCCCTACGTAGGAATAGGTAAGCCTGAGGCTCTAAAATATGAACTTGCAGGATTTTGGTCGCGACGCATTAATTCGGAGCATCGCATAGTATACCGAGTGATTGAAGATGTGGTTGAAATCGATGTGCTTGCCATGCGCTACCATTACAAAAAATGACAACCTCTCTAATCCCATGATAATTTATAACTGTAGTTTACCATCATAGAAATAATAGCCCCGTATTCATCGATTATATGAGAAAAAATTTGATTTGCTTGGCCTTTATGGTTTTCTCTCTGATCCCTCTTATGGCTCAGAAGGTTTATGACACCCACAAAGAATCAAGGGCCGACATCAAGGTATTTGTTGTGGACAAGGAGTATCGGGCCGACCTGATTGTTTACACCACAAACACCGCTTATCGGGCCAAGGGGAATAAGGGAATCTGGTTCATCGAACACACTGAGTCGAGAGCCGATAAAAAAATCTGCTTCGTCAATCATGAATCGCGGGCCGATTTGAAAGTCTATTTCACTAATACAGAAAGTAGAGCAGGGTGGAAGAACCCCGACAAGAAAGCCCTGTTTGAATAACGTCATCGCGGCTACTGCCGCGAGGCTTCTTCGGAACTGCGTGCCGAGGTTTCTGCGACTTCGTCGCGCCTTCTTTTCGGCTTAGCCGAAAGCCATCAAGTGTCAGCTATAAGCCGTCAATGAAGTTGTCGAGTCGTCAAGTTGTCAAGAAGCTTGAAAACTTGAAAACTTGAAAATTTGAAAACTATAAACTAACAACTGGCAACTAAGAACTCACAACTATCAATAGGAAAAGTGTAATTTTACATAGGTAATTTTATAGGAAAAGTGTAATTTTGCATAGGCAATTTTATAGGAAAAGTGCAAAAACATCTATAACACCATGCTTTTCAGGAAAATAGCAACAACAATCAAGGACCACTTCACCGAAGCTTCAAACAAGATTCTGGTTGTGGAAGGAGCACGACAAATCGGCAAGTCCTTTATTATTCGTCATGTTGGAAGCGAGATGTTTCCAAACTTCGTTGAAATCAACCTTGTAGAGGATAAAAATGGTCCACGTTATTTTGAGAATGTAAAAACAACTCAAGATTTTTATTTGGTTTTAAGTTCATTGGCAGGAGACCGTTTGAATGACAGCAAAGACACACTCATCTTTCTTGATGAAATACAGGAATATCCTCAACTATTGACCCTTCTGAAATTTCTACGACAGGATAACAAATACTCCTACGTCGCAAGCGGCTCGTTACTTGGAATAACTTTGAAACGGACCACATCTATTCCTATTGGATCAATAAGGATATTAAAAATGTATCCACTTGATTTGGAAGAATTTTTAATTGCAAACAATGTGGGCTTTGATGTGATATCGAATCTAAGATCCTGTTTTGATAATCTTCAGTCACCATTAAAACCAATCCATGACAACTTGTTATATTGGTTTAAAAGATACCTTATTGTCGGTGGCATGCCCGATGCCGTAAACGAATTTATAGCGACCGGCAACGTTACTAAAATCAGAGAAATCCAACGGGAAATACATGATCTTTATGCCGATGATGCCTCTAAATACGATAACGATAACAAATTGAAAATCATCAGAATATACAATCTTTTGCCATCGCTGCTGGCACAAAAGAAGAAGAGGTTGATTTTCAAAGACATAGAAGAAAAAAAAGGCAAAAGATTTGCCGATTATCTCGATGAGGTTGATTATCTTATAAACTCGGGCATAACTCTTGCAACCAAAGCAATTTCCAACCCCAGATTCCCGTTGGCCGAATCGGAAGAGAAAAATTTGCTGAAACTATATTTGAACGATGTTGGAATTTTATCATGCCTTCTATTTTCTACCAATATTAAACCGCTTCTCGATACACTCGAAAGTATTAACCTGGGTGCCGTCTATGAATGTGTAGTCGCCATGGAACTCAAAAGTAAAGGTCACAACCTCTTCTATTACGACAATAAGAAATATGGCGAAGTGGATTTTCTGATTGATGACTATGACGAACTCTCAGTACTGCCCATTGAAGTTAAGTCGGGAAAAGATTATTATGTGCATTCGGCATTATCACGCTTTGTCAATGTCAAAGACTACCACATAACTAAAGGAGTTGTGCTTAGTAACAGCGATCAAATTGAAATAAAGAATAACATCCTATACTTACCCATTTATATGGTAATGTTTTTAGGTACCCCCGACATCTCAAATTCCTCAACCATCAAACCTTAGCTATAAGCCGTCAGTGAAGTTGTCGAGTTGTCGAGTCGTCAAGTTGTCAAGAAGTCAAGAAGTTTGAAAACCTGAAAACCTGAAAACTTGAAAATTTGTAATGACCTTAAAGACATTAAATAACCTGAAGGCTCGGAACGCAGTTCCGAAGAAACCTCGACGCTCCGCGTCGAAGAAGCCTGGAAGCTCGGCATACATGATATCTGATGGCTGAAATAGTTTCGCTATTTCCTAAAGAGGAAGAAAACGGCCAGGATCAAACACAGAAATCCAACGACATGATTCCAACGGAGTGTGTCGGTCTTCAAAAAGACGAGGGCGAATACCGTGAAAACTGTCAATGAAATAACCTCCTGGATTACTTTAAGTTGCCAAAGGGAAAATGGTCCTTCATACTCGGCCGAACCCAGACGGTTGGCAGGCACCTGAAAACAGTATTCAAACAAGGCTATTCCCCAACTCAACAACACAATAACATAGAGCGACAAACGCTCGGTTTTCGACTTAAAGACAATGTGGCCATACCATGCCAATGTCATGAAAGCATTGGAAAGAATCAACAGCAGAATAGCAAAAAGACCTTTTGCCATGACAACGGATGTAACGTTCTAAGGATTTGTTTCTAAAAGTTTCGAAATGGCGAAGTCAAGAATCGTGTCGTGACCGTCGAGGGCCGCTATGGGATCCATATCCACAGCACAACCGGGAGTGGGATCCACGCCAAACTCGGTCACTTTTCCATTGGCATCACTGACAATGCTTGCCGAGAACCTAACACCCCAGCCGTTGGGCAATTCCGACGAGAAAGGCATTCCCGAACCTCCGCCGGTGGTGGCACCAACCACTATCACCTGGGGCAAGAGCTTCATTATCGACACGAAATTGTTAGCAGCGCTGTAGGTAGAACGATTCGTCAGGACCGCTACGGGCTTCTCCCACATGATGGACCCAGCCGGCGCAGGATTGAAATAATAGGGATAAGGCTCGGAGAAATCATTGTGACCTGGTCCTGTCTTGTGGGAAATATACCCGGCCAATGTCTTGCTCGTGATGAAGTGGCTGATCAACGGCTCGACATTGTCGATCATTCCGCCACCGTTGTCCCTTACATCGATTATCAGCGCGTCGCAGGTGGCCAAGTGATTGAACACCCAGTTCCAGTTTCCGTCGCCTAAAGTAGATGCAAACGACGAATAGTTGATATAACCGATATTATCACTCAGTATGCCGTAGTTGACACTCCCGAGACTTCTGTAATTGAAATTGAAATAGTATTGCTCGATTATTCGCGAGTCATAATTCTGAGGATAGTCACTCCACCATGCACGGTAGTAGGATGTGTTAAACGGAGCCGAAAGGTTCGTGTGCCCGTCCTTTAATTCCTCCAGCATGTCGGCACAAACCAAAAACAACTCCTGCGATGTCATCTCATTGGAAATCTTACGGGAGTAAACCGCATAGATATCATCCCAATTCACGGTCTTCTCGCTGAAAAAGCAGTAATGCCGGTCAAGAATATCCCACAGAGCCTCGAAATTCCCCCGAGGATTGGACTCATAAGTCTCGATTGAATGACATGACGAAAAAATCGTCAGAATCAGAAACAATAAACCTAAAAGTGATTTCTTCATCTTGAAACCCTCCATCAATATAAAGCCGAAATGACACGCGCTACATTTCCTATGGGCTTGTTGGGTCGGACCGAGATCCACTCACTCGAAATGCCCAGCACAAATGAATTGGTTACCATGCGCGAGGTGATGTCGTTAACCTTTGTCGACAGAATGTGACTGCGGTAGCCAACCCTCAGCCAGGTGGATCCAAACCCGAAATCCATTGAAACAGTATTGTCGATTCTTAGATAGTCGCCAGGCCACGCACCATGGACTAAACCCGAGTGGTTGCCCAACCAAATCTCATAGTATAGTTCACCATAATCAGGCGAAAAGAAGATGCCGCCTAGAGGTATCGAACCGCTCCAGCGTAACAGAACCGGGACCTTTCCCATACCGAATTTGAAGGTCAGATAGGACTTCACTCCTACCGTCCATGAAGCTTTTGCCGAAGCCGGATTGTTGCCGTTGCGTTTCAGGTAGAGGGCGCCAACATCGAGGCCCGTAAAACCACCCACCCCAATCGTCCATTTGTCATCGAGATGCCACCGACGCATCATGGACCACGAAGCCGACAGCCCGGCCTCCCACATGGTGGAATTCCCAGCCGGATTTTTCGTTCGACTCCCTTCTAAACCAATCATCAGCTCCATAACCCACTTCTCGGGGCTGAACTTCATTGCTTGCATTCGGTCATACAGGAAAGAAAAGCTTTCGCCACGATAAATCAACGGTGTCAGATAGGTGTCGGCAAGTTCGGCTCCTCCGAAACTCAGTTCGTAGGACGATGTCACCGGACGAAGCACAACCGAATCGCTTTTTTCAACTGTCTCGGCTACGACTGACAGAGTCGCAACTAATGCAAAGATTGTTAGTAACCTGAATCTCATTTCTTCAGAAAATTCTACCCTGACCGTTTATCTCATCGCGAACTTCTTCGTCGCTTTTATCGGGCTCACCGGCAGTGGCGTCGTCATCAACTTCCTCAACAAAGTCCTCATTCACTTCCCCCTCCGGAAGTTCCTCTTCGACCTCAAGCGGTTCAATTTCCTCAATCTCACCGAGCTCGTAGGTTGTCAACCTCTTGCCACGAGCTTTAAACGACTTCACTCCGATGAATTCCTCGGAATCAACTATCATTGGTTCGCGGAACGAATCGTTACCTCCAAATGTCACCTTAAAGCGAGCCCGCGGTGTCGAGGTCAGAAGCAGTAGCTCCGATTCGGGATTCTCTCCTAAGAAGCGCTGACGCTTGGAAGAAGTTTCGAAGGAGAATCTCTTGATATAGGGATATTTCTGATCGGCATCGTTAAGGATGGCGGTCCAAACAACCGACGGGTCGAACTTCAGAATGTGGAGGATGTTGTCCTCATAGTGGTTTTCGGCACTGAATGAACTGGTGTAGTATTCCCCATTGTCGAGTATCACCAGAATTTGATCGGTACCCTGGAACTCGCCCAGATAATTCCCGCGACCCTCATAGTTGAGTCTCAACACATCGGGATCAAACCAAACCTCACGGCCACCCAAGGTCGATGCACCCTTCTCCTTCAGCGAGAAACGGTGAACCTCGTTTCGAGTCACTATATTACCTATCGATTGGCGCCCCTTAATTGCCATAGTTGAGAAGTCAATGTCTATCTGGAGATTCTTCAGTTTCGGACGCGGTTTCAGAGTCACCTTCACCACTTCGGCCTCGCCGTTGGGATTAGCCGAGAACCATACGATTCGGGATCCTTCCTTACCTTGGGTCAGATTATATTCCTTGTCGCGTGTCACTCCGGCAACCGGGAAACGCTTCATGTAGTAGGTTCCGTTCTTGCCATCCTGATAGATGACATTGTAGATTGTACGGCGGTCGTTGCGCTGATAGATGTTGACATGGAGGATGTTCTTTCCTACAAAGAGCTTGTCGCTGACCTTCACGATCTTGTAGCGACCGTCGCGGAAGAAGATTATCACCTCGTCGAGAGCCGAACAGTTACAAACAAACTCGTCCTTCTTGAGCGACGTGCCAATGAAGCCTTCGCTTCGGTTGATGTAAAGTTTCTCGTTGCGGTCGGCAACAGTGACCGCCTCGATGTTGTCGAAGTTTCTGAGTTGTGTGCGACGAGGATAGGCCGCACCGTATTTCCGTTTCAGATTTTCAAACCATTCTATCGTAAACTCGGTCAAGGCAGCCAGATTCTTTTCTATCTTGGCAATCTCGGCTTTCAGATTGAGAATGGCGTCGTCGGCCTTCTTTGAATTGAACTTCAGGATGCGGGCCATCTTTATCTCCATCAACCGATGGATATCATCGTCGTTCAGTTCACGGTAGAACCGGGGAAGGAACGGCTGAAGACGGGAAATAATATGGGCGCTCGCGGTTTCCATGTCGGGGGCATCCTCAAACTCTTTGTCCTTATAGATTCGTTCCTCGATGAAAATTTTCTCGAGTGACGAGAAATGAAGCTGTTCAAGCAGTTCCCCTCTCTTGATTTCCAATTCCTTGCCAAGGAGATATTTCGTTCGGTCGACATTATGACGAAGAACATCATGGACGCTCAGGAAATGGGGCTTATTGTCATAGATGACGCAGCAGTTGGGATAAACCTTCAGTTCGCAATCGGTGAAGGCATAGAGCGCATCAATCGTTTTGTCGGAAGATATGCCGGGTTGGAGCTGAACGACAATATTGGCTGTTTCGGCCGTATTGTCGTCGACCTTCTTGATTTTAATCTTACCCTTTTCGAAAGCTTTCAGAATAGAATCGATTACCGATCCGGTGGTTGTGCCATAGGGTATCTCGGTTATCGCCAGAGTCTTTGAATCGAGTTTCTCTATCCTGGCCCTGATTTTCACCATACCGCCTCGCTGGCCTTCGTTATAGCGCGACACATCGATCATGCCCCCCGTGGGAAAGTCGGGATACAGTTCGAAATTCTCACCCTTGAGATAGGCCACAGCGGCATCCAGAATCTCGTTGAAATTGTGAGGCAAAATCTTCGACGACAAACCAACCGCAATTCCCTCAACTCCCTGGTAGAGCAACAATGGGAACTTGGCGGGAAGTACAATCGGTTCCTTTTTTCGGCCGTCGTAACTGGGAGTCCATTCGGTTACCTTCTGGCTAAAGAGGGTTTCCAAAGCGAACTGCGACAAACGGGCCTCGATGTAACGACCTGCAGCCGCACTGGCGCCTGTCAAGGTGTTGCCCCAGTTTCCCTGGGTCTCTACCAACAGCTCCTTCTGGCCCAGCGACACGAGCGCATCGTTGATCGACTGGTCGCCATGGGGATGATATTGCATAGTGTTACCGACGATGTTGGCTACTTTGTTGAAACGCCCGTCATCGAGGGTGTACATCGAATGGAGTATGCGTCGCTGAACCGGCTTCAAACCGTCGTCCAAATCGGGTACGGCACGGTCCAGAATGACATAGGAGGCATAGTCCAGAAACCAGTTGCGGAACATACCGCGCAAATGGCCCCGGGCAGGCAATGTATTGAAATCTTCCGAGTCTTTCATTTCCCACAAAATTAGGAAAAAGTTGACACCTTTTCAACTTTTCGACGGCATGAGGAAGTTTTACGCAAGATTTGGGTCTTTTTTTTTGTCAACAAAAAAATTGTAAGTAACTTTGCCCCGCTAAAGTAATGTGGCAACACTCAGAAATTAATTACAACAAAAAATATAACACAAAAACATCAAATGATTATCGTTCAAGTTAAAGATGGCGAGAACATCGAAAGAGCCCTCAAAAAATTCAAACGCAAGTTTGAAAAAACCGGTATTGTAAAGGAACTGCGCAATCGTCAGGCATTCCAGAAGCCTTCAGTCACTAACCGCAAGAAAATGATGAAGGCTATCTATGTCCAGCAGCTCCGTCAGGTTGAGGATTAATTAACTCTATACCCGGGAAACATAGAAAAGTAGCCTCGGGATGCTCGTCGAAGCTTACTTGACTTATATACGGTGTGAACTGAATCTTTCAGTTAGCACCGTTTTGTGTTATGAGACAGCCCTAAAGGATTGGAGAGACTTCGCTACCGACGGAAAACCTCAGGAACTCAATCCGTTTGACATGACCGTCAGCGATCTCCGTCTTTGGATTGCACATCTCGCGTCGAAAGGCATGAAACCCCGTTCCCTAAGACTGAAGGTCCAGGCTCTCCGGGGATTCTACCGATACTTGGGACGATATCATGGCGCACAGGCAAACCCGGCAGCCGAGCTGACGCTCGCCAAACTCGACAAACCGCTACCGGTGTTTGTCAAAAGAAACGAAATGGAGCAACTTCTTCAAGAAAATGCTGAAGAACATGATGAATTCATTTCGGCAAGGAACAACCTGATTCTCACACTTTTCTATGAAACTGGAATCAGATGTTCAGAACTTCTCGCCCTCCCCGACCGATGGGTCGACACCAACAAAGGTGAACTAAAAGTGATCGGAAAGCGTAATAAAGAAAGAATAGTTCCTTTCGGAGAGCGACTCGCGAACCAAATCAAAAACTATCGCAGTTTGAGAAACCGGGAGGTGGATGAGAATATTGATTTCCTGTTTGTCAAGAGAGACGGACAACCTCTGTCGAGAAACATGGTCTACCGGATTGTCAGGGATGCCATGAAGAATGTGGGAGTCAGCTCACAAAGAAAGAGTCCACATGTTCTGCGACACACATTCGCGACCGACATGGTCAACAACGGAGCCGACCTGACGGCCGTTCAGAAACTCCTGGGACACGTTTCGCTTGCCACAACACAGATCTATACTCACACTTCTTTCAAAGAATTGCATGAGGCCTATCAGAAAGCCCATCCGAGAGGAAAACAATAAAGAAGTTTAATCCTTAAGAGACTAAAATCATGGAAGTCAGAGTCAATGCAATCCATTTTGACATCTCCGAGAAACTTAACGGTTTCATAGAGAAGAAGGCCGAACGTCTTGCACGTCGTTATCCGACCATCACCTACATCGATGTCAACCTGACCTTGATCAAAGCTTCTTCAGCAATGAACAAGGAAGCTCGAGTTAAGGTTATCCTCCCCCACTACGGAGAAACAGTAACAACAAAAACCGCCGACACTTTCGAGGAGGCTTTCGACGTTGCTCTTGAAGCTGCCGAAAAGCAACTCGAGAAGAAAACTTCCGACAACTGATCGAAACCGAACACAAACCGATACCATTGCTGGGGATGACGCTCGAAGAACTTCAGAGCGTTGTCCTCGGCCTTAGCATGCCCAAATTTACGGCTGCACAAATTGCCCGTTGGCTATATGTCGGCCGTGTAACCTCAATCGATGAGATGACCAACCTCTCGAAAAAAGCGAGAGAGGTTCTTAAAGAAAATTATTCTGTCGGACGCGAGAAACCGATCTTTTCGGCCGAATCGGTCGACGGAACCAAGAAATATCTCTTCGAAACCGGTAAAGGACGAGCCATTGAATCGGTCTATATCCCCGATAAGGACCGAGCCACCCTGTGTATATCGTCGCAGGTTGGCTGCCGAATGAACTGCCGGTTCTGCATGACCGGACGTCAGGGGTTTCACGGCAATCTGTCGGCAACCGAGATTCTGAACCAGATTCTCTCAATCCCTGAAAGCGAGAACCTGACGAATATCGTTTATATGGGCATGGGTGAACCAATGGACAACATCGACTCGGTGCTGAAATCCATTGAAGTCATGACTGCTCCATGGGGACTGGCATGGAGTCCCCGACGAATTACCGTTTCGTCTATCGGAAAACTCGACAACCTCAAAAGGCTTTTAGAGGAAACGCAAGTTCATGTGGCGATTTCGGTACATTCACCCTTCGAGAAAGAACGGGCATCGTTAATGCCGGTCGAACATGCCTACCCCATAACCAAGGTCGTTAACCTTTTATCACAATTCGACTTTAAACATCAACGCCGATGCTCAGTCGAATATATCATGTGGAACAACCTCAACGACGACCTGCAACACGCCCGAAAACTTGCCGAATTAATCAAGAAGATTCCGGGTGTCAGAATCAATCTTATCAGATATCATTCCGTTCCCGAAGTCCCCGATCTGACAACGAGTCCTGAAGAAAAAATGATTGCTTTCAGAGATTTTCTCAATGAGAAAGGATTCCTTGCAACAATAAGAACTTCCCGCGGAGAAGACATCATGGCTGCTTGCGGGCAATTATCGGGAAATTTCAATGACATTAACCACTCCTCATGAAAAAATTCATATCATTTCTGTTTTGTCTATCAATATTCGCAGCCATTCACGCTCAGGACATCACATTCATCGACACTGTCCATGAATTCGGGAACATCAAGGAAAATGGCGGACCTGTCAGCTACGATTTCAAGTTCGTCAACACCGGTGACGCTCCGTTAGTCATCCTGTCGGCAATCGCATCCTGTGGCTGCACCACACCGACTATCCCCGAGAAACCGGTAAACCCGGGCGACACGGCTGTCATCAATGTTCGTTACAACCCGAAGGCTCGACCTGGGGAATTCAGTAAGGTTGTAGTTGTGAAGTCCAACGCCGTTAAGAATTCCAGAACAAAAATCAGAATCAAAGGTTTCGTGCTACCCCAAAATAAATGAAACGATTTATTTTTCTCTTCTCTCTGTTGGTTGCCCTGACTGTCAGCTCGCAGGAACCGGTAGAATGGGTAGGTGGAACCGAACATAATTTCGGAGCCTTCGATGAAAACATAGGGAAGGTTTCCTGTCAATTCAAATTCGTCAACAAATCCCGGGAAACCATCTCGGTCAAACTCGTACACGTGACGTGCGGCTGCACTAAGTCGGCTTTCGAAAACTCTCCCGTAGAACCGGGCGACACAGGATCTGTCGACATTTTCTATAATCCCGAAGGACGGCCCGGGCGCTTCGAGAAAAAAGTGTTGGTAGAGTTTAACGAAATCCCACGGAAATATGAGCTAAATATCCTGGGTACGGTTATCGGCTCACCGAAGACAGTTGGTTCGAGATTTCCCGTTGAAGCCGGACCTTTGCGCTTAAGAACGTCATCAATTGCCTTCGGGGAAGTCACACAGGGGCGACCCAAGACATTTTTTCTGGAAGCCTATAACACAACGACCGACACGATTTATCCCCGATGGGAAAATATGCCAGATTATATAAAAGTAACCTCGCAAAAAGATTATCTTGCACCGGGTGAAGACATAGCCTATTCTTTCTTCCTCGATTCGGAAAAGGTGCCACTACTAGGACTTTCGACCGACAGCATCTTTCTATCGACCGGACCTACGACTCGGGTGGCGGTGCCGGTTATAGTCATGGTGAAAGAAGATTTTTCCGGACTTTCCGACAAGCAGCGTCGTGACGCTCCGATCATAACCACTAAGTCGGCAATAATCGATTTCGGCACACTAGAAAGAACGGATGGCAAAGCCACTCGAACCCTCGAGATTACGAACCGTGGAAAAGACCCGCTCCTAATTCGACGAGTATATACGGCCGAAGACGGACTTGATATAAACGTAAAGAAAAACAAGATAAAAAACGGCGACAAAGGAACAATCGAAGTAACACTTGATCCTCAGGCCATTCAGGGAGATATCATCAATCTTCGACTGATGATTTTGTCCAATGACCCCCAAAACTCTTCGATGCCGGTCAGAGTCGTCGGGCAAATAAAATAGAGCTGTCAGGTTATCAGGTTGATATATACCTGATAATCATTTAAGAACCAGGAGTTAAACATCATGAAAAAAGAAGATCTCAGGATAGTTTTTCTCGGCACACCCGAATTTGCCGTGGAGAGCCTTGAGGCAATCCACAACGGGAACTACAACATTGTCGCTATAGTCACGATGCCCGACAAACCTGCGGGACGCGGCCATAAACTTCTACAGTCGCCGGTGAAACTATGGGGAGTCGAACATAACATACCAGTTCTACAGCCTGTCAATCTTAAAGACCCGGAGTTTGTCAACGAACTGAAAGGATATAATGCAAACCTTTTTATAGTCATTGCTTTTCGAATGTTACCCGAGGTCGTTTGGAAAATGCCCGAACTCGGCACGTTCAATCTGCATGCATCTCTGCTACCACGATACCGCGGAGCGGCCCCCATAAACCGGGCAATCATGAACGGCGACACAACAACCGGTGTCACTACCTTTTTCCTGAAACATGAGATTGACACCGGCGACATAATTTCCCAGGAAGCAATTGAAATTGGTGAGGACGAAGATGCCGGCAGTCTGCACGACCGATTGATGACCTTGGGAGCCCGTCTGACTCTTGACACCCTCGATCGAATCATAAAAGAAGATCTACAGCCTATTCCACAGGAGCAGCTGCTGACCAACGGAGAAGAACCGACTCCCGCGCCTAAAATCTTCCGGGAAGATTGTCGAATAGACTGGAAGAAAACGGCCAAACAAGTCAAGGATTTTGTGCGCGGACTATCGCCCTATCCTGCTGCATGGGCAACAATGGCATTCCCGGGACTGGGTAATGTCGACACAAAGATTTTCCAGGTAAAAATTTCCGACGACCGGTCGTCCCTACTGCCAGGCAATATGAAAATCAAAGGGAACTCAATTGTAGTCGGAACCGGAGAAGGAAACATAGAAATCCAATCGTTAGGAGTGCCCGGAAAGAAAAGAATGGATGTAGCAGCATTCCTGAACGGACTCCAAAACCATTAAAATGTTCCTGAGCGCATAACACGGGAAATGAGTTCGCTCTCATAACCCCGTGAAGCCGCATAACGGAATATTTTCGTTCGACCCTCATAGGTCGATGCATCGTCGCCTAACTGCCGCTTTTTGAAATCAAGAACCTTCTTAAGGTTCTCCTCGTAGTCTTCTTCCTCTATAGCTTCCAATGCTTCCGTGATGTATTCTTTCGGAATCTTTTTCGCACGAAGCATAAGCTGTATCTTTAGCCGTCCCCAATTGGAATTCATAGATTTGGAGTGGGCATAGGCAGCCGCAAAACGACGGTCATCGACAAACTTTTCCTTGACAAGCACCGAAAGAACCTTATCAACAGTTTCACCCGACAGACCCCAACGATACATTTTGAGACGTAACTCCTCGGTGCAATATTCCGAACGCTCACAAAGTGATTTCAATCTCATCAAGGCTTTTTCGGCTGTCAAAGGGACATTCTTTTTCATTACATCCGGGCTCGAATAAAACGTGTCAAACCGTCGAAGTCTTTATAAAGTTCCACATTGCCGAATCCTGTATCGGTCAACATATTTCTGAGTGACTCAGCAAAATGTGGGTTTATCTCGAAATAGAGTGATCCATGGTCATTCAAATGTGACACGGCCCATCTCGCAATAGACCGATAGAACAAAATGGGGTCATCACCTTTGACAATCAATGCGTTGCGAGGCTCATATTCCAGTACATTCCTTTCTATTTCACCAATCTCATTTTCAGGAATATAAGGTGGATTACTGACAATTATATCCCATTTTTCAGCGGGAAGTGTTTCGGGATTGAGAACATCACCCTCGACAAATTCCACACTCACGTTTAGGTTCTTCCCATTATAAACGGCAACTGACAAGGCTTCCTTGGAAATGTCGACTCCGGTCACCGAAGA
Source organism: Muribaculaceae bacterium (assembly GCA_022510505.1). GTDB lineage: Bacteria > Bacteroidota > Bacteroidia > Bacteroidales > Muribaculaceae > JAFLTL01. Next base: position 27,753 of record JAFLTL010000020.1, on the reverse strand, counting down.
AAAAGGCAGGTCACGGCTAAGCGCAAGGGCGATGGCTCCCGAACCTGTGCACAGATCAAGTACCCGAAGGTCCTTCTCTCCTTTGAAGTCATCCTCTATCATGTCGACAAGCTGCGATGTTTCGGGGCGTGGAATCAATACATCAGGCGTTACTTTCAATCGCAAACCATGGAACCACGCCTCTCCCGTGACATACTGTACCGGTTCTCCTGCATCGATTCGGCTCAGCCCCTTCTCTATGCGGTTAAGAGTCAAAGTTTCGACACTTTCCGAGCCTTTCATTGCGAGGCCAACCCTGTCGGTGTTAAGATAGAACATCAGTGCCTCACGAACAATTGCCCCAGCTTCCCTATTTCCATAACGGGGTGTCAGGCGTTCAGTCCAGTCACTTATCAAGGACGATATTTTCATATTCACAAAGATAGCAAACTTGTTTTAGTTGCAAATTATTAATAAGTTGAATAACTTTGCAATGGTTTTCAAGCATTTTGTTTCCAAGGTAAAAAGATTTAATGGATAAATTTACCGAGTATATTACAGCTGTAGCCGACTTTCTATGCGGCTACCCGCTGTTTTTTGTCCTGATTGGCGGAGGATTATATCTTTTCATTCGTTCGGGGGCTGTCTCTATCAAACGTTTTCCGAAAGCCATCAAACAGCTGACCGAGAAAGGTGACGGCAAAAACGGTCAGATATCATCCCTGCAAGCTTTGTTCTCGGTTGTGGCAGCCACAGTTGGAATGGGCAATATTGCCGGTGTGGCTATCGCATTGGTCATCGGAGGTCCGGGAGCCATCTTCTGGATGTGGGTTAGCGCAATAGTTGGAATGTCAACCAAATATCACGAAGGTGTCCTGGCAGTAACCTATCGTCAGAAGAGCAAGGACGGTGGAACACGTGGCGGTCCCATGTATATCATCGAACAGGGACTAGGCCCCAAATGGAAATGGCTTGCCATCACATTCGCCATTGCAGGTATGTTCGGAACGCTCTGCATCATGAACGCAAACCAGCTGACAGAAGCTGCAGTCACAGTGTTCACGACTCCCGACTGGATAGAGCACAACGGAATCCTATCGGCCGGATCGACACTGACAGGAATGTCAAACACTTCGGTTCTGAGGCTTATCATGGGAATCACCATAGCGTTTATCGTCGCTCTCGTTGTGCTGGGAGGCATCAAGAGAATTGCAAGTGTCGCATCGGTCATGGTGCCATTCATGGTGGGAGTCTATTTTCTGGCTGTCGCCTATATCCTCGTGACCAACTACACTAAAGTACCGGGAGCGGTAATGTCGATATTCACAGAAGCCTTCAATCTCAAAGCCGGACTTGGAGCATTGGCGGGAATTGCAATTATAGGGGCCCGAAGAGCCGCGGTGGTCAATGATGCCGGGGTTGGAACTGCGTCAATCATGCACTCCGAGAGTCGTAACGACGATGCCGTCAGAGAAGGACACGTGGCAATGCTCGGACCAAGCATTGACTCAGGGTTTGTTTGCACCCTGACTGCCCTCGCACTGCTTGTTTGCGGCGACTTCACCAATGTCGACGGGGTCAAAGGCCTCGAAATCGCCATGGATGCATTCGGGAAAGGAATTCCGGGAGGTGAATATGTCCTGATGATCGTTGTTCTCTTCTTCGGAATGTCGTCGATGTTCAGTTATTCTTTCTATGGGAACCGATGCGCCGGATATCTTTTCGGAGAAAAAAGGGCAAAATATTATACATGGTTTTTTATTCTGACGCTGGTGTTCTTCGCCGTCGTACCATTGCGGGCAGCAGTGGGTATGACCGACCTGTTCTATGCGCTCATGGCCATCCCGACAATGTTCACACTCATAGCCCTCTCAGGTAAGGTCAGGAAGCTCACCCGACTCCAAAAAGAACGCGAGGACAAATCGAGTTGCTGACGATTGTTTTTTCGGTTTATTTAATTAAATTTGCCATTGTCACATAAAAACAACAACCTTTAATCAAAGTATAAGCAAATAATTCTAATAGACATGAAAAAACATAACTTTTATGCAGGACCTTCTATCCTGAGTCAGTACACAATCGACAAAACAGCCGAGGCAATAAGAGATTTTGCCGGAACCGGACTTTCAATACTTGAAGTTTCTCATCGTGGCAAAGAGTTTCAGGCAGTCATTGACGAAGCCGATGCCCTGGTAAAGGAACTGCTGAATGTTCCCCAAGGCTATCACGTGCTTTTCCTGGGCGGAGGTGCAAGCCTTGAATTCGCAATGGTTCCAATGAATCTTCTCGAAAAGAAGGCTGCCTATATTGACACCGGCGTGTGGGCCCACAAAGCAATTAAAGAAGCTAAACTCTTCGGAGATGTTGAAGTTGTGGCATCTTCAGAAGAAGCAAATTACACTTATATCCCTAAAGGTTACACAATACCGGCCGATGCCGATTATTTCCACTACACATCAAACAACACCATCTACGGAACCGAAACACGTTTCGACCCTGAATCGCCGGTTCCATTGGTATGCGACATGTCGAGCGACATTTTCTCGCGCCCTGTTGACGTAAAGAAATACAACCTCATCTATGCAGGAGCACAGAAAAACCTAGCTCCGGCCGGTGTTACTATCGTAATTGTGAAGGATGATGCCCTGGGAAAAGTATCGCGCAAAATCCCAACTATGCTCGACTACAGAACACATGCCGACAAAGGTTCAATGTTCAATACACCTCCGGTTCTTCCAATCTTCTCGGCTCTGCAAACATTGCGTTACTACAAAGAATTGGGTGGAATCGAAGCAATAGAAAAAACCGACATCGCAAAGGCTAAAAAGCTCTATGACGCTATTGACGAAAGCAAGATGTTCATGGGAACAGTCACCGACCCGGCCGACCGTTCAATCATGAATGTTTGTTTCGTGATGGCTCCCGAATATAAAGAACTCGAAAAAGAATTCGTTGATTTCGCAACTTCCAAAGGTATGGTGGGTATCAAAGGACACCGTTCGGTTGGCGGATTCCGCGCCTCACTCTACAACGCTCTTCCAATGGAAAGCGTAGATGCTCTCATCGCATGCATGAAAGAATTCGAATCAAAACATTAATGTCATGACAGTATTAGTAGCTACCGAGAAACCGTTTGCCAAAACGGCGATTGACGGAATCAAAAAAGTCATTGACGATGCCGGATACAAACTGGAACTTCTCGAAAAATACACGTCCAAGGAGGAACTTCTCAAAGCTGTGGAGAATGTGGAGGCCTTGATTGTGCGCAGCGACAAAGTGGATTCTGAAGTACTGGATGCTGCAAAACAACTCAAGATTGTCGTGAGGGCAGGAGCCGGATATGACAACATTGAACTGGCGGCCGCAACAAAACATGGTATAGTGGTCGAAAACACACCCGGACAGAATTCCAATGCTGTTGCCGAACTCGTTTTCGGATTGGCCATCATGGCTGGCCGAAATATGTTCGACGGGTCGACAGGCAGCGAACTGAAAGACAAGACTCTTGGCATACATGCTTTCGGACAAGTTGGACGCAATGTGGCAAGAATTGCAAAAGGATTCGACATGGCTGTAAGCGCCCTTGATCCTTACTGTCCGGCTGAAGTCATTGAAGCAGCGGGTGTCACTCCAATCACCGACTTGAAAGCCCTCTATTCAGGGAATAAGATCGTGTCACTGCACATTCCCGCTACCGACGAGACCAAAAAATCGGTCGGCTATGAATTGCTGACACTGATGCCAAAGGGCGGAATCCTCGTCAACACGGCACGCAAAGAAGTTATAGATGAAGAAGGACTGATGAAGGCGCTTCGCGAACGTCCGGACTTGAAATATGTTGCCGACGTCAAACCCGACAAAGCCGCTGAAATGGAAGAGGAATTCAAGGGTAGAGTTTTCTTCACCCCAAAGAAACTGGGTGCACAAACCGCTGAGGCTAACATTAATGCCGGCATTGCCGCCGCACGTCAAATAGTTGCTTTTTTCAAAGACGGAGACAAAAGATTCCAAGTGAATAAATGAGAATCGATTTTCTGACGGTCGTACCTGAAACTTTCGAGTCCCCTCTCAATTGCTCTATTCTCAAAAGAGCACGCGAGAAGGGACTCGTGGAGTATCATATCCACAATCTCAGAGATTTCACGACGAACCGTCACAGGAAAGTCGACGACTATCCTTTCGGAGGGGAAGCCGGCATGGTCATGCAAATCGAACCGGTCGACCGCGCCATCGAGTTTCTCAAAAACGAGAGAGATTATGACGAGATTATCTTCACATCGCCCGATGGAGAACTCCTGACACAGCCAATAGCCAACAGTTTGTCAATGCTTGAGAACGTCATCATTTTGTGCGGACACTACAAAGGTGTTGACCACCGAATACGCGAACATCTGGTGACCAGGGAAATCTCGATAGGCGATTATGTCTTGACCGGAGGAGAACTTCCCGCTCTTGTAATAGCCGATGCGATGGTCAGGCTGATTCCCGGTGCCATCGGAGATGAACAGAGCGCACTGAGCGACTCTTTCCAGGACAATCTTCTCTCGGCTCCGGTTTACACCCGTCCGGCACAGTATAAAGACTGGAAAGTTCCCGACATTCTCCTTTCGGGCCACGAGGCAAACATAGCAAAATGGAGAATGGAACAGTCGGTGGAGCGAACCAGAGCACTTCGACCAAATCTTCTGAATAACGACGCCAAATAATGGACAAAAAAGGCTCACTTTACCTGATACCGGTTCCTCTCAGCGACGCGACACCTCCGAGGGAAGTACTCCCCTCCCGAGTGACCGAAATCGTTGGAAAGCTGAGCTTTTTTGCCGTAGAAAATCTAAGGAGCGCCCGACGTTTTCTCAAATCGGTCAACAAGGAAATTGACATCGATAAGCTGACGTTTTTCATACTTGACGAACATTCCTCCACTAAGGAGATTCCCGAGATCCTTCAACCCCTCCTCAACGGGGAATCGATGGGCGTGATTTCCGAGGCAGGATGCCCAGGAATTGCCGACCCCGGATCATTGCTCGTTGTGGCTGCCCGTCATGCCGGGATTCGCACAGTTCCGCTAGTTGGGCCTTCAAGCATCCTTCTGGGGCTGATGGCTTCGGGGTTCAACGGACAAAACTTTTCGTTCGTGGGTTATCTTCCTCACGACAAGGATAAAAGAATTGCAAGGCTCAAAGAAATGGTCAGAAGGATCAGAAATGAAAATCAAACCCAGATTTTCATAGAGACACCCTATCGGAATAACCGTCTTATCGAAGAGCTTGCAAAAGAACTTCCGGGAGATCTGGAACTCTGTGTGGCCAGCGAACTGACCTCACCCGAGGAGTCGGTCATCGTCAAATCATTAGCCAATTGGAAGAAGTCATCTTATGACTATTCCAAACATCCGACAATCTTTTTGCTTTCAATCGAAAAATGAGTGCAAAAAGAAAATATGACCTCTATAATCAACCGGGTTTGTTCGACTCCTTAAACGAACCCGAAGAGACCCTTGACGTATTCTTACAGCAGGATAAGACGGAAAACGCTAACTCCGACAAACGCCTGCGCTTCATTTCATTCGGAAGCGGAAGCAGCGGAAACTGTGCCTACATCGGCAACAACGAAGCCGGTTTCCTAATAGATGCAGGAGTGAATGAAAAGACAGTTGTCGACGAACTCAGAAGAAACTGTATCGACATAAAAAATATACTCGGGATAATCATTACCCATGATCATTCCGATCACGTTTCCTATGCCTACAAATTGTTAAGGAGCAATCGACATTTAGCCCTCTACTGCACGCCCAAGACGCTGAACGGAATACTTCGGCGTCACAACATCTCGCGAAGAATAAAGGATTATCATCATCCCATCTATAAGGAAATTCCATTCAAAATCAAAGGTTTCGAGATAACTCCTTTTGAAGTGTCCCACGATGGCACCGACAACTCAGGTTTCCTGATCGAATGGGATAAACATCGTTTCGTAGTTGCAACCGACATGGGATATATCGGTGAACGGGCTGAACATTACATCAGAATGGCAACATCGCTCATGATTGAGAGTGACTACGACGACTATATGCTCAGGACAGGTAGATACCCGGAGTATCTCAAGGCAAGGATTATGGCCAACAAAGGACATCTGGAGAACACTCAGGTTGCCAACTTCATCATGGGTATCTGGAATGAATCGCTGACTCACATTTTCCTATGTCATCTATCAGAGCAGAACAATAAGCCCGAGCTGGCTCGCAACGCAATTGCAAAAGCCCTTATGGCAGCGGGCGCCTCACAAATAGGCGACGGTACCGAAACCATAGAATCGCGTCAAGCTCCGGTGCAGCTCTATGTACTGCCACGCTTTGAATCATCCCATCTATTCTATATCAGATGAACAGAATATTAATTATCAACGGCCCCAATCTCAACCTCCTGGGACGTAGAGAACCCGACATTTATGGGAAAATCTCGATGAACGATTATATGGAAGCTTTGGTTGCCGACTATCCATCGATTGAAATCGAGTACTTCCAATCAAATCATGAGGGGGACCTCATCGACACTCTTCACGAAGCCGGTTTCGACGAGAACTGCCTGGGTATTGTTCTGAATGCAGGAGCCTATACTCACACATCCCTTGCGTTGGGCGATGCTATACGTTCCATTGAGACTCCCGTCGTCGAGGTGCACATATCGAATGTTTTCAGCCGCGAAGAAGTTCGTCGACATTCCTTTATTTCCGATGCCTGCAAGGGAGTGATCAGCGGTTTCGGGCTCGACTCCTATCGACTTGCAATCGAGGCTATCCTGGCACTATAAAAATATTTTTTCAATGAAGACAAAAGACGAATTGATAGACGATCTCCTTGAGCTCGCATTTGCCGAGGACATAGGTGACGGTGACCATACTACTTTATCGACTATTCCTGCCGAAGAAAAAGGTCGGCAGCATTTGCTAATCAAGGAAGAAGGAATCTTTGCCGGCATCGACATTGCACGCAAAGTCTTCAGGAAGCTTGACCCGGAACTGGAAATGACAGTATTCATCAACGATGGCGAACATGTAAAACCAGGCGACATTGCCTTCGAAGTGAAGGGGTCGGTACGCAGTCTGCTCATCGCCGAACGAACCATGCTGAACATTCTGCAACGAATGAGCGGAATAGCCACCATGACCAACCGTTATCAGGAACGCCTGGCAGGACTCAACACAAAGGTGCTCGACACCCGCAAGACAACCCCGGGAATGAGACTTCTGGAAAAGGAGGCAGTTAAGATCGGAGGTGGAGAGAATCACCGGATAGGGCTATTCGACATGATTCTAATCAAGGACAATCATGTAGATTTTGCCGGTGGAATCAAGCAGGCTGTTCAAAGAGCCCGCGACTATTGCAAGAAAAACGGAAAAAATTTGAAAATAGAGGTCGAAACACGCAATCTCAAAGAAATCGAGGAAGCTCTTGAGGCCGGAGCCGACCGCATCATGCTCGACAATTTCACTCCGGAGCTGACTGCCGAAGCTGTCAAACTGATCGACCACCGTGCCGAAACTGAGTCATCGGGGGGAATCACACTGGACAATCTTCGCGAATATGGAGAAACCGGTGTCGATTATATCTCGGTGGGAGCCTTGACACATTCGGTCAAAGGACTAGATATGAGTTTCAAGGCATTCTAACGGCAGTAACTATTCTTTCGAATCCATCAGCAGGGGAAGCTTGTTCATTTCCTCGATGTAATTGAGAATTTCATCCCTGCCACGCTTGTCCTCACTGGAAGTCATGAAAACCGGAGGAAGTTCCTCCCATCGCGCGAGAAGTTCTTCAAGATAAAGAGCAGTGTTGTTCTTCCCGGCCGTCATCGACAACTTGTCGAGTTTGGTAAAAACGATGCTGAAAGGAACTCCGTTTTCTCCCAGCCAATCCATGAATTCCAAATCGATTTTCTGAGGTTTGTGACGGCTATCGATCAGAAGGAACAAATTGGTCATTTGCTCACGTTCGAGAATATAGGACCGTATCATCTTGTCGAAGATGATACGGTCTTCTTTTCCTCGTGATGCATACCCGTAGCCGGGGAGGTCGACCACATACCAGCTGTCATTTACCAGAAAATGGTTTATCAAGGCCGTTTTTCCAGGCTTGGAACTTGTTTTTGCAAGATCCTTTTGCCCCAGAAGCATGTTAATCAACGAAGACTTTCCAACGTTGCTACGGCCGATAAAGGCATATTCATGCTTATTTGTCGTGGGACATTTTCCCACTTCCGGACTTGATATGACAAAACGGGCTGTGTTGACCAACATAATTGTTTTCGTTTAAGAGAGTTTGTGAATGACCAGACCCGAGCGGAGTTTCGGTTCGAACCATGTTGTTTTAGGCGGCATGATGTTACCGGTATCGGCTATATCCATCAACTGCTTCATTGTAACGGGATAAAGAGCCAAAGCAACAGCCATTTCACCACTGTCGACGCGTTTCTTCAGCTCTTCCAATCCTCTGATGCCTCCGACAAAATCTATTCTTTTGTCGGTTCGGAGGTCATTGATTCCCAAAATGTCACGAAGGATCAAGTCGCTGGAAATAGTCACGTCGAGAGTGCCAATAGGGTCGTTGTCGTCATAGGTTCCATCCTTGGCCGTCAACGAATACCAATTGCCGTCGAGATAGAGCGAGAAATTGTGGAGATGTTTCGGATGGAAAATTTCCTTCCCCATTGGAACGACATCGAAGTTTTCTTCAAGAGCTTTCAGGAATTGCGGGGGAGTCAGTCCGTTCAAATCCTTGACGACACGATTATAGTCAATAATCTTCAAATGTGAGGCCGGAAAAGCTACCGCCAGGAAATAGTTGTATTCTTCGTCACCCTTGTGATTGGGATTGTTTTTGGCCTTTTCGTGTCCGACAAGCGCAGCTGCTGCAGTTCGATGATGACCGTCGGCAATGTAGAGTGCGGGGATTCTTTCAAACTCGTCGGTTATAGTCTGAATCATTTCAGGATTGTCGACTACCCAGAAATGATGTCCGAAACCGTCCTCAGCCACGAAGTCATATTCAGGCTTTCCTTTTATAACCTCGTCGATGACATGTTGCAGAATTTCATTGTCGGGGAATGCAAAAAAGACCGGTTCAACGTTAGCGTTGTTGATCCTGACGTGCTTCATGCGGTCTTCTTCCTTATCCTTGCGCGTCAGTTCATGCTTTTTGATGCGTTCCTGCATGTAGTCGTCGACATTTGCGGCCAAAACAATTCCATACTGGGTTCGACCGTTCATTGTCTGGGCATAAATATAGTAATGCTCCTTATCGTCCTGAACGAGCCATCCCTTGTCCTGGAACGCATTGAAATTCTCCACCGCTTTTTCGTAGACCTGAGGATCATGCTCATCGGTGTCGGGTGAGAAATCTATTTCAGGTTTGATTATATGGTAAAGAGATTTAGGATTACCTTCAGCCTCTTTTCGGGCTTCGGCCGAATTGAGAACGTCATAGGGACGTGAAGCGACCTGAGTCACCATTTCTTTCGGTGGTCTAAGTCCTTTGAAGGGTTTAACTTTTGCCATGAGAAAGTAATTTTGGTATAGATTTAAGTTTGATTCTTTCAGCCGATTTCGCTGAGCACAATTGTTTGTGCACGGTCGGGACCCGTTGATATTATGACAACGGGTACTCCGGTTTCCTTCTCGATAAATTTGATGTATTGCTTGAAAGCCTCGGGGAACTGTCCGGGGTCGGTAATCTTCGAGAGATCGGTTTTCCATCCCGGGAAGGTTTCATAGACCGGCTCGATTTTCTCATCCATGACAAATGGAACTTCATCGGTTATTTGACTGCCGATTCTATAAGAATTACAAACCTTTATTTCGTCGAAAGTGTCCAGGACATCACTCTTCATCATGATCAGCTTAGTCACGCCGTTAATCATGATTGCATAACGAAGGGCTACCAGGTCGAGCCATCCGCATCGACGTTCTCTGCCGGTAACAGCCCCGTATTCGTGTCCGATATCTCGGATTTTCTTACCAGTCTCGTCAAAAAGTTCCGTTGGGAAAGGTCCTGAGCCAACTCTCGTACAATAGGCTTTGAAGATACCATAGACATCTCCCACCCGGTTTGGAGCCACTCCCAGACCCGAGCAAGCCCCTGCGGCTATGGTGTTACTGGAAGTAACAAACGGGTAGGAACCGAAGTCCACATCAAGCATTGTACCTTGAGCGCCCTCGCAAAGAACCTTCTTACCCTTGTCGAGGAGTCCGTTCACCTCATAGGCCGTGTCGATTATAGAGAAAGTCTTGAGATATTCGATGGCACCCAGCCATTTCTTCTCCATATCCTCCAGCACCTTCGGGTCGACGGGTTCACCTATTTCTTCCAATCGGTCAAGGTGTCGTTTCAACGCTTCCTTGTAGGACTTCTCGAAACCGCTGATAGTGTCACCCAGTCTCAACCCGTTACGGCTGATTTTGTCGGTATAGGTCGGTCCTATGCCTTTTCCGGTGGTTCCGATTTTCGACGATCCTTTCGACTTCTCGAGTGCAGCGTCGAGGAGTCGGTGTGTTGGAAGAATCAGATGCACTTTATTGGAAATCTTCAGAACTTTGTGGAGGTCGATCCCGCTCTTTTCCAAATCAGAAGCCTCCTCCATGAAGAGCACGGGGTCGAGAACCACACCGTTACCAATGATATTGACGCTATCGTCGCGGAATATTCCCGAAGGAATGGATCTTAAGACAAATTTGTGTCCTTCGAATTCGAGGGTATGGCCTGCATTGGGACCACCCTGGAATCGTGCGATGACATCATAATGAGGAGTCAGGATATCGACGACTTTACCCTTTCCTTCGTCGCCCCATTGTAACCCTAAGAGAATATCTAGTTTCATTTGACAGCAACTTTTGAATATTTATCTTTCTTTATACATTTTGAACAAGTTCCATGTAGCATCACGATTCCATTCATCGGCAGGAATGTTCCGTAGCGACGTGTGGCCAGCGGTGTGACTGCTTGAATGTCCCTGACCTCCTTTATAGATCCACAACGGTTACAATGCAGTTGAATCTGGAATGGTACGCGTCCGGTGGCCGATGACTTCTTGGAACGTGGCAAGAGCTGATAGAGTCGGAATCTTCCAACGTTTCCAACCTGAGCCACCAATCCTATTTTCTGAAACAGGTTGACCGAATTCACAATTGTCCCCCGGGAGATGTTATATCCACCCTCGGCCATTCGGTCCAGTACCTCATCGATTGTGAATCGACTGGGACCCGAGCACAGCACATCAAGGACAGTGACCCGTTCGGGGGTGTGTCTCAGTCCCTTGGAATCTATATAACGGTTTAAGACGCCGACAATCGCGGCATGAGGATTCTCATTCTGGATATCGGCTTTCTTTCCCAAGACGTTTCTACTTAATCAGATATTGCGATGAAATTGATTCGTTTTCGTGGACCCTCCTGATGGTATCGGCGAAAAGTCGAGCGACCGAAAGAATTGTGACCTTTGAGCATTTCTTAGTGAAAGGAATGCTGTTGGTGAAAATCATTTCAGTAATCTTGCTGTTCTCGACTCTTTCCGAAGCCGGGTCGCTCATGATAGCGTGGGAGCACAATGCCCTGACGCTTTTCGCTCCTTGGTTTGAGAGCAGGTCGGCAGCTTTGGTGATTGTTCCGGCAGTGTCGGCCATGTCGTCGATAAGTATTACATTCTTTCCGTTCACGTCGCCAATCACTGTCATGGTAGCCACAACGTTGGCTTTCGCCCTTTGCTTGTGACAAAGCACAAGAGGAACATTCAGATATTTTGAATAGCTGTTGGCACGTTTTGCCCCACCAACATCGGGGGTTGCAATCACCATATCCTCAAGGTTCAACGACTGGATGTAAGGGATGAACACCGACGATGCATAGAGGTGGTCGACCGGGATATCGAAGAAACCTTGTATTTGGTCGGCATGCAAGTCCATTGTGATGACACGGTCGACACCGGCAGCCATCAGCATGTCGGCAACCAGTTTTGCTGCGATTGATACCCTCGGTTTGTCCTTACGGTCCTGGCGAGCCCATCCGAAATAAGGAATCACCGCGTTGATAGACTTTGCCGAAGCCCTTTTAGCAGCGTCAATCATGAGCAGGAGTTCCATCAGGTTGTCGGTATTCGGGAAAGTCGACTGAACGAGGAAAACTTCACAACCTCTGATTGACTCTTCATAGGATACTTCAAATTCACCGTCGGCAAAATGCTGGATATTCATTTTGCCAAGTTCCACACCGAGATCCTTACAGATTTCTTCACCCATGTATTGGGATTTAGTTCCGGCGAAAACCTTAAAAGGAGGCAATTGTGACATTATTCAATCTTTTTTATCGGATATTGTAGATTTGGATTTGTTTCTCTTCTTTTTCTTCTGCACCTTCCAAATGGCTGCGTCATGGGGTGGAACCTCGGTGACAAACGGAGTTTCAGGTCCGACGGTCCGTTTCAGTTTTTTTCCCGACAGCAGTTCGGTTGAATCGACTTCGCCTTGCACAAGCTCCAACAAGTCAAAAGCATGGGCAGGGATGTTGACATGAAGATTAACCGGCCGGTCGCTGAAATTCACAGCAATCACAAGATAGTTGTCGGCTTCTCCTCTGAGGAATACGAACTGGCGGTGAGGGTCGAGAGTGTCGTTTTGATAGTTGACATACATCAGGTCGAAGAACCGACCGTTCCTGATTGCCGGTTCACTATTGCAGAGAGTCAGAATCTTCGCGTATTTTTTTCTGAGATCCTTTTCTTTTTGAGTCAGTTTCTCCAGGTTACATTTCCCGTTGTTAACCCATCGGCGAACAGTTGGCATGCTCCAATAGTCGAAAATTGTCGTACGCCCGTCTTGACCACTGAAACCCTCGGCATCCGCACCACGTTCACCGAGTTCCTGTCCCTGATATATCATCACTGCGCCACCACCTATCATGGCCGTCACCACTAACGATGGAATCACGAGGGAAGCATCGCGTGCGAAGAAATCCGAAGCGAAACGTTGTTCGTCATGATTTTCGAGGAAATTCAGCATTTTATCGCCGATACCCTCAACCGTTTGCCAGCAGTCGGTCAGCTGAGCCGCCGAGAAATTACTACATTCGATGCCACGAAGCGTGTCGTAAAGATTCACCTTATCGTAGAGATAATCGAACCCTCCGCGGAAAATAAAATCGCGGTAAAGGTTAACGTCATATATCTCGGCAATGAAAATCAAATCGGGATAGCTTTTCTTCACCTTCGGGATAGCCCATTCCCAGAACTCAAGCGGCACCATGAAAACCATGTCGCACCGGAATCCATCGATACCTTTGGCGGCCCAATATCTCAGAATGTGAAGCATCTTGAACCAAACGGGCGGAATCGGATCGAAGTGTCGTGATCCGTCCCCATAGTCCACGCCATAGTTCAGTTTGACTGTCTCATACCAGTCATTTCCCCCCGGGAATGCGGTGAAGCAGTCGTTACCCGAAGCCTTAGATGGGAATTCCACATATCGGTCATCCCCCTCTCCAAGATCGATTGAAGGGGAAAAGAGCTGTCGGGTAATGTAATAGAAATCGTTGTTGGGATTGAAAAAATAGTTGACATCGTCGTCGGCACCGAAATCCCTTATTCCACGAGGTTTCACATCGCTGTGATATTCACGGGCAACATGGTTTGGCACAAAGTCTATGATCACCTTCAGCCCGGCTTCGTGGGTTCTTGTGACGAGTTCCTCGAACTCCTTCATGCGCTGTGGAACATTCTCGGCGATGTCGGGGTCGATGTCGTAATAATCTGTTATAGCGTAGGGACTACCTGCGTTACCTTTGACAATGTGGGGATTGTTTGATTTTATACCGAACTCAGAATAGTCGGTTACATGGGCGTGTTCTATAATTCCGGTATACCACACGTGGGTCACGCCAAGTTCCTTAATCCCGTCGAGCAACTTACTTGATATATCATTCATTTTCCCCGATCCGTTCTGTTTTATGGTGCCGTTGGGGACACAGTGCTCGTTGAAATTAACGAACAAGCGTGGAAAAAGCTGATATATGACGGGTTTAAATTCCATCTTTTCGAGGTGCAAATTTAGGAAAAAAATTCCCACTTTTTTATTAAATTTGCACCAAAAGATTTATAATCTATCAACAAAAAAATGAAAATCTCTTTCTTGTTCATTAGTATGGCTATAACAGCTGCAGGCACAGTCGCTTTGACTGGTTGCCATAAAAAATCCCAGTTTAAGAGCCTTGATCCCCAGTCCTTTGACGAGTCAATACCTGCGGGAGCCGATTTCTATACCCGCATCAACAAGGGGTGGCAGGAAAATCATCCGCTCACTCCCGAATATTCCCGCTACGGTCAGTTCAATGTCCTAAACGACGAAAATGAGCTCAGAGTTCAAGAAATCGTGACCGGCCTGGCGGCTCAGAATCCGGAGCCCGGAACAGTAGCTTTCAAGGTTTCAACCATCTATAACCAGGCGATGGACTCGACACGTCGCAACAGCGATGGAGCTCAGCCCATCCAGGCCAACCTGAAGAGAATCGTAGAGACACCCGAGGATGCCAAGTCAATGGCTGACCTTTTCATGTGGCTCCATGCAAATTATGCATCGCCGTTCTTCTCGGCCGGTCCTCAGGAGAACCTATCCAACAGTAACGAATATGCCATGTATGTCGGTGGCGGTGGATTGGGTCTTCGCGACCGTGATTACTATCTTCTTGACGACGAACGCAACACAGCAGTGCGCGAAGCCTATAAGAAACTGATTGCCACCCAGATGCAGAATGCGGGATTCACAGCCGAAGAGGCAGCCCGCATCGTAGACAACGTGATGAAGATTGAAACCTCCATCGCCGAAGAGACATGGACACGCGAACAGAGCCGCAACATCGCAGCCATGAACAATGTCTATCCTTTGGCTCAGTTGAAGAAGGAATACCCCAACGTCCAGTGGGATCGTTTCTTCGTAGAGACTATGGGAATCGAAACACCTGAAACCGTTATCGTAACCGAACCAAACACGGTTAAGAGAGCCAACGACCTCATGGGTTCATTGAATCCGGCTGAAGTGAAGGACTACTACCTTTGGAAAATGGTTGCCGGTGCAGCCCCCTATCTTAGTGACGACTTCACCGATGCTTCATTTGAGTTCAGCAAAGTCATGAGCGGCGTTCAGGAACAACGTCCGCGCTGGAAAAGAGCTCTGGCGGCCACTGAAGGAGCACTTGGCGAAGCAGTGGGTCAACTCTATGTAGAGAAATATTTCCCCGAATCCTCAAAGCAACAAATGCTTGTGTTGGTTGAGAATCTGCGTGAGGCGTTGGGCACCCACATCGACAACCTGACCTGGATGAGTGACTCGACTAAAGCAAACGCCCGTAAGAAACTTGCTGCGTTCACAGTAAAGATTGGTTATCCCGACAAATGGAAAGACTATTCTTCGATGGAAATCGATCCCGAGAAGTCCTATTATGACAATATGCATGAGGTTTCCATGTGGCACCAGCGTGACACCTATTCGAAGTGGGGCAAACCTGTCGACAAGACCGAATGGGGCATGACTCC
The DNA here is from genome assembly GCA_022510505.1 of Muribaculaceae bacterium. Lineage (GTDB taxonomy): Bacteria > Bacteroidota > Bacteroidia > Bacteroidales > Muribaculaceae > JAFLTL01. Next base: position 12,206 of record JAFLTL010000020.1, on the reverse strand, counting down.
TCAAACTGTCAATGCCTACTACAACCCGATGGCCAATGAAATCGTGTTTCCTGCTGCAATCCTTCAGGCGCCATTCTTCGATCCCGAAGCTACTGATGCCGAGAACTACGGTGGAATCGGTGTAGTCATCGGTCACGAAATGACCCATGGATTTGACGACCAGGGTCGTATTTTCGACGACCAGGGCAACATGACCGACTGGTGGACAGCCGAAGATGCTGCAGCCTTCAACGAACTTGCCGAGCAACTGGCAGCCCAGTTCGACGCTATTGAGGTGCTCCCCGGCGTCCATGCCAACGGCCACTTCACTCTTGGTGAAAACATTGCCGACCAGGGAGGTCTTCGTGTGTCACGCACTGCATTCCTAAATTCCCAGGAAAAGAAAGGCATCGATGTAAATTCCGAGGAAGCAAAGATTGAGGGATACACCCCCGAACAGGTATTCTACATGAACTACGCCAACATTTGGGCAAACAACGTGCGCGACGAGGAAATTCAGAATCTGACCACCTCCGATCCCCACTCGCTTGCCAAGAACCGCGTCAACGTAACCCTGCGGAACATCACGCCCTTCTTCGAGGCGTTCGGCATTCAAGAAGGCGACTCACTCTACCTTGCTCCCGAACAGCAGGTTGTAATCTGGTAATAAATTTAATTGGAACCATTCGTTCATTTACATGTTCATTCACAATACTCTATCCTTGATGGCCAGGCTTCAATAGAAGCGCTGGTCAACAAGGCTATAGAGGATGGAATGCCCGGAATAGCATTAACCGATCACGGTGTAATGTATGGTGTCAAGGAAATGTTCAACTACGTTTCCTCGATAAACAACGACCGCAAAAAGAAAGGACTCGAGGCGTTCGTCCCGATTTATGGCTGTGAGGTCTATGTTGCCGCATCCGACAAAGAGACTCATGTCGACAAGGAAGACCGAGGGTCCCATTTGATTTTGCTTGCAAAAAACAAAAAGGGATATCAGAACCTCATCAAGATTGTCTCCCGAGCATGGAAAGATGGCTTTTACATGCATCCTCGCACGGACCATGCCGATCTTGAGAAATATCATGAGGGTATCATCGCATGTTCGGCCTGTCTGGCCGGAGAGGTTCCGCGTTTGATTAGAAAAGGAGACCTAAAGGGAGCCGAAGAGAGGATTCTGTGGTATAAGTCAATTTTTGGCGACGATTACTATCTTGAGTTGCAACGCCACAAGGCAACCACACCGCGAGCCAATCATGAGGCCTATCGTGAACAGGAGCGCGTCAATCCTGTGCTGATTGAATTATCCAAAAAACATGGAATAAAGCTTGTCGCAACCAACGACGTTCATTTTGTCAACGAAGATGATGCAGAGGCCCACGACCGGCTAATTTGCATCTCCACTAACAAGAATGTGGCTGATGACGACCGAATGTTCTATTCCAAGCAAGAATGGCTCAAGACCACTGAGGAAATGAATAGAGTCTTCAACGATGTTCCCGAGGCTTTGAGGAACACCCGCGAAGTGCTCGACAAGATTGAGATCTATACAATCAATCATGAGCCAATCATGCCAACCTTCGAGATTCCTGCTGAGTTCGGAACTGAAGAGGAATATCGAAGCCGAATAACCGAAAAAGAACTTTTCGACGAATTCACACGCGATGAAAACGGCAATGTAGTTTTGAGCGAGGAGGAAGCCCATGAGAAAATCAAACATCTCGGTGGTTACGACAAACTATATCGCATTAAGTTTGAGGCTGACTATCTGAGAAAACTGGCCTACGAGGGTGCTCATCGCCGCTATGGCCAGGAGCTGTCTTCCGAAATAGAGGAGAGAATCAATTTCGAGCTCCACATCATGAAGACCATGGGTTTCCCCGGTTACTTCCTGATTGTCCAGGACTTCATCAACGAATCCCGTGATAAGTTGGGCGTCAGTGTTGGTCCTGGGCGTGGATCGGCAGCCGGTTCTTGTGTGGCCTACTGTCTTGGGATTACCCAGATCGACCCGTTGAAGTATGATTTGCTTTTCGAACGTTTCCTTAACCCCGACCGCATTTCATTGCCTGATATCGACATTGACTTTGACGATGACGGCCGGGCAAAGGTACTGAAATATGTTACTGACAAGTATGGGGAGGAAAAGGTGGCTCACATCATCACCTACGGCACCATGGCAGCCAAGTCGGCCATCAAGGATGTGGCCAGAACCGAACAGTTGCCTTTGCCCGAGAGTAACCGACTTGCCAATTTGGTACCGGATTACATGCCCGAAGTAAACGGAAAGAAACTAAAAACCACCCTCGATAACTGCTACAAACATGTCCCCGATTTTAAGAAGGAACTGTCGGGCAGCGACCCGTTGATCGTGGAGACATTGGAATATGCACGCAAGCTCGAGGGAAACGTCAGAAACGTTGGTGTACATGCCTGTGGCGTGATAATCTGCCGCGACGACATAACCGACTGGGTGCCTGTCAGCACAGCTACCGACAAGGTGGAAGGTAAACTGCTCGTGACCCAGTTCGAAGGAAAGGTCATCGAGGAAACCGGACTGATAAAGATGGACTTCCTTGGATTGAAAACCCTTTCCATCATAAAGGATGCGATTGAAAACATTCGTTTGACACGAGACCAAGTCATCGATATAGAAAACATTCCGCTTGACGATCCATTGACATTCAAGCTTTATTGCCAAGGTAAAACCACAGGAACCTTCCAGTTCGAGTCGAGCGGCATGCAACGTTACCTCAAGGAGCTAAAGCCATCAACTTTTGAGGACCTGATTGCGATGAACGCTCTCTATCGTCCGGGTCCAATGGATTACATCCCTCAGTTCATAAACAGAAAGCATGGAGTCGAGGAGATTACCTACGACATTCCCATTATGGAGCGCTACCTGAAGGACACCTACGGCATCACCGTCTACCAGGAACAGGTGATGTTGTTATCACGTTTGCTGGCCAACTTCACTCGAGGCGAGAGTGACACTCTGCGCAAGGCAATGGGTAAGAAGCAAATTGACAAGATGGCCAAACTCAAGAACAAGTTCATTGCCGGAGGGAACGCCAACGGACACGAAACGGCAACACTTGAAAAGATCTGGTCAGACTGGGAGAAATTCGCATCCTATGCCTTCAACAAGAGTCATGCCACATGCTACAGTTGGGTAGCCTATCAGACTGCGTGGCTGAAGGCCAACTATACCCCCGAGTTCATGGCAGCCGTCCTGTCACGTAACCGCAACGACATCTCCAAACTGAGAATGTTCATGGACGAGTGCAAAAGTTTGAAGATACCTGTCCTCGGACCGAATGTCAATGAAAGTTTCAGCGAGTTCGGTGTGAACCGCAAGGGTGAGATTCGTTTTGGACTCTCGGCCATCAAGGGTGTTGGTGAATCCTTGGTGAAAGGAATAATTGAAGAGCGTAACAATGGACCTTTCTCCTCTATCTATGACTTTGTCGAGCGTGTTCCGTTGAAGGGGCTGAACTCCCGCGTCATGGAATGTCTAGCGTTAGCCGGTGCTTTCGACTGCTTTGAGGATGTAAAGCGGGAGGACTATTTCGAGACGAACACCAAAGGAGAGACATTCATCGACCAGCTGTTGCGCTATGGGAATGCCTACCGAAATGCACGGGAGGCGCAAGCCAACTCACTTTTCGACATTTTTGGCGATTCCTCTATTCCGGTTGCGGGACGTCCACAGGTCAAGCCTGCAATTTCATGGCCCGATGTGATAAAGCTTGAGAAAGAGAAGGAATATGTCGGGATGTATCTATCGGCCAATCCCCTCGATCCCTACTACATGGACATTGTCTACGGTTTGGGTTCAATTGCTCGATCATTGGAGAACCCAATCGAGAACAAGGTTGTGAAATTTGCAGGAATGGTAGTGGAGTTCGAAAAGCGAATAGGCAAGAACGGCAACTATTGGGGCCGCATGAAAATCGAGGATTTCGAGTCTTCGACAACTATTTTCCTGTTTGGGAACGAGTTTCAGAAGTTTCAGAATTTTGGTGAGCCCGGTACAGCGATTTATGTGACCGGTATGTGGAGAAAGAACCCGAAGACCGGGGAATGGCGACTGACACCCACCAACATGCAGCTTTTGAGCGACGTCAAGGGTACGATCATAAAGGGTATAACTCTTCATGTCACCCCCGAACGCATGAACAAGGATTTCAAGAACATCCTGGGTGAGGCAGTCTCAGACAAAGAGAACAAACACAACGGTTTCTGGAGATTCCGAGTCTTCGATCCGGTCTCGGGAAAGACCATCCAGTTCACCTCACGAAGGAACTATCCAATCACTCGCAAGATGCTTAGCACTTTAGAGGACATGGAGATACCGTTCAGAATTGACAATTAACAACTAAAACAAAATAAAATGGCAGTAACATTCACCGACGCTAACGTCAAGGAAATCATCGAATCGGGTAAGCCCGTGATTGTAGACTTCTGGGCCACATGGTGTGGACCTTGTAAAGCAATATCCCCCATTGTCGAGGAACTCGCCAATGAATATGAAGGGAAAGTCGTTATTGGCAAGTACAATGTTGACGAGCAGAACGACCTTGCTGTTGAAAACCGAGTGATGAGCATTCCAACTCTTCTGTTCTTCAAGGACGGAAAGAAGACCGACATTCGTTTGGCCGGTTCACAATCACGCGAGACCATAGTGGCCGCCATCGAGAAACTTTTAGCCTTATAATCCAACCAGTTCAAATTTTCGTCATGCCAACCAAACCGTTTCATTATCAGGAAATGTTCCCGCTAGGGAAAGACACAACCGAATATTATCTGCTGACAAAAGATTTTGTCAAGGTTGAAAATTGCTGTGGTCGCGAGATACTTAATATCGACCCTCAGGCGCTCACCGTTCTGGCCCGTCAGGCCACTCATGATAACGCCTTCATGTTGCGTCGAGAGCACAACGAGATGGTAGCCAAGATACTTCACGACCCCGAAGCAAGCGAAAACGACAAATTCGTGGCTCTGACGATGCTTCGCAATGCTGAGATTGCTGCAAAAGGTCAACTCCCCTTCTGTCAGGATACGGGCACAGCCATTGTCTTCGGTAAGAAAGGCCAAAATGTCTACACCGGAGGAAAAGATGAGGAATACATATCAGCAGGAGTCTATGAGACCTATACTACCGACAACCTTCGTTATTCCCAGAATGCACCCCTCAACATGTATGACGAGGTGAACACAGGTTGCAACCTGCCAGCCCAAATTGATCTCTATGCTGTTGACGGCGATGAATATAAATTCGTGTTTGTAGCCAAGGGTGGAGGTTCGGCCAACAAGACTTATCTCTATCAGGAAACCAAGGCCATCATCAATCCCAAGACTTTGGTGCCGTTCCTTGTGGAGAAGATGAAGTCGTTGGGAACAGCGGCTTGTCCTCCCTACCACATCGCCTTCGTGATTGGTGGCACTTCGGCCGAAAAGAATTTGGAGACAGTCAAAAAAGCATCAATCAAATACTATGACAGTCTACCTACAAAAGGTAACGAATATGGCCATGCGTTCCGCGACGTGGAACTCGAGAAAGAGTTGCTTGAGGCATCCCGTAAGCTGGGTCTAGGAGCACAGTTTGGCGGCAAATATTTTGCCCATGACATTCGTGTGATCCGTTTGCCACGTCACGGGGCCTCCTGTCCTATCGGCATGGGCGTCAGTTGTTCGGCCGACCGTAACGTAAAGGCCAAGATTAACCGCGATGGACTTTGGATTGAGAAGCTCGACTCCAATCCCGGCGAACTGATACCGGAAGAATATCGTAAGAAGGGCGAAGGCGACGTAGTCAAGATTAACCTCGACAAGCCCATGGAAGAGGTTTTGAAGACCCTGTCACAATATCCAGTTGCAACCCGTTTGTCATTGAAGGGCACCATCATCGTGGGCCGTGACATTGCCCATGCCAAAATCAAGGAGCGCCTCGACAAGGGTGAACCGATGCCTCAGTATCTCAAAGATCATCCCATCTACTATGCCGGACCGGCTAAGACTCCTGCTGGAATGGCCTCCGGCTCCTTCGGTCCCACAACAGCAGGTCGTATGGACTCCTATGTAGACCAATTCCAAAGTGCAGGTGGCTCGATGGTGATGATAGCCAAGGGTAATCGCAGCAAGCAGGTAACCGACGCGTGCAAGAAACATGGAGGGTTCTATCTTGGCTCAATTGGTGGACCGGCTGCAATCCTTGCCCATGATTCCATCAAGAGCGTCGAGCTTCTAGAGTATCCCGAACTGGGAATGGAAGCTATATGGAAGATCAAGGTAGAAGACTTCCCCGCATTCATCCTCGTTGACGACAAAGGAAACGACTTCTTCACCGAGATTTCCGAGAAGTGCGTCCAATGTCCAATCGTCAGCAAAACATGAGTAAATCCGACAGTCTGGTAATCATACCCATGTATAACGAGAAGGAGAACGCGGCAGCCATAATTGATGCCGTGATCAATCTTCCTCTCCCCATGGATGTTTTGGTCATCGACGACAACAGTCCCGACGGAACAGCCGAAATAGTCAAGCAGAAACGGGTCGAGCATTTGGGACGCGTCCATTTAATTGAGCGTCCCGGAAAACTCGGCTTGGGAACGGCCTATATCGAAGGGTTCAAATGGGCCTTGAAAAGAGACTATGAGTACATTTTCGAGATGGATGCCGATTTTTCCCACAATCCACAGGACCTGTTGAAACTTCGCGAGGCGTGTGAGGAACGGGCACAGATGGCCGTCGGCTCCCGATATGTCACAGGCGTCAATGTTGTCAACTGGCCAATGGGACGCGTTTTGATGTCCTATTTCGCATCGAAATATGTCAATATGGTGACCGGTCTGAAAGTGAAAGACACTACTGCCGGGTTCGTCTGCTATCGTCGTGAGGTTCTTGAGACAATTCCGCTCGACAATATCCGATTCAAGGGTTATGCATTCCAGATAGAGATGAAGCTGACCGCCAAGAACTGTGGTTTCGACATCGAGGAGGTGCCAATCATCTTCGTCAACCGCGTGCTGGGAACCAGCAAGATGAATTCCAGCATATTCGGTGAGGCAATGCTGGGTGTCATTCGCCTACGCCTGGACTCTCTGAGGAGGAAATTTCCACAAAGGAAGAAAAAAGATTGAAAAACAACCTAAATGTCATCTACACTAATACATAATGCCCGATTAATTGACTCCGACCGCGATGTCCCTTGCGGTTGGGTCTCGGTTGTTGATGATTTTATAGATGACTTAGGTGAAGGTGAGTTCACGGCCGATAAGTCACGGTTCGACAATGTGATTGATGCCGAAGGGAAATTCCTATTACCTGGCGTGATTGACGAGCATGTGCATTTTCGTGAGCCTGGCTTCACCCGTAAGGGTGACATTGATTCGGAAAGCCGTGCGGCAGCCGCAGGAGGTGTTACCACCTTCTTCGATATGCCCAACACAGTTCCGCCCACTGTCGACCTGGCTTCCTGGGAAGAAAAGATGGTCATAGCATCCGAACATTCCTATGTAAATTATGCCTTCTTCATCGGGGCAACCACTGGCAACATCGGCTTTCTTAAGTCGGCTCCCTATGAATCGATTCCCGGCATAAAGCTCTTTATGGGAGCCACTACTGCCTCGGCGGCTACCGACGACATGGCCTACCTTGACCGACTCTTTTCGGAAACATCAGCACGAATTGCCGTGCATGCCGAGGATGAGACTATCATCGTAAGGAATCGTGAATGGTTGGAGCGGGAATTTTCGGGAAGCAGGATGCCCATAGAATTTCATCCGTTGATAAGAAGCCGCGAAGCATGTCTTTCGGCCACGAAAAAGATTGTCGACATAGCTCTGAGACACCGTCATCCGTTGCATGTGATGCATGTCTCCACTGCTGAAGAGTGTGACTTCCTGGCTGAACTTTCGGCCAAGGAGAACCTGGTAACCTCCGAGACTTGTCCGCAATATCTTCTCTTCGCTTCATCTTTCTACGAAGCCAAAGGTTCTCTGATAAAATGTAACCCGGCCGTAAAAAGTATCAGTGACCGAACTCGGTTGACTGAGGCGGTTTTTGACGGCACGATCGATGTCATAGCCACCGACCATGCGCCCCATCTGCCGGATGATAAAAAGGGAGACGTTAACAAAGCGGCATCGGGGATGCCAGGTGTTCAATTCTCTCTACCGCTGATGTTCGACCTTTTCCACTCGTTCTCAAAGCCATTTAGCATGCTGAGTGCCAAGATGAGCGGCAATCCGGCGGTCATTTGGAATATTGACCGGCGCGGATTCCTGCGCAAAGGATACTATGCCGACCTGACGATGATTGCATGCTTCAGTGAGAAAGTCTACGATAATTCGATGGTGTTGTCAAAATGTGGGTGGACACCCTATGAGGGTCTCCCATGCCACTATGTTGTTGAAAAGACCTGGTCGAACGGCACATTGGTTTTCGACAACGTCACCGGCGAATTCAACAGGAGCGCTCGAGCGGTGAAATTTAACATCTGATTCTATGAGCGATAGCAATACCGACAGCAAGAGGAATTTCGTCATCACCGTCGGACGCCAGTTTGGAAGCGGTGGACGTGAACTGGGCAAAGCCATTGCCCGGGAACTGGGAATCGACTACTACGACAAGGAGTTGCTGGTCCATGCTGCACGTAATGCCGGAATGAAGGAGGAATTCTTCGAGAAGAATGACGAGAGAAGTCCGTCGTTCCTCAGCGGACTTCTATGGTTCAACATGGGACTTAATCCTTCGACCCACTATCTCGGGTCAAACTCCATCAGTGACGACTCGCTCTACAGTGCACTCAGCGATATTATACACGAACTCGCTCGCAAGGGTTCCTGCGTCATTGTTGGCCGAACAGCCGACTATGTTTTGCGAGACGTGGATCGAGTGTTCAACGTCTTTGTTCATGCTTCCGAAGAGGCCTGTGTTAACCGAATCCTGCAACGTGAGCCGTCGTGCGATCCAAAGAAGGCCCGCGAGACGCTGCGTCGTACCAATCGGTTACGTGCCTCTTTCTATAATTTCTACACCGACAAGAAGTGGGGCGATGCGTCCTCCTACGACCTTACGGTTGACTCGTCGGTTGTTCCAATCCCTACGATTGCACGCATGATAGCCGACATTGTCAGGGAACGTTTCATCAACAACAACGCTTAGTGAGTACCTCTCAAATAATAGTTCTATCGATTGCTTTCCTGGCTCTCATCGTCTCAGGATTTATCTCGGGAAGTGAGATTGCATTCTTTTCTCTTTCGCCTAAAGGTGATGAAGAGGAAATCGACGAAATGCCGGTGGCCGACACAGTTCGACGATTGCTTGCCAATCCCGAGAAGCTACTGGCTACCATACTGATTGCCAACAATCTAGTGAATGTCACCATTGTTATCCTTTGTAGCTTTGCCCTGTCGCCACTGTTCGACCAAATGCCGGAGTGGCAATCGTTCCTGTTACAAACTGTCCTGCTGACCTTCCTGATCTTGTTGTTCGGAGAAATCATACCGAAACTCTATGCCGATGTTTATCCGTTGAACTGGGTGCGCCATGCGGCTCCCACAATGAAGGGTATTGTCGCTCTGCTCTCACCCTTTGCCAACATCCTGGCACGTGGTTCGGGCATCGTTAACCGAGTAGTCACCAAACAGGCTGTCAACATCTCGGCCGACGAACTCAGTCAGGCGCTTGAAATTACCGATGTCAAGGCCGAAGACGAGAAAGAGATGCTGGAAGGCATTCTCCGTTTCGGCGATACTAACGCTTCGGAAATCATGACTTCCCGAATGGACATCACCGACATTGACTACGAATGGAACTTTCAGGAAGTAATGAAGAAAGTTATCGAGAGCGGCTACTCGCGTCTGCCTGTTGTGGGTGACAGCCGTGACGATATAAAAGGGATTCTCTATAGCCGCGATCTTCTCCCCCACCGGAATGAAGGATCCGATTTCGACTGGCATCAGCTAGTTCGGGAGCCTTACTTCGTTCCCGAGTCCCGCAACTTGGATGACCTGATGGAGGACTTCCGTAAGCTGAAGATACACATGGCTGTGGTTGTAGACGAATATGGAGGTACTCAGGGGATAGTGACACTCGAGGATGTTCTTGAGGAGATCGTGGGCGACATAAACGACGAATATGATGAGGATGAGAAAACCTATCAGCGGCTGGCCGACAACACATTCGTGTTCGAAGGAAAGACGCTGCTGACCGACTTTTTCCGCATCACCGACCTCGATGAGAACGACTACGAGGAGGTCACGGCCGAGTGTGAGACCCTTGCAGGTATGCTTCTGGCCATCAAGGGAGACTTTCCCAAGCCCAAGGAGCCGCTCGTCTACGGTCGTTGCCGTTTCCTGATCCTCGACATCACCGGTCACCGAATCTCCAGCGTTCGTGTGAAGGTGATGCCAGAAGAACAATAAGATGACGACACACATTTCAGAATAAACAACCTCGTTTTTTTAACCAATTAAAAATCATCACTATGAAAAAATTCTTTGCCGAAGGAATCGGAACAATGTTCCTTGTTCTCCTCGCTTGCGGTAGCGCAGTGTTGGCAGGTCCCAAAATTGGTGTCCTGGGAATCGGACTTTGTTTCGGACTCGTATTGGTTTGTCTATGTTATTGCATCGGCAACATCTCGGGTTGTCACGTTAACCCCGCCGTTTCATTGGCAGTTTGGTTGAGCGGAAGAATGAAATTTGGCGAATGTTGCGGTTACATTGTCAGCCAACTTGTTGGAGCGGCCATCGGTGCAGGCTTCCTTTTCTGGTTCATGAACATTGCTCCTGAGTTCAATTTTGGCGGTATCACCGCTTTCAGCGACAACTATGTTGCAGCCAACGTGCTTCAAGAAGGTGCAACAGCTCCCATGGCATTGCTTTCGGAGATTCTGCTGACTTTCTTCTTCGTAATGATCGTACTTGGTGCCACCGACCCCAACCAGGGTTCGGCCAAGTTTGCCGGTCTAGCTATCGGTTTGGCTCTCGGTTTGGTCAACATTGTTGGAATTCCCGTTGATAACTGTTCGGTTAACCCTGCTCGTAGCTTTGGTCCAGCCTTGTTCTCACCTCATGCTTGGGGCGACTTCTGGATTATGGTTGTTGGTCCGTTCTGCGGTGCCGTTCTGGCCGTCCTAGCTTGGCAGGTAGTTGCAAAATATCGCGCTAAAGAAGCAATCTAAAAAACCATCCCACCAGGGGTGTTTTTGGAGTGTGGGCACGAATCTCGCCCACACTCTTTTTTTAAACCCGCGTGCAAGCGTACGAGGTAAAAAACAAAGTGCCGATAGCACTTTTTCAATGCAGATCAGGGACGCCTAGTACTATTGGCATAATGTATATCACCTTCGACGATAATCCGTCAAATGACGATTCTCAATCATCAGAGTCGATGCAGGTGAAAGTGGTTGTGGCTTTTTAAGGAATTGAGAAGGGAGGAGCCGGTTAATGAAATTGGTGCTATTTGTTTGGCTAATTTAGCTGTGATAGCTATTATAGCTAATAGTCAATTTATAAAAGATAAAAGTATGTAATTCAATTTTATCCCTTATAATTCTAATATCGTAAGTAACAAAATGGTAACAAACATTAATGTCGAGTGATACATCCTAAAAATCTTAATAAACAAACTGAAGTCAATCCGAAATTTATTTACATTTTTTAACTATTAAATCTCGTCGATTTTTAGATTTTTCCGTCTTATTATATGAAAGACAGCTGTAAAAATGTTCAAAGGCAAGAAACGAAATACAATTAGCAAGATAGTTGAAGAAAATCTCGATTATTTATTTCGTTTTGCATTTTACAGGATCGGTAATCGAGAGGAAGCAGAGGATATAGTGTATGAAGCTATCCTCAAATTATTAGAAAAGAATACGAAAGAAATCAAGCTTGAAAGTGTTCGTTCCTATCTTTTTAGAATAGTCCTCAATTTGTGTATTGATAAGCAAAGAAACCAGAAGAATGAAATAGTATGGATAGAAGAACTTGATATTGAAGATGATGCAATTGATATTGCTGAAAAACTTGAATTTGAAAGGGTTGACACATACCTGAAAAATATTGAGCCTCAAGAGGCAGATGTTATAAGAATGAAGATAATGGGGGATATTACTTTCGTAGAGATCAGTAATATACTGTCGATACCACAATCCACCGCTAAATCAAGGTTTAAGTCCGGAATGGAAAAATTACGCAAATTATTCACTGATAAAA
>JAFLTL010000002.1 GCA_022510505.1 Muribaculaceae bacterium | reverse complement strand
TGAACAATTATTCAATCCATCGGTCAGGCCTGAATACCGATTTCCTGAAATATTTCTTATCAACAACATCTGATAGGTCTTCTCATCAATTCCTGATTTCAAAACAGAATGGTCCGACTCATATTCATGAACACGTTGCAGTTCCTTCCTGATAAACCACGCTGCCGGATTGAACCATTGAAAGATTAGAACTAACTGGGCAACAGCCAGGTCAATCCAATGTCCCCTGTCCAAATGGGCTCTCTCATGAGAAATTAGAATGTCCAAATTATTCTCCTGTTCTTCAAGCGCTCCTTTATAGATAAATATCTTGTTCATCCAGGAAAACGACGACATTCTTTCGTTGTCATGAACATAAACCTCAGTGCCATTTATCGCTTTAATCTTTGCTTTTCTTTTTAAAATCAAAAGATTCAGCATCGAGACAATAGTCAATATCAATCCTATAATCATTCCACCAAGATAGACTCTGCTAATTGATCCCATAATCGAAGGAAATGAGAAACCTGTCTTGATTGTTTCAACATCCCCGTCGGGCACTAATCCGAGAAAGTCAAGCTGCCCTGTCCCTATTGTCCCCGTGACTGAAGTATCGGGAAACAGTGAGATGAATACAGGTATCAGTAATGAGATCAAATATATAGATAACAATGCGACTCGGTTGAACTGTGGTTGAGTGAAACGTTCAAGGAACAACCTATAGCCAATTGTGCATAGAAGCATAATAATCGCCACTGCGAGCATGTAGCCAAAGAAAGTATAATGGACCATTGCTACTTCTTTTTGTTTTCTACCAGGTTAATCAGCTCTTTGATCTCATCATCAGAAATATTCTCGTCTTTTAGCAGTGCGTTGACCATTCCGGCTGCCGAGCCATTGAAGAAATTCATGATGAGATTTTTAAGGGAATTCCTGCCAACCTCTTCTTTGCTAACGACGGCACGGTAGAGGTTTGTGTTGCCAATGCTACGATGTTTCACCCATCCCTTCTGCTCCAGAATTCTAAGAAAAGTGGTAACGGTGTTGAAATGGGGACGGGGTTCGGGATATAACTCCCAAACTTCTCGGGCTATCATTTCATCCTTGGTCCAAAGTTTTCTCATTATTTCCTCTTCCTTCTCTGTAAGTGTCTTCATGACAGCTAATTTTTGTTATTTATAGATTAAATGCAATAATTTTACATTGCAAATATAATTAAAAAATTAAATATGCAACTAAAAATTTAGTTTAATAAAGAAAAAAATAATTTTAATGAAACCACTCCTTTTGGGAAAAGATAAGGATGAAAAAGCCAAGATATACTAAAACAACAGATTTTTTATTCCCAATTCTGCTCTTCCCAACGGATTGAAAAAATGATTGCCTGGAACCCATTGAAAAACGGTTGGGATGCCATTTTTCTGCAACCGATCTACGATCTTTTCAGTGTTCTCTCCCACTGAACGATAGGCCATAACTTGAGCCTTTGGTTCAGCCTCTCCCAGTAGAAAATATGTTTTACCTCTTCCGACAGGGAGTTTTTGGTCATTGAACCACTCTATGAATCCATTGTACCAGAACGAGCCTGATAAACAAGCGATAGAAGTGAAAAGGTCCGTTTTTATCCATTGCCACAATGTAAACAGTCCCGACAGAGAAACCCCTATAAGATACCGATGAAAAATGTCACTATGATCTATTATTTTCTCACACGAAGGGATGACTTGATTCTCAAGTGTTTCAAGGAACCGAAGGGCATCCCCCGAGAATGGTGGAAATCCTTTTGCTTCACCTGGTTCAGGCCAAGGAGTCAAATAATTATTCCATTGATTATCGGGAATATAAATGACTATTATTGGAGTGTCGTAACGATTACTTTGGCTTTCGATCCAGTCGGCTGTTAATCCTTCCATTTTGGGATAAATCATATACAGAATTACATTGGCAGGATTTTCCAGTTTATCAGGAATTGCGATTGCACATTCCAGATCAGTTATTTTGATGTTCCGTATCATAGAGTTTCATCATGTCTTTCATGTCCCTGAACCCAAGAGAAGCATAAACTCGACGTCCTTCCTCAGTTGTTTCAAGATAGATTTTACCACACTTCGATTTACGAGCCTCATCAATCAAATGACTAACAATGCAATGGCCTATTCCATGAGCTCGGAAGGGCTCACGAACATAAATATTCATAAGATAAGCGCATTTCCCACTGGGATTGTCGGGAGAAGGTAATTCAAAGGAATAACAAATTGCGCCGCATCCGGCATCTTTCCCCTCAAAGGATGCGATAAATGCTTCGTGTAGACCTAACGAGATTTGCTGTTCATAGTAGTTTTCATTGGCTTTTAACAGGTCGGACCCTGGAGTTTCGCCGAAAACATGTTCTATCACTTCTTTACGCCATGAAAGAAGTTCGGGTAGATTACGGGTTTTTCTCATTTCAATCATCAGTAGGTCCTTTCTTTTAAAATCTTCGGAAGAGCTCCTGTATCAACCTTGCAGTGTTCATTGAGAGGAATTTCTTTCATGGAAATGAAGAATTCGGGCACCATGAAATCTGCCAGATGAGTTGTCAGAAATTTTTTAAGATTGGAAAGACTGAAACCTTCTTTCTTTACAATGTATGCTACCAGGAAATGCAGTCCGGCTTCATCTTTTAGTGCTCTAACTGCTCCTCGTTCAATGGCAGGATATTCGTTAAGTATATTTTCAACCTCTTCGGGTTCAACTCGTTTTCCAAGAATCATTACCTGTTCATCGCGACGATGAATAAAAACCATATTTCCATCGGGCAGAATATAACCCATATCACCACTTTTGTACAACCTCCTACCATTCGGTAGCTTGATAAAATTGTCTTGTTCGGGCGGATTTCCAAGATAACCTCTACTTACTCCTTTGCCGGTAATACAAATCTCACCGATATTTCCCTCTTTAACTGGCCGTAAATTCTCATCCAGTATAAACACTTCAACGCCGTCAATTGCCTTTCCAATGGGAAAGGTCCCGTCGGGCAAAGGTTTGACGTTATCAATGCGATAATAATTCGAACATACAGTTGTTTCAGAGGGACCATAGGTGTTGTATATTCGAATTTTCTTATCGCGAAGATTGGATATATAGTTGGCGCGAACGACATCTCCACCACTGATGATAAGTCTCACGGAGGGGGGAAGAAGTTCATGACGCCGATTTATGTCGGCAATTAAATAGGGGAATCCATCTAGGATTGTGACATTGTGTCGGCTGCAGAATTCCATGAGTTCCTCTAATGAACCATCATGAATTTTCTTTGAGGGTATAGCAAGGGAAACGCCGTTTAATAATGAAGCGAAAACTTCCTCCACAAATATATCAAAAGAGCAAACCGAATATTGCAACATCATGTCTCCGGGTCCAACTTTCATCTCTTTTCCGAAGGCTTTTGCATAGTTCACCACAGAACGATTCTCTACAATTACACCTTTAGGCTTTCCTGTGGTCCCGGATGTATATAAAACATAGGCGATTCCATCGGGGGTGGAAAGATCAGGCAAATCTTTTGATTTTGGGAGATTTTCGCAAAAATCATCCGTTATTATAAGTTCAACACCGGCTTGAGCCATCATATAATCTCTTCGAGCCGATGGAAGAGACGGTTCGGCCGGAATATAGGCTGCGCCGCTCTTTAACACAGCTAAAATAGCAGCAATCTGCTCAATGCCGTGGGACATACAAATACCTACGGCCATGTAACCTCTCTCTATAAATCTTGAAAGGATATCGTTAACGAGACTATCAAGTTCCTTAAATGTAACATTTCTTCCGTCTTCGGCAATAGCCAGATCATCGGGCATCGATTCCACGCATGCCTTAAACCGGGAATAAATAGTTTCACGAATATTAACTTTACTAGAAATTCTTGACATTTTGTTTCCCTCAGTTCAATTGTTGTCGGCTCAATATTAAACGGTTTTCTTATCTATTGAGTAAACAATCATTTAGAAGAAATGGTTCGTGACAAGTGGAAGTGATTGTTTTTTCAATCACTTTTATGTGGTTTCCAAATAAATATTATGATGCTATCGTGAGCGTTTGAGAATCACATATAATATAACCGGCACACCGAAGAGGGGAGTGATTGCATTCAATGGCAACATTTTTCCGCCTATTCCAAAAATATTCGAAGCCGGCAGTATGCTAAGAATATTACACAAAAGAGCTGTTGTGCTTCCAACCAATAGAGTCATGGGAAAAAGACGGCGGTGAGAATCTGTCGCCAGAATAAAACGTGAGATGTGAGGCACTGCAAGTCCAATAAATGAAATCGGTCCGCAGTATGCGGTTACACCTGCTGCCAAAATCCCGGTGGAAATTAAAAGTAGTTGTCGAACTCTTTTGATATTGATCCCAAGATTAACGGCATAATTGTCACCCAATAGAAGCGCATCAAGTGGTTTGATCAGAAGAAAAGCCAAGAAGATCCCGGTTATTGTAATTATCGCAAAAACCGATAAACGTGGCATTGTTACACTCGAGAAACTTCCCATACCCCACATTACGTAGGATTGAATACTATCGGCCGAAGCTGAGAAGTTTAGAATCGTAATGAGTGATGATGCAAGATAACCGATTAGAATCCCCGCAATTAGCAACATCAATTCGTTATGTAAAATTGAAGAGAGGAGAATCAGAAGTCCAAGAATCAGGAAACTACCGGCCAAGGCCCCAGTGATAATTGCAATTTCACCTTGGATGAAAACGCTTCCGGTTGTGATGATTCCACCGGTCAAAAGCACGATGACAGCAACGCCCAAACTGGCCCCGGAATTTATCCCCATTATGGATGGGCCGGCCAAGGGATTACGAAAAGCGGTTTGCATCATCAGACCGGCCAATGACAAGGCCGATCCCCCTAATATTGCAGTCAAAGCCGCCGGTAGGCGGCTTTGAAGAACGATATAATTCAAAGGACTGTCGGGATTGCCACCTCCACAAAGGATATTCCAAACTTCCGATACGGGAATATCTACCGATCCTATAAACAGGTTAGCTCCAAAAGAAAGAAGCAATACAATCGATAGAACAATCCAGTTCATGTCATTATAGGAAGTTAGACTCCCTGAGGCTCAGCCTCATTCTGAATTGGCTCCTTGTGGTCTCTCTTCAACCAAAGGTTAGTCATATCTTCAAGAGTCTTACCCTTGGTTTCGGGAACTAGTTTAGCTACGAACCATGCGGCAATGATACAGATGGCACCATAAAGTGCGTAAGCAAACATGTGGCCGAACTTGTCACCCATTTCTCCCCATTCCAGATTGTACATTGGAACGAAAGTCGAGGAAACTATAAAGTTGAAAATCCATTGGAAGGCTACTGCAATAGCGACTGCTGCTCCACGAATAGTGTTGGGGAAGATTTCGGAAATCAAAACCCAACAGATCGGTCCCCATGAGAACATGAAGGATGCCGAATAAATCATAATCCCCAAAACAGGCATAATGGGAGGAACAACTGTCAAATTGGAAACCGCTACAATGAATGCTCCTATAGCCATGCCAATAGAACCGGATATCAATAAAGGTTTGCGGCCCCATTTTTCAACTGTAAACACTGCAACCAATGTAAAGGAAATATTTACTATCCCCATTATGACAGTTTGCACCATCGGGTCGCCCATATGCATCGATTCAAAGATTCTCGGAGCATAATAAAGAACAGCATTTATTCCAACTGCCTGTTGGAACACTGAGAGCATTACTCCAACGAAAATAACCATTATACCAAATGAGAAAAGTCTGGCCGTTTTCTCATTGGTTGTTGCCTTTATCTCCTCTAAAACTTCAGTAGCACGTTTGATGCCGTTTATTCGGGTCAATACCATCAATGCTTTCTGGTCATTTCCCTTGAGAGCGAGGTAGCGCGGTGACTCGGGAACAAAGAAAACCAATATTGTGAAGAGAGCTGCTACTATGCTTTCACTTCCGAACATGTAGCGCCATCCCATTGAAATGGTCCAAGGGTCTGATTCGGCTGCAACTGAATAAACACCATGTCCGATTTTTTCAATAATGGGATTGGTGTGTTCACCCAATATCAGGAAATTCACGAAATATACTACAAGTTGACCAAAAATGATGGCAAACTGATTCCATGATACAAGGGTACCACGTAATTTTGAAGGAGAAACCTCTGCGATATACATCGGGCAAATAGCTGAAGCAAGACCTACTCCAACACCACCAATGATACGATATATATTAAAAGCGATTAGCAAGCTGAAATCAGGGTTGCCTTTCTCGAAGAATAAGAATTCAGGATAGTAACTACCCAAAGCTGAGATGAAGAAGAAGAAGCCGGCGATAATCAATGTCTTCTTTCGCCCAAGAGATGTTGCAAACCATCCCGATAGGGCTGATCCCAGTATACATCCCAGAAGGGCGCTTGACGAAGTGATGCCGTGAATATAATCGGTGTAGACAAAATCCTTAGCTCCTAGAAAATAAGCCTGCAAGCCTTTTTCAGCTCCTGATATGACCGCTGTGTCATATCCGAAGAGCAAACCGCCTAATATTGCAACCAACACTATTGAGAATAAATAAAGTCGGCTGCCTTTTTCTGTGTCTATGAACATGTTAGTGATTGGTATTGGATTTATTGAACTATTTTATATTATTCGTTTATTTTACCGCTCCGATTTCCACCGCCGCTCCTGTCGATGGGTCGAAAATAAGATACATCGGTGATTTTTTGTCGGTAAAGCTATTTGGAGCGAGTCCGTAGATTACACCGGCTTGGGCAACATTCAACGATTTCTGGGCTAAAGTGGTTCCTTCGTAGGAAACTTTTATTTCAGCTTTTCCGGGAATGCAATAGGCAAATCCGTTTTTGGGGAAAGAGAGTTCTACTCCTTTATCATTTTTAGGCATCTCTCCTTGCTGAGTCACTTTATAATCAATTCTAATGGGCTCTCCCGATAGATCATCGGCGTCCACAATTCCATCGAGTTGAGAAAGGCGTGCTATTACATAACCATTGACCTGTCGGTCTGCGCTCTTGGGAATATATGTGAAGTGAGTAACCTGCGTAGAAGTTTGGGTGGTACCCATGAACATTGCAGTCAAAGCAGCTTCCTGGGCATTCAAGTTGTCAAGTATTAACTGCATCGCCTGGCCATCGGGTGGCATTTGCTCGGCCTGCCCTGTCAATAATTCACTGCGGCTTTCTCTAATTGCGTATAAATTCTCGGCGGCCGCTTGAGCTTTCTTCAAGGGTGTTGTGCTTCTAAGCATATCCTCGTTCATCACTTGCTGGGCTGCAGCATTCTGAAGAGGAGTCGGCTCAGCTGTCTCAGGTTCAGGAGTCTCGACTTTCACTGTTTCATAAATATCTTCGGTGTTTACAGCCAAAGGTATGTTGTCTGGAGAAAGTAATATAAAGGGTGTGGAACCTGAACTGAATTTTACCGCATACCGTTCATCTTTGTTAGGCTCACCATGGGTAGATATAATGACTTTATCGATACTATAAGAAACTGATGAAGAACTGATAGGATTGTCGGCGTTAAGTATCCTTTTTGCATATTGATAGAACTCTCCCGGTTCTTGAACTGTTTTCCGACTTACTATAGTAATGTCAATGACTGTTTCGGGCAAACTGTAGATTAATGCAAAATCGTTTGCCTTGGTTGCCGATAACTTTTGAGTCGTTTGAGAGTGAACTGAGAAACCTGTTATCAGCGCTAAGCTTATTATGATGGGTTTCGTGATATTCATGAATCCAAAATTTCTTTTATGGCTTTCGCCGTAAATTTAGATATATCGGAAGCAAGGACTCCATAGCTTCCGAGTTCTTCTTCAGCAAGTTCTCCGGCGCGTCCGTGGAGATAAACACCTGTCATCGCTGACAAAACAGGATCTTTGAGTTGCGCCAACATCGAGGTGAGTATGCCGGTTAAAACATCTCCGCTTCCTGGAGTTGCAAGAGCCGGCGTTCCAGTAGAATTTATCATAATTTTTCCGTCAGGAAGAGTAATTACCGTGTGGTGACCTTTAAGAATAATTATGATATTGTAGGTCCGACTCATTTCAATGCTCTTGAGTATTCGGCTGTCTCCGTTGGCATGTTCTCCAAAGAGTCGATCAAATTCTCCGGCATGGGGAGTCAGAATCGACATGGGAGCCAATTTATTTAGGAGTACGGGTTTACGTGCAATGCAATTCAAGGCGTCCGCATCCAGGATTACCGGGCGCTGATAACCCGACAGGAATTCTTCAAGCGCGTTCACCGTTACTTCATGAGTGGAAATACCGGGGCCTATGGCCACTGAATCATAATTGTGTCGAGGGTTGATGCGAGAAATCACATCTTTATTTTCAGTATATTTATATAAAGCTTCGGGAACCGACGACTGTACAATTGGGAATCCACAAATAGGAGTGCTGACAGTTAATTTTCCAATCCCTGATCTAAGTGCGCCTAGAGCCGCCATGACTGCCGCTCCTATCATGCCATAACTTCCCGCATATATTATTCCCGTGCCGTAATCAGCCTTTGAAGAATAGGGGTTTCTTTCAGGAAGTGTTCTTGTTACTTCACGACGTCCAATCAGAAGATATTTGAATGACGCTGTGTTGGCAGCTTTCGTTGATAATCCGATGTCAATTACTTTCCATTCCGAAATATTATATTGCGAACCGGGGAGGAAGAAAACAAGATGGGGAAATTGTATCGAAAGTGTCAGATTAGATTTGATACATTTCTTTGGGACAAGTTTAGGATTGAAATCACCGCTCATGCCCGAAGGAACATCCAGTGAAATAACTTCGGCTCCCATTGAGTTGATCTGCTCGATAATCAGTGTATAGGCAGCTTCAAGTGATCTGTTTAATTCTGAACCGAAGATTCCGTCAATAATCAAGTCTTGTTCCGTTATTTCAGGACGACGATAATCTTTGACAATCTCTTTGAGATTCTCTCGGAGGAAACCCGAGTTCAGCAACTGGTCCCGTTGACGTCGACACTCTTCATTAATTGGATCCGATGGCACATTGAACAGGATAATATTTATCTGATATCCTTCCTTATGCAGGACCTTTGCCGTCGCAAGTGATAAGGCTCCATTCTCATAGGGACCTGCATATATAAAAATTCTTTTGTCGATTTTCCATCGACGTTTGATTTCTGCAGCAATCCCTAATGCCGATCTTTCGATATAATCGGCGATAGTAAGGCCCTCATTTTTGAGTGTCTCGTTCAGAATGGATTTTATCTCTTGAGTCGTAAAGAGTTTCATAACTGTCCTTACAAAGTTATTAAAAAATGTATAAACCCATGATAAAATTTCTTTCTGGATTGTTATATTTATAAAGATTAACCCAAAAGAAAAAGATTATGAACGACGTAATTTCCTATGATGAGAGAAAGGACCTCCCTGATAGTGTTTTCGGACTGCCCGAAAGAAGAGAGTATCCAATGCCCGATGCAGCCCACGTTAGAGCAGCCGAGGCCTATTTCAGATATTGTCCTGAAGACCTGAAGCCAAAGTTGGCTCGTGCTATTCTGGAACGCGCCCGTGAATTCGGGGTAGATGTAGAGTCTCCCACAATCTTATCCTACGCTAATCAATAGGTTTAAGATATATATTTAAAATGTCCCGTTCACCTGAATCAGTGAACGGGACATTGTTTTATTGATTATTCAGTACTCCGTCAAGCAGATTGGTGAATTCATAGTTTTTCAATCCCCATCTAGGTGCCAGAAGAAGATTATCTGGGGCCGACGAAGTGAAACGTTCTATAGCAATGTTTTTGGGAATTAAATCTATTAATTCCCTGCAGAACTCAATGTATTCTTCGGCGCTGAATAAATAGCAGTGGTCGGTTTCTTTTCTCCATTGACTGGCGAGTGGTGTTCCTTCTAAAATCTGCATTTGATGGAGCTTTAGTGAAGTAATCGGTTCCTTACATATTCGTTCGACCGTCAGTCTCATGTCTTCTTTTGTTTCTCCGGGCATTCCCATAATAAGATGAACACAAACGTCAAATCCGTAACTACGAACCAGCCTGATACTTTCTCTCGCTACTTTCCAGGAATGTCCACGGTTGGTTCGACTAAGGGTGATGTCATGTGTTGTTTCGACTCCAATTTCAAACATGACCCGTTTCCCCGTTTCTTCCAGTTTCTTTAGTGTATCGAGAAGATTGATATCAACGCAATCAGGACGTGTTGAGATGATTATTCCCTCTATTTTGTCAACCTTCAATGCTTCTTCATATAAAGAAACGAGATGTGAACGATCTTTTGAATGGGTTGAAGTATAGGCCTGGAAATAAGCAAGATAGTGCATGTTGGGGTATTTCTTCCCAAAAAACTGCTTCCCTTTTTCCAATTGTTTTGTGACCGAGTCAGTCGGAACACAATAACTTGGAACGAAGGATTGATTGTTGCAATAGCTACAACCCCCTGTTCCGATTGTTCCATCGCGATTCGGACATGAAAAGCCGGCATTTATAGCCAGCTTTTGCATTTTCCACGGAAAGCGTTCCGAGATCAGTTCTCCGTAGGTCTTATAGGATTTTTCCTGTGGCACGTCCTAGTAATAGTGAGTCCAGAATAGTCATTGCAGCCATGGCTTCCACTATAGGAACTGCACGAGGCAATACGCACGGATCATGGCGACCTTTGACCTTGAGTTTTTGTAATCTACCATCTAACGTAATTCCTTCAGTCTCCATCAGTAGCGTTGCAACCGGTTTAAAAGCTACACGAAAGACTATATCTTCTCCATTGGAAATCCCTCCTTGTATACCTCCTGAATTATTCGTGACAGTTCCGATTTGTCCATCTCTTGTGGTGAAATGGTCAATCATCTCACTTCCTTTATTAGAACAGCCATTGAAGCCCATTCCATATTCAAAGCCTTTTGCCGCATTTATTGACATCATCCCGGCCGCAAGCATTGCCTGAAGTTTGTCAAACACTGGTTCTCCTAATCCAACAGGTAACCCTTTGATGACTCCTGTGATCACACCGCCTATCGTGTCACCAATCTTTTTAACAGCTTCTATCTCACAAATCATTCTTTCTGCTGTGATTTCATCAGGGCATCTGACAATATTGGCTTCTATTGTCTTCGGGTCAACGTCACAAACAGAAAAATCAGTTGGAAGCCCAATGGTTCCGACTTTAGACGTAAATGCGAATGTCGAGATTCCAAATTCTTTCAGAATTTGCTTGGCAATCGCCCCTCCAACAACTCTTGATGCCGTTTCACGAGCTGAAGATCGACCTCCACCACGATAATCTCGTATTCCATACTTAGTCTGATAAGTGTAATCGGCATGACTGGGACGGAATGTTTCCTTTAGATTGTCGTAATCACTCGAATGGTGGTCATGATTCCTTATTATGAATCCGATTGGTGTTCCCGTAGTTTTGCCTTCAAACAATCCTGACAAAAATTCAACTTTGTCACTCTCTTGGCGATTAGTCACGATACTGCTTTGTCCGGGGCGACGCCGGTCGAGTTCGTTCTGTATTTCCTCCTGATCTATTTCAATATCTGAAGGGACGCCATCAATCACGCCCCCGAGAGCAATCCCGTGGGATTCACCAAAGGTTGTCAGTCTAAATATCTTTCCATATGTATTCATGACATTTTCTGGGCAATATCTGTTACAGTACCTCCGGTATATTTTATTATATCGATAGGTGATATTTTTAGCTGGAGACCTCTTTGACCTGCACTTACATAGACAGAGTCGAAATCAGTGATTGTATGATGAAAAAAAGTCGGATATCTTTTCTTCATCCCAATGGGAGAACAGCCGCCGCGAATGTAGCCTGTCACGTTCAGAAGGTCTTTCATCGGTATCATCTCGATTTTTTTCGCTCCACACGCTTTGGCGGCAAGTTTCAAATCAACTTCCATGTCACCTGGAACTACAGCAACAATGTATCCGACTCGTTCCCCGTGAAGAATCAACGTTTTGAAAACCCTTTCAATATCTTCCCCTAACTGATCCGCCACATGATAGGCTGCAAGATTGTTTTCATCAACCTCGTAAGGAATGAGTTCATAGGCAATTCCTGCTTTGTCGAGGAGACGACAGGCATTTGTTTTTAGAGAACCTTGAGTTGCCACTCGAAATTATTCGTTCATAGTTCTTAGCAATTCATCATTGTCGCGAGTCCTTTCCATTCTTTCTTTCATGAACTCCATCGCCTCAACCGAATTGCGGTCACTGAGGAATCTTCTGAGAACCCACATTCTGTTTTGTGTCTCCGGTCTCATGAGCAAGTCGTCACGACGTGTGCTGGAAGCTTGGATATCAACAGCCGGGAATATGCGCTTATTCGAGAGTTTGCGGTCGAGCTGTAGCTCCATGTTGCCGGTGCCCTTGAATTCTTCGAAGATGACCTCGTCCATTTTTGAACTGGTCTCGGTCAATGCTGTAGCTATTATAGTTAATGAACCGCCTCCTTCTATGTTACGGGCTGCACCGAAGAATCTTTTAGGCTTCTGAAGCGCATTCGCATCTACACCACCTGAAAGAATCTTGCTGGATGCCGGAGTAACCGTGTTGTAGGCGCGCGCCAAACGTGTTATGGAGTCTAGAAGTATGACAACATCATGGCCACTCTCAACCATTCGTTTGGCTTTTTCCAAAACAATATTTGCAATTCTAACATGTCGCTCTGCCGGTTCGTCAAATGTTGAAGCAATCACTTCGGCATTAACACTCCGACTCATGTCGGTAACTTCTTCAGGGCGTTCGTCTATTAAAAGAATCATTATATACGTTTCGGGATGATTCTCGGCAATCGCATTGGCTATATCCTTAAGTAAAATGGTTTTACCGGTCTTGGGGGGTGCCACAATAAGGCCTCGCTGACCTTTACCGATAGGAGAGAACATGTCAACTACACGTGTAGAAATATTACATGTCTTGCCCGAAGTCAAATCGAATTTTTCATCAGGGAAAAGAGGGGTCAGATGATCAAAAGGAACTCGGTCACGAATGAACTCAGGACTATGACCGTTAACTCTTAGGACTTTGGCCATCGGGAAATATTTCTCATTTTCCCGCGGCGCTCTAATCGTGCATTCAACAACATCGCCGGTTTTTAAACCTGTCATTTTAATTTGTTCGCGAGAAACCAGGATGTCATCGGGGGAAGGCATATAATTGTAATCGGCCGACCTTAGGAATCCATGCCCTTCAGGCATAATTTCTAGAACTCCTGAAGTTTCAATCAAGCCGTTAAAATCGAATTCCGAACGTTGCTCCTGGTGTTTCTTCTTCTTTCCCTGTTGTTGAACCAACCCGGGTTCCTGAATGACTATTGGCTGGTCATAACGTGGTTTTGGTTGTGACTGAGGTTGAGACTGTGGCTGACGTTCGTTTCTGTCATTTCTTTCGTTCTCACGACGTTGAGCAAATCTTTGCTTATCAACATGAGGAAAGAAATCAGAAAGATTTGATGAAGGTGTGTCGGTCTTCTCTGATTTTGTCGTTTCAGTTACACCATTCGGTTGGAAAGATTCTTCTTTTTTTGATTCGCTATCCTTCACCGCGTTAGCGACAATAGCAGAATCAACGGGATGACTTGATGCAGGAGTAGCTTCTGGTTCAGCCGTTTTCCGGCGTTTAAGAATCAATCCCGAACTTATGGCTTTGTTGAAGGAAGGTTTTCTTTCCTCCTGAGGTTTATCAACCACCGGAGAAACCTCAGATTGTGGAGCCGTTTTTTCGACGTTATTTTGTTTGACCGGTTTGGGGAGTTCGTTAACTACCAAACCCTCGGTCGCTTCTGTGATTCTTGCCTTTGTTGAACTCCCTTTGGGACGACCCTTTTTCCTCTTTTCCTGAGGTTGTTCAGATTTAGTTGTATCTGACTTCGGCTGAGTCGCCGGCGTATTTGTTTCTGTGGGTTTTATCTCAGATGTTTGCTGACCTTCTGAAGCAGTTGATTTTTTCTTTCTTCCACGTTTCTTGATCTGATTTTCAGGTTTTGATGCAGCATCCTCAGCCTGTTTGTCAAGAATTTGGAAAATTAGGTTTTCTTTTTCGCTCGAAGGTTTTTTAATTCCTAAAGCTGTAGCTATTGGACGCAGGTTTTCAAGGTCCAATGATGAAAGATCATCAAATTTGTAATCCATTATTTAAAGTTTTGGGGGAATCGATATTCAATCAACTCTTACGATAGAAAAACTTATAAACGTGTTAGAATTAATATCGTTGATTGAATTCGATGCAAAGATAATATTTTTATATAATTTTCTTCGTTAGTTCTGATAATTATTAATGTTTTTTGCTTCTAATTTAAGGTAGCATCGAAAGGAACGTCTTTTCATCAATGACAGGAATTCCCAGTTGTTGTGCCTTTTCAAGTTTTGCAGGACCCATGTTTTCCCCAGCAAGTATGAAATCGGTTTTCTTCGACACCGATCCTGCATTTTTTCCTCCGTTTTGTTCTATTATTGTTTTATATTCATCGCGTGAATGATGTGAGAAGGTGCCGCTAATAACTATAGTTTTGCCCAAGAACACATCTCCCGATGGAGTTAATGTTTCTTCAGGAAGTGACATTTGAACTCCGGCGACTCGAAGGCGCTCGATATTCTCACGGTTTATCGAACTCTTAAAGTAATCAATTATGCTGTCGGCTATTCGTGGACCGATGTCGGGAATAGCTTCGAGTTCCTCATGAGAAGCATTCATCAAATTATCAATGTTCACTACCGCTTTTGCCAATTTTTTAGCTACAGTTTCACCAACGAACGGTATTGATAAAGCATATACTACACGATCGAAGGGAACCGAAAGACTTGAACGAATTCCTTCCAGAATCTTTTCAGCACCTTTGTTGGCTATTCCTTCCAGTGTAAGGAGTTTTTCCAACGTCAGGTCATAAATGTCGGCAATAGTAGTTACCAAGCCCGATTCCATCAATTGTGTTGCAAGTTCCTCTCCGATGCCGTCGATATTCATCATGCGACGTCCAACGAAATGTTCTATTCTTCCGGCGATCTGAGGTGCGCAACCATATTTGTTAGGACAAACCCACGCCGCTTCACCTTCGACTCTCACAAGTTTCGTCCCACATGACGGACAATGAGTGACAAAATGAACTTTATTTGCGTCAGGTTTTCTTTGTGCGGTGTCAACTCCCGTTATTTTCGGTATGATTTCACCTCCTTTCTCAACCCAAAGCATATCGTGTTCATGAATGTCCAGCTTGTTCATGATATCTTCGTTGTGAAGAGAAGCTCTCTTTACTATCGTTCCTGAAAGAAGAACTGGCTCGAGATTAGAAACCGGTGTAACTAGTCCCATGCGTCCTACCTCGAAAGAAACAAAACGTAGCTCAGTTAAAGCACGTTCAGCAGCAAATTTATAGGCTATAGCCCAACGTGGTGACTTGGCCGTGAAACCTAGATTCAGCTGTTGACGAAGAGAATTTATCTTGAAAACCAATCCATCGGTTGCAACCGGCAGTTTCTTTCTTTCAATGTCCCAATAATTGATGAAATTATCCACTTCCTCGATTGAATCAATGCAGGTCATGTGTTCCGATACCTTAAATCCCCATGATTTCACCGCCATCATGTTGTCGTAATGATTGTCAAACGGCAAACCGGGTCCCAATATATAATAAAAATAAGCATCCAAGCCACGACGGGCAACTTCCTTAGAATCCAGCATTTTTAATGTTCCTGAAGCTGCATTGCGTGGATTTGCAAATAAAGGTTCCTCGTTAAATGCTCGCTCTTCGTTTAACCGGTCAAATTCTTTCCATGGCATAACTATTTCACCGCGAATCTCAAATTCACGTGGCCAGTTGTCACCGTTTAAAACCAAGGGAATGCTCTTTATCGTTTTGACATTTTCAGTAACAATGTCACCTTTTTCTCCGTCACCTCTTGTAACAGCTCTGACCAGGCGTCCATTTTCATATATTAGGGAGATTGATGTTCCGTCATATTTCAATTCCCCCACAATTGTGAATGCCTCTCCTTCCAGAGAGTCTTTAACCCTTGTTAAAAACGCATCTACATCGGGGATATCATAGGTGTTCCCCAAGGAAAGCATCGGATAAATGTGAGCCGCTTTTTCAAATTCTTTAGCCAAATCTGATCCAACCCGTTGGGTAGGAGAGTAGGGATCATATAATTCGGGATGTTTGGCTTCAAGTGCTTCAAGCTCCTTTACTAATATGTCAAATTCCCTGTCGGTTATAGTTGGGGAGTTCTCGACGTAATAGCTATGATTGTGACCATTTATTTCTTTACGTAACCGAAGAATTCTA
Source organism: Muribaculaceae bacterium (assembly GCA_022510505.1). Classification (GTDB taxonomy): domain Bacteria; phylum Bacteroidota; class Bacteroidia; order Bacteroidales; family Muribaculaceae; genus JAFLTL01. The sequence continues at coordinate 115,658 of JAFLTL010000002.1, read as the reverse complement.
TCGTGATCGTTTTCCATGACGGGCAATTTTATTTAATTATTCTTCTTAGGCCTTTAAATCGATTAGCGTAGTAGGGAGCAAATGAGGAATCTATTTTGATTCCGCCACCAACGGCCGAATGAATGAAAAGAAGTTCTCCTGTCAGAGGATGGGATTCTACAACTATTCCTACGTGCCCAATTGTAGATCCACCCCTGCTACCCGAAAAAAATACCAGGTCACCCGGTTCCGCCTCTACAGTGTTTTCGATGATTTCACCCTGTAGAAACTGACTTCGGCTGTCGGAATTCAAATTGTAGCCGAATTCTTTGAAAACATATCCTGTGAATCCTGAACAATCGAATCCGTTGGGCGTTTTGCCTCCCCTCCGATATCCTGTTCCCAGAAAACTTTCGGCATAGTCCAATAACTCCTCGATTATCTCTGATCGTTCTGTCGTTTCATCCAGTTGTTCCATTCCTGCGGCCGGAACAATATCATAACTGTTCAGGAAATCATTTACGAGAGTTACCGTTGAAGACGTCAAAGGGACATCGGTCGTTCTGTTTAAATCGACCGTTTGTCCCTGTAAAAGAGTAAACGTTGTTATGAACAGTATTAGTGACAGAAGTTTAAGACTCACTTGTTTTTATTGCTGAGCGCTTCCCTGGTTTTCAAATATGTGGCGTAGTTTGCTGAATAAACGTGTCTTTACCGATTCCGTCGGTTTTATGTTTGGTTCTTCCTTTAAGCTCTCAAAGGCCGCTTTTTCTTTCTCGGTAAGATTCTCAGGAATATAAACCATGACATTTATTAACTCGTCGCCTGTGCCGTAACCCTCTGTAGAAGGAAGACCCTTCCCTCTCATTCTTAGGACTTTACCAGGTTGGGTTCCGGGAGCTATCTTTAATCGGGCTCGTCCGCTGATTGTTGGAACTTCTACCGAGCCTCCTAATGTAGCGGTTGGAATGTCAAGCATTAGGTTATATATGACATCATTGCCATCTCTTATAAGCTCGGGATGTTTCTGTTCTTCAATGACAACCAGAAGATCACCGTTTGCTGTTGCATTCCTTGCCGCATTACCTTTGCCTCTCACTGTCAACGTCATTCCGTCCTGGACACCGGCAGGAATGTTGAAGCTAACCACTTCTTCTACTTTCTTCACACCTTGGCCCGAGCAATGAGGACATGTGGCCGATATTACCTTTCCTTCTCCGTCACATTCGGGACAAACTACTTCCTGTTGATAGGAGGTGAAGCCGAGATTCTGTGTGGTTATAACTGTACCATGTCCCTGACATGATGGACACGTATGGAAAGCTGTACCGTCTTTAGCTCCTGTTCCGTTACAATATTCACACTTTACAAGGGTTGGAATCTTCAGTTTCTTTGTTGTTCCCTTTGCAATTTCCTCCAGAGTCAATTTTACCCTGACACGTATGTCGCCACCTTTTCTTGCCGGTTTGCGAGCGCCGCGACGAGTTCTTCCGGGACCACCTGTGGCACCTCCCCAAGGATTTCCTCGGTCGTGACCACCGAAAATGTCACCGAACTGAGCAAAGATATCCTCCATTGAGAATCCGCCAGCCGAGAAACCTCCGAAGCCACCAAAGCCACTGCCGCCTGCTCCTCCCATGGGACCCATATTGTGACCGTATTGATCGTAAAGTTTCTTCTTTTCTTCATTACTCAACACATCATAGGCTTCAGCTGCTTCCTTGAATTTCTCTTCAGCAGCTTTATCACCCGGGTTCTTGTCGGGGTGATATTTTATAGCCATCTTGCGATAGGCTTTTTTTATTTCTTCAGGGGTTGCTGATTTCGAAACGCCCAGCACCTCATAATAATCTCTTTTGGCGGCCATTGCTAACGGATTCTTTGAGTATAGTTTTATCTTTATTAGTTGCCAACGACAACTTTTGCGTGGCGAAGAACTTTATCGTTCAATGTATAACCTTTACTAACGGTATCAACAATTTTATTCTTTTTTTCTTCATCGTCGACCGGAAGGGTAGTAATGGCCTCGTGACGATCTGGGTCAAATTCTTGACCATTTGTCTCCATCACTTTGACACCATTCTGTTCTAGGAATTTTATAAACTTATTGTATATCAACTCCATGCCTTCTTTTACGGCACTTGAATCATCCGATGTCTTTGAAGCCTCCAATCCTCTTTCAAAGTCATCTACAATTGGGAGAAGACCTTTAAGAACATTCTCCGACCCATTTCTGATAATCTCACTTTTCTCTTTAAGAGTTCGCTTGCGGAAATTATCGAAATCGGCCATAAGGAACAAATAATCTTTCTTTTCTTTTTCTATTTCTTCCTCTTTCTTCTGAAGAAGATTCTTCAGGGCTTCTATTTCGTTCTCGGGCTCGTCGATTACATCATCTATTACATCTCCTGTTTCAGAACTTTCTTCGGCTTTTGAACCATCCTGTTCTAATATCTCGTCGTTAACTTGCTGCTCCTCATTGTCGGTATCGGAACGGAAGTTATTTTTTTTATTTTTACTCATCTTTATGTTTTTTTAATATTATAACAAATTTCCGACCACTTTATCGGCTCTTTGTATAAATAACAATTTTTTATCCAATAACGTTCAAAATTTCAATGTGCCTTCATAAAACTTATAATCTCCTGGTAATTTTAATTTGAATTTTTCTGTCAAATTGTCAGTATTTTCCGGGAATATGCCATAGAATGCCGATCCCGAGCCTGTCATTGAACCATAAATGGCGCCTTGATCTCTGAGCTCGTCTTTTATTTCTTTTAAAGCAGGGTGAAATTTGAAAATCACTTCCTCAAAGTCGTTCTTTATCAACCCCGACCACCTGTTCAGAGGTTCTTGTATGAGTAATCCCAAATCTATTTCCGGAATAAAAGGGCGAATATTGGAATAGGCTTCTTTAGTCGATATTGTTTGAGGGGGTTTTATTATGATTATGTTCTTACCTGACAGTTCGGGAATCTTTATTGGTGTCAATTTTTCTCCAATCCCTTTGGCTAGTTGGGGTACATTCTTAATAAAAAAAGGACAGTCGGCTCCTATTCGGCTTGCAATTTCTTTCAGTCTTTCGTCCGGGATAGAAAGCGACAGAATTTCATTTATACCTTTCAGCGTAAAAGCTGCATCGGAACTTCCACCTCCCATGCCGGCACCATCGGGGATGATTTTGCGCAGATAAATTTCTATTTTGTTTTTAAAACCATATTCTTCTCTCAATAAGGAGGCTGCACGAAATACAAGGTTTTTCTCCGTCGGACAATTTACATTGTTTCCCGAGACGAAGAGGAATGTTTCTCCACTATTTCCACCACAGTCCACTATTTCCAAAATATCATATAATGGAACCGGTACCATAACCGTCGAAAGTTCATGATAGCCATCGGATCTTTTATGGGTCACATCCAACCCTATGTTAATTTTTGCGTTAGGAAATAATATCATTGTTTTCTAATTTCTGCTTTCTAAAGAACCATGGAAGAAAGAATAATCCTATAAACAGGTAAATATAATAAGTCAATATTCTCCAAAGAATTGCCATTACCATTACAATGCCGTTCCCTCCAATCAAATCACCGTAATATTTGTCGAATAGCCATTCGCTGACCCCGCTTCCTCCGGGAGTCGGACTGAACATCAGAAGCGCCCAAACCACAATCTGACGGGCAAACACGGTCCATTGAGAAACCTCAGGAACCAGTGCTAGGAATAAACCGTTCACAACAAGAAAACGTCCGATCCAACTGAGAACCGTTACACCAAATGCTTGTACCCACCAAACAATTCGTTTGTTCTTTAGCTCGATTGAAGTTGTAAGCATATTATGGCTCAATTCTTCCAGTTTATCTTTCCATTTTTTCATTCGCTTCCATTTCCCTATCCTGTCGAGCAATTTCCTGAAACCTGTCGGTAAAAGAAAAATTCCCAGTAGAAGAATTAACGTTATTGCAACAATTCCACCATAAGCAACCCAAAAAAGTGCTCTGATACTGTGATTGAGACTTTGTGTGGCAAAACGGAATATTTCTCCGGAAGGACTGCATATTACAATCAAAGGGCTTGCTACTGTGAAAAACAACATGTCAAGAAATAAAATCGTAAATGTCAGAGTGGTAGATTTTCCTAAAGAGATTCCCTCACGATGCATAAAAACCATACTCAGAGCACTTCCTCCAACCGAAGATGGGGTTATTGCCGAGGTGAATTCACAAAGAAATGTCGTTCTGAAAGACTTCTTCAAGTTTAATTTACCATCGGTTAGAATTTTGAACCTAAAAGCCATTCCACTCTCTCTCATTGCAATTGCAAACAAAGCCAAACCGAAACCAATAAAACTTGTAGCGTTTATCTTGATTTCTTTCAGATTGTCTATTTCGAAATCCTTATTAAACAGAAAGATGGCTACTACAATGCCAATCAAAACAGGAAGCGCAATCTTTCCGTATAGGCTGTTTTTCATACCCGACTGCGTTTGCAAATGCCATTGTAACCTGCTTTCAATAATTCTTCCGATAATTCCGATGATATGTCAAAACCACGAGCTACAATTGGAAATCTATATTTTTCCCCTGTTTCCCCGATAAAATCCAATGCCTCCTTCTTATTCTCGAAATCGAAGGCTATATAATCTATATCCAGATGATTAAGATTAGGTTTAGAATCGTTCCTGCCAAACAATACTCCAATAATGGGATGACCCCCAAGGTTTTCTCTGATTTCTTCTATTTTATAAATGTCGGTAACCTGAATCAACACACCGTGGAATTTTTTTTCTTCAAGTCGTTGTCTGGCATCGGTCAAGGTTAAAATGATTCCGTACTTTTTACATTCCTTTTCAACTTCGGCATATACGTGGTCGCTTACATCTCCTTGTAATTCAATCCATGTTATCCCCTGAGAAATGGCCTCAGTCACGCTGGTAATTAAGCGCTCGTCATTTGTCGAAGAAGGGGAGAACTGATACATCTTGAAAAGTTAATGTAAATTGAATCGGGTTTTGTAAGCCTTAAGAGTATTGGAAAGCAAAGATACTATTGTCATAGGACCGACGCCGCCGGGAACAGGAGTGATGTGACTGCATTTCGGCGCAACTTCATCGAATGAAACGTCTCCACATAAACGGAAACCGCTTTTCTTTGTGTCATCTTTGACTCGTGTCGTTCCAACGTCAATAACGGTCGCACCTTCTTTGACCATATCTCCCTTAACAAATCCGGGAACACCGATGGCGGCAACCAAAATGTCGGCTTCACGACTGATGTCTGCCAGATTCTCAGTTCCACTATGACAAACCGTAACAGTTGAATCTCCCGGGTTGTTTTTCTGCATCATCATTACTGCCAACGGTTTGCCGACTATGTTGCTTCGGCCAAGTATCACACATCTCTTCCCCTTTGTCTCGATGTCATATCTTTTGAGCAGCTCTAAAATACCTGCCGGGGTTGCCGGTGCAAAACATGGCAAACCCACCATCAAACGTCCAAGATTGACAGGATGAAAGCCATCGACATCTTTATCGGGATCTACCAAATCAAGAACTTTTTGAGTATCTATGTGTTTTGGCAACGGTAGCTGGACAATAAAACCGTCAACCGTTTCGTCGTTATTCAACGACCTAATGCAATCAGTCAATTCCTCCTCCTTCAAATCGGCTTCGAAACGTATCAAAGACGATTTGAAGCCACATTCTTTGCAGGCATTCATTTTGGCACTGACATAGGTCTCGCTCCCTCCGTCATGACCCACCAATATCGCAACCAAATGGGGTGCCCTGATTCCTTGACCAACAAATTTCGCTGTTTCTTCCGAAATTTCTTTCTTTATGTCGACCGAAGTCTTTTTGCCGTCTATTATTGTCATGCTCTGAGTATTTTTAACGTCGACGCATTCCACGCATCATTTGCATTGGATTTTTCATTGTGGCGGCAGCTCTCATCATTTTTCTCGCATCATCAAATTGTTTTAGTAAACGGTTCACCTCTTGAAGGGTGGTCCCTGAACCTTTTGCAATTCTTTGTTTTCTGCTTGCATTGATGATGCCGGGGTTTTCTCGCTCTTCATTTGTCATAGAGTATATGATGGCTTCAATTCCTTTGAATGCATCATCCTCTATCTCTACATCTTTCAACGCTTTGCCAACTCCTGGAATCATCGAAGCCAAATCCTTCAGATTTCCCATCTTTTTAATCTGATTGATCTGCGATAGAAAATCGTTGAAATTGAATTGGTTCTTGGCAAGTTTCCGTTGAATTGCCAAAGCTTCTTTCTCGTCAAATTGTTGTTGAGCCTTTTCAACGAAAGAAACTATATCCCCGCGACCGAGTATACGGTCGGCCATTCGAGTTGGATGGAAAACATCTATAGCATCAAGTTTTTCGCCGGTTCCAACAAATTTAATCGGTTTGTCAACAACTGTCCTGATTGATATAGCAGCACCACCGCGTGTGTCACCGTCAAGTTTTGTCAGAATGACCCCGTCGAAATCAAGTCTTTTATTAAACTCGAAAGCTGTGTTAACAGCATCCTGTCCTGTCATGGAATCAACAACAAACAGTGTCTCTTGGGGTTTAACCGCATTTTTGATGGACTCAATTTCGTCCATCATCTGTTCGTCTACCGCCAATCGACCCGCAGTGTCAATTATTACCAGGTCGTAATGATTTGCTTTGGCATGGGCAATACCGTTTTTCGCTATTTCAATTGGATTCTTATTGCCTTCTTCTGAATAAACCGGAACTTCTATCTGTTCTCCCAATATCTTGAGCTGATCGATCGCTGCCGGTCGATAAACGTCACAGGCCACCAATAACGGATGTTTTCCCTTCTCGCTCTTGAGCTTTTTTGCTAGTTTGCCGCTAAATGTAGTCTTACCTGAACCTTGAAGACCCGACATCAGAATCACTGTCGGATTTCCTGAAAGATTCAGCGGAGCAGCTTCACTTCCCATCAGTTTTGACAGCTCATCATGAACTATCTTTATCATTAACTGACCGGGCTGGACTGCATTTATCACATTTTGTCCCAATGCTTTGGCTTTTACTTCATCAGTAAAGCTTTTAGCTACCTTAAAGTTCACGTCGGCATCAAGAAGTGACCGACGTATCTCCTTTAATGTTTCGGCCACATTAATCTCAGTAATGCGACCTTGACCTTTCAATATTTTTAAACTTCTTTCTAGTTTCTCGCTTAGATTTTCAAACATGGCGGGATATTTTTTAGAGCCGATTGGTTAATGTGTCGGGAAATATGATCTTGGGTTTGTGTTCGCGCGCTTCTTCCGGAGTCATTGTAGCATAGGCAAGTATGATTACAATATCACCTTTCTGAACCTTACGTGCCGCTGCTCCGTTGAGACAGATAGTTCCGCTGCCTCGATCTCCGGCTATGACATAGGTGTCAAAGCGCTCTCCATTATTATTGTTAACAATATATACCCTTTCGCCCGGAATGATATCAACCGCATCCATCAAATCCTGGTCGATAGTGATACTGCCTATGTAGTCAAGACATGCGTCGGTGACGCTGACTCGATGTATCTTTGACTTTAATACTTCTATGAACATGGGAAATGTTTCAAAGATATTTTATGTTGTCGATAAGTCTGACGTCGCCACAATAAACTGTGATGCAACCAACAGGATAACTTTCGTTGCCATTATAGACGCTGAAATCTGTTACAGGTAATAAAGTTTCTGAATCGACTATCTCGTAATATTCGGTTTCTAAGAAAGGATGAGCGTTAATCTTCTTGATTACATTGTCAATGATATCTGCCGGTTTCAATCCTCTCTTCTTTTCTTCAACGCTTTCGGTTAGAATTCGATGAATTTCCGGGGCTATCATGCGCTGTTCAGGGGTGAGCCTTACGTTGCGACTGCTCATCGCCAACCCGTCAATCTCTCGTTTTATGGGGCATTCAACTATGGTAATGTCAAATCCTTCCAGCTGAGACATCTTTTTTATTACCCTGATTTGTTGAAAATCCTTCTCTCCGAAATAGGCTCGTGTCGGAGCCGCCCATTCAAAAAGTTTGCTGACAATTTGTGCAACGCCATTAAAATGACCTGGTCTCATTTTTCCTTCCATCACTTCGGCCACGGTTCCCAAATCAAACTGGCGTGTGTCTTCCTCGGGATAAACCTCTTCTACCGAAGGAAGAAAGGCTATATCCACATCTTCCGACTTGAGTTTCTCAAGATCTTCTTTCTCGGTTCGAGGATATTTTATCAAATCTTCCTTATTATTGAACTGGGTGGGATTGACAAATACGCTTACTACCACCACGTCATTCTCTTTTCTTGAACGGGAAATCAATGAGAGATGACCTTCGTGTAAGGCACCCATCGTTGGTACCAAACCGATTGATTTTCCGTTTTTCTTGTGTTCAGAAACAAGATTTTTCAGTTCTTTGACTGTTCTGACAATCTTCATTTTTTTGCTTCGCTGAATATTTTGCAAAATTACAAAAATTGATTCTTACTTGCCCTTTCCCCGGCTAAGAATATTGGTGATGTAAACAGTAAACAATGGGAAAAGTATAAGACCCATTGCCGATAATACTACATCAAGAGCCTGACCGGTCCCTGTATAGGAATTTATGTTACTGCCAACTGTCGTTGAATCGAGTACTGCCCACCATAAAGCAGCCCAAAAGTCAGGGACGCCGGGATTTACAGGATGCTCCTCAATATAAAATATAAGACTGCAAAAATAGATTGAGGATATCATCAGAATAGTATATATGAGAAACAAGCCCTTGATCCGGTCAGAAGTAGTGACAGCTCCAGTGACAACCGAAAGAACATAGCCAGCCCTGATCATCGGGATAAAATGGACAAGATAGGCGAGTTCTTTGCTAAGATGTATGTGAAAATAACTGATTAAATTTAAATAAGGAATCGATATCAATAAGAAAAATAGGTGTCCGGCAATATATTTCCACTTTTTGGGAGCGGCAATAAACTCGAAGATGATATCGATTAAAAATAATATGCACATCCAAAATTGGAATGTCAGATACTGGTGGTCATTCAAAAAAGAAATGCCGTCTAAAGTCTCGCGTGTGATATAAACTATCAAACCGGCCGAAGCACCCACCACCAGCCAATGAAGTGTTTTTATTATATAGTTAAGCACCTTCATGTTTAGAATGCGTTTTTTTCTTTTGTGAAGATAATGTTATAAAATGTCTTTCCTATTATTTGAATATCCCAAAGAAAATTGTAATTTTTAATGTATTCCAAGTCATAGGTAATTCTCTCTTCCATTTGAGAAATGTGGGTGGTCGGACCACGAAATCCGTTAGCTTGGGCCCAACCTGTTATGCCGGGTTTTACTAAATGACGCAAATGATATTCTGAGATTATTTCCTTATATCTTGTGTCCTGCGAAAGCATATGGGGGCGCGGACCAACGACCGACATCTCACCCTTGAGTACATTGAAGAACTGGGGCATCTCATCTAAACTTGTCTTTCTGAGGAATTTACCAACCCTCGTAAGCCGTTTGTCGTTAGGTTCGGTCAGGGAACTGTCACTGATGTCGTTTACTAACATGCTGCGGAATTTCAGAATTTCGAATGTCTTGCCGTTTCGACCGCTCCGCTTTTGTCGAAAGAAAACAGGACCTTTGGAGGTCAGTTTAACGGCTATGGCTATGGGAAGGTAGACTGGCACCGCTAAAATTATCAAGACACTTGATGATAATATGATGTCAAAACTTCGCTTGATTATTCGTGGTAAAGTTTGATTAATCCTTAGCTTCTGTGATGCAGTCATTTATTATTTCTTATAATTTCAACGCCGTGATTTTTCACGGCGTTGAAAGCTATAGTCTTGTATCTCAACCTAATCGTTGGTCAATGATCGATATTTTCTTCTCAAGTTCAAGAATATCCCCCTTAATAAGCTCAATCTTACGCTTTACATCCCTGACCAGGCCGTCGCCATTCTTTGATTTTGATGTGAAGAAGCCAAGATTGTTTTCGTAGGTCTGCAGGTCGCTACGTTTCCCTTCAAGAGCTCTGAATAGGCGGTCACGCTCTCTCTGAAGTTTATTGTTGTCATCGCCCATATCTTCAATGGAGCTCTCAAACTTCTCCATCGACGCTTGAGAACCACTCAGGTCGAATTTCTTTCTTAGTTCAGCCATTATCTCTCCGTAGGCATCATTGATTTTGTCTTTTTCCTTGAAGGGTACGAAACCAATTGAACGCCACTTCTTCTGGAGTTCTCCAATCTTCACTATGGTGTCCTCATTCTTTTCACCTGCTGCAATCTCTTTTAAGGCTGCTATAACTTCATTCTTTTGTTGAAGGTTGTTTTTCTCTTCCTGGCGTGTGTTTGACTGACTCTCTTTTCTGCGTTTGAAGAATGTGTCACAGGCGGTATGGAATCTTGTCCAATATACCTCGCTGAGTTTACGGTTTATCGGACCAACTTCTTTCCATTCTTTTTGAAGTCTTGTCAGCTCGGCTGCTGTTTTGTTCCAATCTGTACTGTCCTGAAGACTCTCGGCTTTTTCGGTAAGCTGTATTTTCTTCTCAAGATTTGCAGCCTGTGACGCTTTTAGATCTTGGAAAAATTCGCTCTTTTTCTGGAAGAATTCATCGCAAACGCCGCGGAATCTAGCATATAGGGCATTATTCACTTTTCTTGCCGCAAAACCCGTGGACTTCCATTCTTTCTGAGCCTCGATTACAATCTTGGTAGCTTTCTCCCAGTCGTTGGCACCTTTGAATGTGCTCGGATCTATGGCCTCAACTTTTTCACATAAAGCTATCTTTGCATCTTCATTCACTTTCTCGTTGGCTTTACGCTCCTCGAAGAAAGACTGGTATTCTTTGTTGATGACAACTGTCGCTTCACGGAATTTTTCCCATAATGTGTCACGGAGCTCTTTTGCAACAGGTCCGGTTATCTTCCATTGATCATGAAGGTCCTGAAGCTGTTTGAAGGCTCCTATTATATCGGATTTCACTTCTTCCGACAGTTCTTCCACTATCTCTGATCCCTCTTCTGCAGCCGACTCCACTTTCTCGGCTATTGGCTTGATGAACTGTTTTGCCAAAGCCTCGGCCTTTTCTACCAACGATTGCTTGATCTCAAGGTTCTTCTTGAAATCATAGTCGCGCAATTCCTGGTTGATTTTCAACTGGTCATAGTAATGTTCTACCGCATCCTGGAATTTCTTCCAAGTTTCGGTTTGATTCTCTTGAGGAACTTCACCAAGGTTCTTGAATTCTTGCTGCAAATCCTTGAACTGATTGAATGAGCGGTTGACATTGTCGGTGTCATTTGCTAATGATTCTATCTGCTCGATAATCTCCTGTTTCCTTTTCAAATTATCGCGCATCTTCTCCTCCTTCTGGGCAACCCACTCGGCTCTCTTATCCTTTAACTCGTTTACCAAAGATATAAACTGAGGTTCGGTCTCGTCTATTTCTACTTCTATCTCTACTTCTTCGCCATCAACCTTTTCCTCGTCGTTTATAACTGTTGTTTCTTCTCGACGCAGAGCATAATATCTCTGTTTCAAGGAAGTGACTTCGTCCCAGTCTATTTCGTTTATGTCCTTGACACTCAATGCTTGCAGAGCCTCTATCACTTCGTTTTTTGTCATTTTGTCATTCTCTTCCATGGGACGAGCGGTTTTGCGTTTAATTAGTTCTTTTAACTGAACTGATTTTCAATTATTCAGATTTTGTCAAAAATAATCCTTTTTTTCTAGACTGTCAAAAAAAATATTCTCTTTTTAATACCTTGCTTTCTTAGAGTTATTTATTATGTCGAAATTGTTGGAGATTTATGGCAAAATAATTACCTTTGCACCCGCTTTTTAAGCTTAGTTACTAAAGGCTTAGTAGGAAGTCAATCAGGTAAAAAAGATTCCCTTTTGTTTATGCAGAAAATTAGAAACGTTGCCATTATTGCCCATGTCGACCATGGTAAAACAACCTTGGTCGACAAAATGCTCATGGCCGGACACTTGTTTCGCGACAATGAAAACACCGGTGATTTAATTCTCGACAATAATGACCTTGAGAGGGAACGTGGAATCACAATCCTTTCGAAAAACGTGTCGATCAACTACAACGGATATAAAATTAATATCATCGATACTCCCGGCCACGCCGATTTCGGTGGCGAGGTAGAAAGAGTACTGAATATGGCCGATGGATGTCTCCTCCTTGTAGATGCCTTCGAAGGTCCTATGCCTCAAACTCGCTTCGTGTTACAAAAGGCCATTCAGATGGGACTCAAACCCGTTGTGGTTATCAATAAGGTCGATAAACCTAACTGCCGACCCGATGAGGTTCAGGAACAGGTGTTTGATCTTATGTTTAGCCTCGATGCCACTGAGGATCAACTCGATTTTCCAACAGTGTATGGGTCGGCAAAGCAAGGATGGATGTCTAACGACTGGAAAAATCCTGGAAGTGACATCAAACCGGTTCTCGATGCAATTATTGAGAAGATACCGGCTCCCGAAACCCACGAAGGAGATCCCCAGATGCTTATAACCTCTCTCGACTTCTCTTCCTATGTCGGACGAATTGCTATCGGACGCGTTCATCGCGGAACCCTAAGGGAAGGACAGGATATAGCTCTTTGCAAACGTGACGGATCAGTGGTGCGCCAGCGCATAAAGGAACTTCACACTTTCGAGGGAATGACCCGGAAGAAGGTTAAGGAGGTTTCAAGCGGTGACATCTGTGCTCTTGTTGGTATTGAAGGATTTGAAATTGGCGACACAATCGCATCTCTTGACAATCCTGAGCCATTGCCTCGTATCTCTATCGATGAGCCTACAATGTCAATGACCTTCACCATTAACGATAGTCCCTTCTTCGGTCGCGAAGGAAAATATGTAACTTCTCGACACATTTACGAACGACTGATGCGTGAACTTGACCGAAATCTCGCATTGCGTGTAGAAAAAGGTGCTACCGAAGATTCATGGACTGTTTATGGCCGTGGAGTGCTCCATCTTTCGATTCTTATCGAGACTATGCGCCGAGAAGGATATGAACTGCAGGTCGGACAGCCTCAGGTGATCATAAAGGAAATCGACGGTGTGAAAAATGAACCGGTTGAAGCTCTGTCGATAAACGTGACCGAGGAATATGCTTCTAAAATGATTGACCTCGTGACCCGCCGCAAGGGAGAGCTCACTTCAATGAACGCTCAGGCCGGAGGTCGTGTGCATCTTGAATTTGTTATCCCATCGCGTGGAATAATAGGACTTCGAAATAATGTTTTGACAGCATCAGCTGGAGAAGCTATCATGGCCCACCGGTTCCTTGAATACCAACCCTGGAAAGGTGACATCGAACGCCGAACAAACGGTTCGCTGATAGCTATGGAAGCAGGAACGGCCTATGCCTATGCTATCGATAAACTTCAGGACCGCGGACGTTTCTTCATTTTCCCGCAGGAAGAGGTCTATGCCGGTCAGGTTGTCGGGGAGAACGCTAAGGACAATGACATAGTTGTTAACGTGACCAAGTCAAAGAAACTTACTAACATGAGAGCTTCAGGAGCTGATGAAAAGGCGAAATTGATTCCTCCTGTCGTATTTAGTCTTGAAGAAGCCCTGGAATATATCAAGGAAGACGAATACGTCGAAGTCACACCAACACATCTGAGACTTCGTAAAATCATTCTTGATGAACACGAAAGAAAAAGATTCAACAAATCGTGACATTTAATTGTTATATTGTATAGTAACATTAAATTCAAATTATTATGGAAAACAATGATCAGGCATTTGACAAATTGAGTTATGCTCTTGGATTGAGTATGGGTAATAATTTCCGAAACTCTGGAATTCAGGAGATTAATGTCAATGATTTTGCCGATGGTGTGGCTGCAGTCTTCTATGGCTCCCAACCAAAGATGTCCTATAACGAAGCAAAAGATATTATTAATAAATTTTTCACTGAACTTGACGCAAAACAAAAGGAACAACTTGCCAAGTCGGCTGAAATAAACAAACAGGCTGGCGAGGCCTTCCTTAAAGAGAATGGAAAGCGTGCCGAGGTGAAGACTACTCCAACCGGACTTCAATATGAGGTTCTTGTGGAAGGTAGCGGTAAATCACCAAGTCGAGATGATAGAGTCGAAGTTCATTATACCGGTAAATTGATTGACGGAACTGTCTTCGATTCTTCAGTTGAGCGTGGTGTTCCGGCTACTTTCGGAGTCACCCAGGTTATACCGGGTTGGGTTGAGGCACTGCAATTGATGAAAGAAGGTGCAAAATGGCGCCTGTTTATTCCTTCTAACCTTGCCTATGGACCTCAAGGCGCCGGACCTACAATCGGACCAAATTCAACTCTCATCTTCGATGTTGAACTTCTAAAAGTACTCTAAAAGAAATATTTATTAAATCACATATTTTATATAAAATGAGAAAAATCGTCTATGCAATGTGCTTGTCGGCTCTGGTAATGGGTGCTACAAGCTGTTCGAAAAAGAACAATTATTCTGAAGAGGCAAAACTTGCCGGTGATTCTCTTTCTATGGCACTCGGTAATTTCATGGGTGCACGAGTTAGCGAATCAGTTAAACAGCAGGCTCTTGTTAATCCCGAACAACCCGCTTTGGACATGAGCAAGGTTGTCCGTGGTATGGAAACTGTCCTTTATAGCGACACTACCGATCAGTCCTATCTTACCGGTATCAATATCGGTATGCAATTGATGCAACAGGTAATGCAAATGAAGAACAACGGTATTCCGGCCGATCCCGAGCTGATCATTCGCTATTTCAAGAAAACTGTTGAAAACGATAGTGTCAGTGCTCAAGACATGATGATTGAATATCAGAAATATAGCCGTAAGGCTCAGGAAATAGCCGAACAGGAAGCTCAAAAGGCTCTCGCAGCTCAGGGTGAGGCTAACGGCAAAGCAGGTCAGGCATTTGTAGATAGCGTGAAGGCTGCTAATCCTGCTGTAATGGTTTCTGAATCAGGTCTTGCCTATGTTATCGAAAATCCGGGCGAAGAACCCAAAGTAACTCGTGAAGACCGAATCAAACTTAATTATAAGGGTATGACCATTGATGGTAATGTCTTCGACGAAACTAAAGGCGTTCCCCGCGAAATGTCGGCAGGCAACTTTATTTCAGGTTTCACCGAGGGTCTTCTGATGCTCGGTAAGGGTGGAAAAGCCACTCTTTATATCCCTGGCGAACTTGCCTATGGAGAAAAGGGTGTTCCCCGAATTGGCATCGGCCCCAACTCAACCTTGATTTTCGAAGTTGAAGTTGTCGATGTTATTCCTGCAGAATAATTTTCTTGAAAAAGTTTTATAGAGGTCATGATTTTTCATGACCTCTTTTTTTTATCTTTGTTTCATGATCTACCGGATTCTTATGATTCTTTTGTTGGCATTTGTAGGGTTGGTCCCTGTGAATGCCGATGATGATACCGAGGCTTATCAGTTTCTGAACACTACCTCGTCTGTCAGAATCTATGGGTTAGGTGGTATAAATATTTCTACCGTTGAAGACAATCTTGAAGTCGCCGACCAAAATCCGGCCCTTTTGGGACCTGAAATGGGAGGTTGGATCGACTTGAATTATATGCGGTATGTAGGAGACAGTAATTTCGCCGGTGTAAAATATGGACAAGCTTTAGGTAATCATGGAGCTTGGCTCGCCGGTATCCAATATTTCGGTTACGGTTCAATTCAGGAAACCGATGTTACAGGCGAAGTTATAGGAGATTTCTCTCCTTTAGACATCTCTTTCAGCGGAACCTTTAGCTACGACCTGTTCTCCCGGTGGAGAATAGGAGCAACAGTCAAGTTTCTCTACAGTTCTTATGCCGATTACACGGCGTGGGCAGTAGCGACCGATCTTGGCTTGAATTACTATAATCCTAACAACGACCTTTCAATATCGGTCGTCGGTGCTAATCTCGGAGGACAAATCAAGAAGTTTGAGGAAATTAACGAGAAACTTCCCGTCGACTTGAGAATAGGATTTACTAAAGGTCTTGGACACCTTCCTATTCGACTTTCAGTCACCGCCTGGAATCTCCTCAAATGGAAGGATAATTACAAGGGATTTATGAAACACATTGTTCTTGGTTTCGATTTTGTTCCGTCATCGAAATTCTATCTCTCTTTGGGATATAACTATAAAGTGAGAAGTGACATGAGTTCCTATCATCGTAATCTACTTTCGGGCTTCTCCGTCGGAGCAGGTCTCAGTACTTCCCGATTCAATATCGGCCTCGCTCTTGCTCAACCCCACACCGGAGCCACTACATTCATGATTAACTTCGGTTTAAAACTCTACGACCTAATCCATTGACTATGATAAAAGTTGCCATCGACGGCTATTCGTCAACCGGGAAAAGCACTATGGCTCGCAGCCTAGCTAAAGCTGTCGGCTATCGTTATATCGATTCAGGCGCTATGTATCGGGCAGTAGCCCTGTTCGCACTTCAAAACAAACTGATCAAAGAGTCTGTAATTGACACAAACGGTATAATAGACCGTCTTGACGAAATACACATCAACTTCATGATTTCTCCCACCGGCACTCAGCGAACATTCCTGAACAACCATGACGTTGAAGACGATATCCGCTCGCTAAAAGTCTCATCAGTGGTATCCCAGGTAGCTGCGATTCCTGAAGTTCGTCACTCTATGGTGGAACTCCAGAGGAAACTTGGTTCCGAGGGTGGAATTGTGATGGATGGTCGTGACATCGGTACAACAGTATTTCCCGATGCACAATTGAAAATTTTTGTTACCGCATCTCCTGAAACCCGAGCTCGTCGGCGTTTTAATGAAATGATTGAAAAAGGAGAGCAGGTCGACTTTGATGAGATTCTTGAAAATATTAAGGAGCGTGACCACCTCGACGAGACCCGGACTGTCAGCCCGTTGCGACAGGCTCCCGATGCCATTCTCCTCGATAACTCGTCTATGACCCTGCAGGAACAAAGTGAATGGCTTCTTGAACAGTTTCGTTTATGTGATAATAATTGATTATCAAAGTCTCTTATTAATATTGAAGAAGTGCTGTTTCAACCTGGGGGTTACGGATATTCCTCTTCGTATTTTTTTGTCGTTTAAGTAATAAGCCCAGTTATTTTTAAGTCTTTATTTCATTAGAAATAACTGTTGAAACTTAAATAATAAATTTAAATGGATGTGTTAATTTTGTAAATTAAAGCAGAATAGACATGAATAAAATCGCCTCAGAAATAATTGCAGGGGTTATACCGCATAAGATGACAAGGAACCGTTGGCGGGGTCTTCTCCGATACGGCTTGTTCAATATATTTAATTTGAAAAGACAAATAAGTAAGAATAAAACTACTCCTCAGCATTATCTTTCAGTTTGTGCCATAGCAAAAAACGAAGGACCTTATTTTAAAGAATGGATTGAATGGCACAAGAAAATGGGTGTTGAAAAGTTCTATATTTATGACAATGAGAGTACCGATAATACTAAAGATGTTCTTCAACCCTACATAGATTCCGGATTGGTTGACTATGTCTATTGGCCCGGGAGCAGACAGCAATTGGCTGTATATGACGATTGTTTTAACCGTCATCGTTTCGAAACTCGATGGCTTGCTGTTATAGATCTTGATGAATTTATTGTACCTGTCCGTGACAAATCGATACCGGATTTTCTGAAAGGAATGGAAAAATTCTCAAGTGTTGAGATTAACTGGCTATGCTATGGCAGTTCAGGAGCAAAAACAAATACCGGAGAACCTTTGATGAGAAGGTTTAAACGTCATTCGATTTCCGATACTCGAGTGAATCGGCATGTCAAAAGTATAGTAAACCCTCGTTGTGTCAGTTCTATGATAGGAGCCCATGAAGCAGCCCGAATAAGTGGTAAGTCGGCCGATTCACATGGAAAGATTCTACGGAAAGGATTCCGCGACCGGATTCCTCAGCATGATGTTATTAAGATTAACCATTATGCAGTGAAATCCTATGAAGAATTTCTTTCCAAACACAGCAAAGGAAGCGTTAGAACGGGCAACGAAAGAGGCATGTCCTACTTCGACAGGTTTGATCTTAATGACATTTATGAAGAATAATCAATTCTAGATTCGGGATCCGAATTAATCATATTCCCGATTCTTTCATTTTTGTAAGTCCTATAGATTATAATAATTTTTATACCATCCTACTGTTTTGGCAATTCCTTCTTTGAGAGGTGTATTAGGATGGAATTCTGTAATATTGGCTAATGCCGAGGAGTCGGCATAAGTTTGGTAAACATCACCTGACTGCATGGGTAGATATTCTTTTTTTGCGGTTAATCCACAACATTTCTCAATCGTCTCAATGTAATCTTTGAGATTTATGGGTTTTGAATTGCCGATGTTGAACAATCTGAAAGGGGCAGTGGACTCAGCCGGGTTTGGTACCATCCCGTTCCAGTTAGGATTGCCTTCAGGAATTTTGGTTAGAACCCTGACGATTCCTTCGGTTACGTCATCAATATAAGTGAAGTCCCTCCACATGTCGCCATTGTTGAAAACTTTAATTGTATTGCCCTTTAATACGGCATCGATAAAAAGAAATGGAGACATGTCAGGTCTACCCCAAGGACCATATACTGTAAAAAATCTGAGGCCTGTAACCGGAAGTCCATATAAATAAGAGTAGGAGTGAGCCATCAGTTCATTAGACTTCTTTGTTGCAGCATATAGACTTACAGGATGGGAAGTTGGATCTTTCTCAGAAAACGGGATTTTCTGATTAAGTCCATAAATACTTGAAGATGAAGCATAGACAAGATGTTTGACTTTATAATGTCGACAACCTTCAAGAATGTTTAGGAAACCGGTAACATTGCTCTCTATATATTCCCTGGGATGGTCTATAGAATATCTTACTCCGGCCTGAGCTCCTAAATGAATGACATAATCGAAATTGAATTCCTTGAATAAACGTTCTATCTCGGTCCAGTCCTGTAATGAAGTTTTTATAAAATGTAATTTTCCATTGCATTTGGAAGTGAATAGAATGTTATGGGCGATTTCTTCGGCCGTTATAGGAGATGAACCTGATCGAAAGTCGGATGAAGTGAAACCAAGTGACAATAAACGTGCCACTTTGAGAGCAGGAGAATAATATTCATTAAGATTATCAAGACCAACGATTTCTATATCGTGACCATAATGTTCTATCAGTTTTCCAATAGTTGCTGAACCGATAAATCCGGCTGCCCCGGTAACGAGAATTTTCATGAATCAATAGACTATAATCTCCAGCGGTTATGACTCCACAGCCAGAGTGAGGGATCTCTTCTGATTGTTTTTTCAAACTCTTTCCAGAAACTAACAGTGTAGGGATATTTTTCTTCAGAGTCCGATGGTTCAAGTTTCTTCAAGATTAAATTATAATAACCCCTACGGGGCCGCTTGATATCTAGATAATAATATCGGGCATTTACCCGGCTTCCAATTGATTCGGGCCCGATAATGAACTGAGTGTCATGATTCAAAAAACGAGTGTGATACTGCTCATTGTCCATTCTTGGTCTTTGATCGGCTATGAAAGCAAATATCCAAGGTAAATGTTTTTTATCTAACAGAGCTCTGACAGTCTTATTCTGAGGTAAGATGGTAAGGTTCCAGCGACTTCTTATTTTACAGAATAAACGTTCCCAGATTTCAGATCTCATCTCGTGATAGATAGAACCGCGATAAACAGTGTCGGTCATGTAACGGCCCATTTCCTGGGCCCACTCCCAGTTACCATAATGACCCATAAAAATCACTACAGAATTACCATTGGCGACAGTTGAATCCACTTCTTCCCAATTTTCCAATGTTACTCGTGATGATAAGTTTTTTTCACTGATGTGAAGAAGTTTGATTGTTTCGACCATGACATCACACATGAATCGATAATAGGATTTTTCAATTTTTTTTATCTGAGATATTGATAATTCCGGGAATGAAGTGACGAGATTTTTTCTTACTGAATTTCTTCTGTACCGAATCACATGATATAGAATAAAAGCGATTCCATCCGAGATTAAATATAGAACTCCGAAAGGTAACAGGGCCAATATTTTAAGTAAAAAAAGAATAATGTGATATCCCACCTTAACTGATTTACTGAATTTGTTGTCAAAGATATGATATTTTGATTGAATCAGTCCAATCGTTAATCAAATTTTCCTATATTTCCTTTTTTTATGGTAGCTTTGTAATGTTGATTTTTGTCGCAATGGAGAACAAATCAAAATCATTCATAATAACTGTCGATACTGAAGGAGATAATCTTTGGCGATATCATGATGGCAAGAAAATAAATGTCAAAAATGCTGAATATATAGAACCTTTTCAGGTGATGTGTCAGCAATTCAATTTTAAACCGGTTTATCTTGTCAATTATGAAATGGCTGAATGTGACTTGTTTGTGAATCAGTCACGCGAATGGTTGTCAAACGGTAATTGTGAAATAGGACTTCATCTTCATGCTTGGAACAATCCTCCGTTCCATAGACTTGAAGGTAGATATAAGGGGCAACCTTATTTGATTGAATATCCGAAGGAAATAATGGAGGATAAATTTCGAATAATCTATAATCTACTTTGTGAGCGTTATAACCAGCCTCCTTTATCCCATCGTGCCGGTAGATGGGCTATGAATGAAGATTATTTTTCGATCTTAAATAAGTTCGGAATAAGAATTGATTGTTCCTATACTCCACTTATAAATTGGGAACATTCCAAGGGTAGAACAATGGGTGGTTCCAATTACAAGAATGTATCACTTCAACCGTCCCACATTGATGGAATATTTGAAGTACCGATGACAGTTCGAATGACCGATGTTCCATCTCATCGTCCTTGGTACAAAAGGTTCCGTAGAGAACGATTGCCGAGAAATATCTGGATGAGGCCTGCGATGCAATCTTTGAATGATCTTGAATCCTTAGTCGACATGATTGAAGCTGAGCCACAGACCGATTATATAGAATTTATGATTCATAGTTCTGAGTTAATGCCCGGTGGTTCACCTTATTGTCGAACCGACAAAGATGTTAGGGAATTTCTTTCGAAGATTAGAAGAATCTTTGAAAATGTCCATAATAGGGGATACCAGGGAAGAACACTACAAGAGTATTTCACCCTTCATCATGATTCTGCAAAATGAATGAACGAATCCCTGTCTTTTTTTCGACCGATCACAATTATATAATGCAAACGGGAGTTTGCATTTTGTCCCTCCTGGAAAGTGCCAACGGTGCCAAATATGACATAAACATATTGATTTCCGGTGACGTGACCGAGACTGATCAGGAATTGATATCCAAACAAGTTGGTCATTTTAAAGGTCATGATCTAAACTTCAGGAAACATGGTGATGAATTCTCCAAAAGTTTTGTAATTCGGGGGATTTCCACAACAGCCTATTACCGATTGTTGATCCCCTGGATGTTTCCTCAATATGACAAGGTGATTTATAGCGATGTGGATGTAATTTTCAATTGTTCTTTAGAGAGTCTTTTTAACACAGATCTTAAAGACAATTTCTATGCAGCTGTACCGGCGGTAAGATTAAGAAAATTAAAAAGAGGACGAGACCATTGTAAACACGTTGGCCTAAATCTTGATAAATACCATAACAGTGGCTTTCTCCTAATCAACTCTTCGTTACAAAGGCAAGTCGACTTAAGGCAAAAAATTCTTGAATTGTCTTCAAAGAGATTCACCTACCAGGATCAGGATATTATGAATACCGTTGGTTTCGACCGAATTCTCTCTTTGCCTGGTAAATATTGCATCTTGCCTTTCTTTTTTAACATGTACTTTAAGAATGACCCCGATCTTTCAAAATATTATGGAGATAGGGAAGAAATAGATGAGTATGTAAAGGGCCGCAACTGTATAATGCACTATGGTGGCCCAAAACCATGGGATATATATGTCTACGGTCACGATTTCTGGTGGGAAACCTACAGAAAATCGATTTTCTACGATCCTACTTTTGATGTGAGACATAGTCATGATATTATATCTCAAAAAATGACATACAAAATCATATTTAAAAATCTTTTCAGAAAATTATTAAGATTAAAATAGAATGAAAACGATTGTAGACCCTTTAACTGAGGTGTTTGTAATTGGTGGAAGTCATCAAAACGCCCTGGGTGTCTTGAGAGCTTTAGGGAGAAAAGGTATAAGACCTTTTTTTATTTTGGTTGGTAACAAAAAGAAGGCGTCGATTTGTCGGAGTCGCTACATAAAAAGATGGGTTATCAAGGAATTTGATGAAGTTGTCCCGTTTCTTTTGGAACAAAAAAAAGGATGGAAACAGGTAATAATAGCATGTCATGACAGGATTGTTGAGATTCTTGATGAATCTAAAAAAGTTCTGAATCCTTTCTATATCATTCCGGGTTCGTCAAGGATTTCCATCAAGGAGCTTATGAACAAGCAGATAATGACTGAGACTGCTATTAAAAATGGATTCACGGTTCCAAGAAGTTACTTAGTCACCTCTGGTATCACAAATATATACGGCATTCCTTTTCCGTGCATCACGAAGCCGGTTTTAAGTACAGCCGGAACCAAGCATGAGATAGTCGTGTGTCAAAACCTTGATGAATTATCAGAATTCTTGAAGAAGAATCCGGGTCATACCTACCAGATACAAAAATTTATTGATGTAGATTTTGAATTTCAACTCATTGGTGCTTCTTGTTTTCAGGGAGAGAAAATTATAATTCCGGGTGTTTCGGAGATTCTACATCCCTATAATGGGTCAAACACACATTTTCTTCATTATAGGCAGCTGACTGAGGACCTCAAGTCTACTCTATCATTGACTTTTAAATATATAAAGGAGATAGGGTATTCCGGATTGTTCAGTGTTGAATTTCTTAGAGGGAAGGATGGTAATGATTATTTTCTCGAAATGAATTTCAGAAATGATGGTAACACTATTTCTGTTACCAACGCAGGTGCCAATTTGCCTTATTGGTGGGTAATGACTTCAACAGGACATGATTTGAATGATCCTGAAATTGATCATGAAGAGTTTGTAATGCCCGAATATAACGAACTGAAACTTTGGAAGCATGGTGTAATAACAACTGAAGAATTCTTCAATGATCTGAAAAAAACAACTTCGTTTACCAAATACGCATCAGATGATAAATGGCCGACTTATGGTAAAACAGTGTTTTATGTTAAATTTTTATTGACTTCTATCGGACGTCTGTTAAAGTGAATTTTCGATAGTCTATAGAAAAATATGAGGATTAATAAATCTTAATCCCCATATTTTCCTAATAAAACAAAACTAACGGCTATGAGGTTGTTATCCCTCAAAGTACGACGTAATCCATTAGGATAATACTTTGACACAGCCTCTTTTGTCATAAATTCAGTGCCTAAACCTAAGGCATCTCCAATTGCCTGCCCATAAAGGCAACCCTGCATTTTGTCTTTAATAATATTACTCATTTCTATTTCTCTGATTTCTGATTTCTGATTTCTGATTTCTCTTATAAAGATATACCAAAACCCATTCAACGGTAAACATCCTGGGAATTTGTACCAACTCCCCGTCTTATTGTACCAAAACCTTCCTAAGAAGTTATTACATAGTTACGTTTAATAATGTCTTCATGTTTTCAGGTCCTCAAGTCTTCAAGAATCTTGACGACTCGACAACTCGACAACTTCACTGATGTCTGATGTCTCGGAGCTCCGTTCCGAAAAAAAAACTCGTGGCGCTGCCGTTCAATAGATAAACCCAAACAACCACATTGGAATTTTATTTCCGATACCAACCTCGATATCATCGAGAACCAGAAAACTGTCGGGAAGATTGGCAATTTGTTCGAAGCTTTTTTTGTGTCCGCCAATTTCAAGCAGATATCTTTTCTCAACCAGGAGGTCGCCCCGTTTCGGATAACCTATTTCATATCTTTCCCCAATCATTGATGCAACAAATGTCTCACGAATTTTCCCCAAGTTCTCATCACCGAGAGCATATATCATAGAGGCATTGTTGAAGAGAATTTTTTGAGGCTTCTGAATCGCTTTTGGGTTTGACGGAGTTTTATAATATAACAACCGAATTATGCATGCCTTGCTAAGGAGGTAAAGCAATTTTATTAGAATGGCATGGTTGATTCCCAAAGTTTGGGCGGTTCTGGAAGCATTCAATGGCGATGGCGCTTCCATTGCCATGATGGCCAACAGGTGCTTCGCTTTTTGCAAAGTTTCATATTCTATTCGGATTACTGCCGGAATGTCTCGTTCCAGCGTTGTTTCCACTATATTTGCTATTCGGTCAAGACTCGAATCTGTCTTATATTTCAGAAAGAAAGGGTAATAACCACATTTCAAATATTTCTTCAAAAGTTCAAGCGGATTTATTATCTCTTTGATAGCCAACCCATGCCGTTGGTGGTCGAAAAGAATATCCTGCAGGTCAAGCCGTTTGAAATCGTGTCCCTGGATGTTGAGATATTCACGGAACGACAGTCCCGACATATCATACAGTCTGAGACGGCGTGAAAGGTCGCCGGTTGAATTGTCAATTTCAAGAATTGACGAACCGGTAAATACGATATGCAGAGTGGAATAAATATCGGCCAAGTTCTTGATCTGTCGTTCCCAGCCCTTCATTTTATGTATTTCATCAATGAACAGATGAGTAATACCATTTTCCAGTGCATACTCGGCCAAATCTATAAGATTTCTGTTTCCGAACCACAGATTGTCCAAGGAAACATACAATGCATTCTTTGAGTCATTGAATGTCATCAAAATTCTTTGAACCATCAAAGTGGTTTTTCCAACACCGCGAGCACCTTTAATCCCGATTAAAGGTTCAGTCCAATCAATTGTGTTATATATGTCTCTGACATACTTCAATGATGTTTCTTTTAAAATCAATTCATGCTGTCGTCTTAGAAGATCCATAATAATCAAAGGGATAGGTTTATTTGTGATTATGCAAATTTAAGAAAAAATTTATACTGTACTATAAAATTTGAAATATTTTATATTGCAATATAAAATCATCTGTTTTTTGCATTACACTGACAAATATCACTTAAGTTTAGTTGTCATGTTTTTTGTAGTTATGTAGTTAATACTGCTTGTCAGTGAGCCATGTTCATCTATTCCAAAAATAAATAAAAGTTGTTGGGAGATTTTTGTCATAAATTCTTGTTGGGATCTATCTTTTTTTGTAAAAAAATATTAAATTTGCATAAATGAATCATAGGGGAAATAAAATAACATCAAAGATCTTTATCAAGAGTAAAATATTGATTATGAACTTGAAGAGGCCGTTAGCTTTGATTGTTCTTTTCATAGCCATTGCTGGAATAGGGTATGGACAGAATTTTGCGGTCAAGACCAACATTCTTTATGATGCTACTGCAAATGCCAATATCGGAGTGGAGTTCAAGATGGCTCCTAGATGGTCGTTTGATGTGTCGGCAGATTTTAACGACTGGACCATCAATAAACATAAATGGAAGCATTGGTTTGTTCAACCTGAAGCTCGTTATTGGTTTTGTGATGCGTTTGCCAAGCATTTCATAGGTTTTCATGCTATAGGAGGGCAGTATAACGTAGGAAATATTAAAAACGGGATTTCTTTTCTGGGGAGTGATTTTTCAAAATTGTCCGACCATCGGTACCAAGGATGGGGCATAGGTGGCGGTGTGGCCTATGGGTATGCATTGCCCTTATCACAACACTGGAATATGGAATTTGAAATCGGATTCGGATATGTATATCTGAAATATGATGTGTTCGAATGTCAAAACTGCGGTAAGAAAGTGGACAATGGCCATCATGATTATGTAGGCCCAACAAAAGCCGCATTGAATCTGGTGTATGTTTTTTAATGTGGAGATGATATGGATCTGATCGATAAAAAAATTATGAGATTAATAGCAGTCTTATTATCCGTATTTTCTTTCACTGTTATCTCGGCACAGGAGCAATTGAAACGTCAATACGCCGAGGTAAAGGATACCACAGTATGGGACATGCCGCTTACGGATGTAAGTGTAAAACGAAATGCCGATTTTATGACAGTCGGTATGGATCTCAAGCTCAAGGATTACAAGCTTAATGGTGATAAGGTAACCGTTTTTAGGCCGGTACTTAAAAATGGGAAAAATTCTTGGCAACTTAATCCGGTAGGATTATACAGTCGTATCCGTTACATTCAATATCTACGTGACGGAAAGGAACCGATCGGAGGTGAAAACGAAATGTCGTTCCGTTACTCAAAAAGGCCCGATGAGATGGTGTTTAATCAGTCGGTGCCCTATGCCGAATGGATGAACGGAGCGACTTTATATCTCGAAAGATGTGTCTATGGTTGCTGCCATACTTTGTTAGAAGAAGAAATGATACCGTTGGCCCGATGGTATGAAACCACCTATATGCCGGCCTATCATTATGCTGCTCCCGTAACAAATGATGCCAATAGGGAAAAAATAAGAGAAATAAAGGGCCGTGCATACATAGATTTTCCTGTGAACAAAACAGAGATTTATCCCGAATATAGGAATAATCCGACAGAACTTCTCAAAATAATAGCTACTATAGACTCAGTGAGAAATGATGAAGATGTTACTATAAAACAAATAACGATAAAGGGTTATGCGTCTCCGGAAAGCTCGTGGGAAAACAACACCCGACTGGCAAAAGGCCGCACATCTACTCTAAAGCAATATGTTCGCAATCTTTATAACTTTGACAATAATCTGATTGCTACAGATTATGAACCAGAGGACTGGGCGGGACTCAGAGAATTTGTGGAAAGCTCAGGTCTGGAACACAGGAAAGAGATTTTGGCAATAATTGATGATGTTACTATTGCACCTGATCCCAAAGAGGCTCAGATAAAATCACTTTATCCAGAAGAGTATGCATTTTTGCTTCATTCGGTATATCCGAGTCTGAGACATTCGGATTATACCATCGAGTATACCATACGTAATTTCTACGACCCGGACTTAATAAGAAAAATCATGAAAGAGGCTCCGCAGAAACTTTCACTTGAGGAGATGTATATCGTTGCGAAGAGTCTAGAACCCGGGAGTGAAGAGTATAATGAAGTGTTCGAGACAGCAGCGCGCATGTATCCCAACGATGAGATTGCAAATCTCAATGCGGCGAATTCTGCCATGCAACGTAATGACCTCGCAGGTGCAGAAAAATATTTGGAGAAAGCCGGGAACAGTGACGAAGCGATATACGCCAAGGGTGTTTTAGCTGTAAGAAACGGAGAATATGAAAAAGCGCTCGAGCTTTTCAAAAGTGTTGCATCCTCTATCCCTGAAGCAGCCAAAGCGGCCTTCGACATCTCACAAATTCTGGATATTTCAGAGGAATAACTCAGAAAAAAATAACAACATCATAAAATGAAAAAATTATCATTATTTCTTCTTTTAGCACTATTTATAATAGTGGCATGTAAGAATGAAGGAGAACCTCCCCAGCAAGGTCCCGACAGTGCTGTCAGCAATTATTTGACTGTAAGTCTTGTGACTCCCAAATCCGCTGTTGGAAGAGCCGGTGAGAAATATGAGGACGGGAAAGCAGAAGAAAATCATATCAATTCGGTCAGATTCTTTTTCTTCGATGGTGAAGGGAATCCGTCTAAGGTATCGAAGCAGGCTGCCACGAATACATACCGATCCTACATAGATTGGATTCCGACCTCTACCGACCAGTCGCAAGGTCCTGTGAGCGGTGAGACAGTGGAGAAGATCGTAACCGCAACATTAGGTATCAATATGCCAGTGACTGAGGAGCTTCCGAAACTTGTAGTCGCTGTGCTTAACCCATCGTCAGATGTCCTGAGTTTGGCTGGAAACCCATCTCTCCAACAGTTGAGATCTCAGGTGTATAATTATTATGACGGTTTGACCGACAGTAATTTTGTGATAACCAATTCCGTGTATGCCGAAAATGGTAAGTCAGTTGATGCGACTCCTATTGATGGTAATTTCCGGGAAACGGCTGATTCAGCTGCCCTGCACCCACTTTACATCTATGTTGAGCGTGTTCTTGCTCGTCTTGATTTGTCGTTAGGGTTAGAGAGTTCAGCAAGTCTATCTTCAGGCGAATTTATTTATAAGGTAAGTGAAAAGCCATATATGGTTGACGGAGCTGAAAAAGACATTTATGTCAAGTTTTTAGGCTGGAATGTAACGGCTACTACCACTGCTTCCCGTCTGATAAAGTTGATTTCTCCTCAATGGCCGTCGACACTTTTCGCTGATTTAGAGCCATGGAATATATCGGAATTCCACAGATCTTTCTGGGGGATTAATCCTCAGGAGGGACAATTCACCTATCAGTATGGTACCTATGACGGAATTGCAGACGGGCAGTTGGATCCTAACGCCGGGAATTATGCCACGGCTCTTACTATTCCTGCACCCGGAAAATCAGAAACAGTATATTTACAGGAGAATGTGGCTGAATATAACCAGGAACAAAACGGAGAAGGCCCTGCTGTACCTTCAAAGGTTATCCTTGCGGCCCAATTGGTCGACATAAACGGTAACCCTTTGACATTAGCACATTGGGCTAACAGATACTATACCTATAATGGAGCACTGGCTTCGATGGCTAACTCGTTAAATCTTTATCAAAAGGAAACTTCAGAGGGAAGTACAACCTATACACAAATTTCCCCTAAGTACCTTCAGTTTGTTTCGGCAAATGAAATATATCCTGACGGTCTTCCCGATGATGTTGCCTCTTACTATGTTTATGCTCAGTTGAATGATACAGCAAAAGTCATAACATGGTATAATGGAAATGCTGAATCAGCCGCACCCTATACCACAGAAGAAGCCAACGCGTATATACTCAACAGAGTGAATTATGCAATGGTATGGAACACCGGGTATTCATATTACTATTTTGACATCCGACATTTAGGAGCCAAGGGTAATCCCGGATATTTTGGGGTAGTACGTAATCACCTGTATCTGGCCAAGGTGTCAAGTTTAACCGGTCTTGGTACCCCTGTATTTAAGCCGAATCAGGTAATATATCCTGAAATGCCAGGTTACGACGATAATGTGATAACAGCGGTAATTCGAATACTCCAATGGCGAGTGGTATCGCAAGAATATCCATTGGTATGGCCATAAAACAGGGTTCCCCAGATGAATTTTTATAAAATAGGAAAATATTTTTATATAGGTCTGTTATCGTTTATAATAGCAGCGTTGAGTTCATGTGACGATCATTTCTTCGAGAATGAAGGAGATTGTGAAGTGCACCATATTGTACGATTCGTATATGATATGAATCTAAAATGGGCCAATGCTTTTCCCTCGGAAGTAAATTCAGTGAATCTATATGTGTTTGATAACAACGATAGATTTGTGAAAAGTTACATCTATAATGGAGAAGAATTGTCGGACCCTAAATTCAGCATAGAGCTTGACCTTCAAGCAGGGACATATAAGATGTTGGCTTGGTGTGGTCTAGATAATCCCGGGGCAGCGGAAGAGTCATTTTCCGTACCTGTCCCGATTGCCGGTGTCACCACTCTTTCGGAAATGACATGTGCTCTTAACACTCAGACTAAAGGAGTATATGGTAATGAATCGGGCGACAAGGTCTATTCAACCGAAAGGCTTTATTTCCTTTACTGGGGGTATATGGAGGCCACTTTGGTTGATAATCATGACGGGCAGACCTATGATTATGTGATTTATCTAACCAAAGACACCAATCATGTAAGGATAATTCTTCAGGAAATCAATGGTGAGGATCTCAACCCTGAAGATTATGAATTTACCATAGAATCGGTCAACGGAATTATGTCATGGACTAATCAGCCTATAGGTGATACAAAAATCACTTATCAGCCATGGTCACAAGTGAATGACGAGGTTGGTGTGGGCAAGATCGATGTTGTTGATGGCACTCTCAGATATGTGAAAGGTGTCTTGGCTGATTTGAGTGTTGCTAGGCTTATGGCGAACCAAGCTACTTCAGTGTTTTTAACTATAAGCAATAGTGAAACTAAAGATATAATCGCAAGAGTACCCTTGATACAGTATGCCTTACTGTCGAAATCATATTATGAACTGGCCTATGGACATAAGATGACATCTCAGGAATTTCTTGACAGGGAAGATGAATATGTGCTGACATTCTTCTTGGTAAACGGACGTTGGATGGATGCTTACATAGATATCCAGCAATGGCGTGTGGTGTTACATGATTATGATGTATAGCGTATTCGAGGGAGCAGATGCAAGGAGTAACCCGTCATATATTTTTTCTCATTATCTGTATTT
This sequence comes from Muribaculaceae bacterium, assembly GCA_022510505.1. Taxonomy (GTDB): domain Bacteria; phylum Bacteroidota; class Bacteroidia; order Bacteroidales; family Muribaculaceae; genus JAFLTL01. The sequence continues at coordinate 85,353 of JAFLTL010000002.1, read as the reverse complement.
TTTTGCAGATTATAGTCGGGTCGTGTAGTTCAAGCGAACCCTCGACTACACCTTTGCCTGCCAACGGTCCGGTTCAACTGTCAATTCATATATCGCCGGTTAGCTCCAGGGCTACGAATAACTCCGGTAATAGCGAATCGAAAGAAATGATAAAGAGCATGCATATCATAATGATAGGCACTGACACTGAGACCGGAAAAGACACGGTTGAATTCAACAAATTTATTGAGGTTAAAATTCCCGGAGGTATTCCGGCAACCGATTTTCAATATGATTTTCTTTGGCGGACGAAGGAAGGGAAGAAAACATTCTTTATGATTGCGAATGAAGAATCGGTGTCGGGAATGTCATATTCCGATAACACGTTGCCGGTGGAAACTCCAACAACAATATCTGACCTTCTTGGGGAATATCAGGACGGGCAGCCTGCCGATAATCTGATTAAGATATTGAAAGAAGCCTATTTTTCTCCAGGGTACGAAGCCTCTTCTGAAGGAAACGTATTCTTGCCTTATACTTCCGTATATAGTATGGATATAGCCGGTGAGAAGAATTATATGGAGCTGTCGATGTATATGATACCAGTGGCAGCGAAATTCATCTTCAATTTCACGAACCATCGAGATGCCGCGGTTTTGGTTGAGGGTATATCGTTGAACTACGTCAACACAAGCAATTATCTGTTGGGAAATGTTGGAGAAGCTGATTCCATTAAGAAAATAGATGAAAAAAGCTACTATTGGGTAGACTGGCTTGCAGAAATTTCACAACTGTCGTGGCAGAATTCAGGCTATTACCCCAATATGGGTTTCAATGAAAAATATGGATGGATCACGAATTATTCTATTCCAAAAGAGGACTATATAGAAGAAATATTTGTGGAAGAGGGTGAGAAATTTGTGGTGGGTGAATTGACTGAGAATCCGGAAGATCCAACGCAACCTATTCCGGGAAGTTATATAGCAGGACCCTTTTATGTCCCCGAGAGCCGAAATTTTCTAAATCCGGAAACTGAAGAGTCTACGGATACTCAAACGTATTATTTGACTATTATATTCACAGATACGGCAGAGGGGAAAGAAGCACCTGAATTCGTGAATGTAGCCATTTCCAATCTTCAGGCCTTATTCAGAAACACGTTTGTCATTATAAATATCGATATGTCGCAGGGTGATGTTGAAGTTTATGCTGAGATAGCCGACTGGAACTACAACTATATTAGAGGATGGGTTACTGAAGGTTCAAACCCCGGTCTTGGAATATAGGTTTACATGAGGAAGCCGATGAGAAAAATATTTAATCACATATACAATGTTTTGTTTTTGATCAGTACGCTCACTATAGTGTCGTGTGTTGATCATAGAGATCTTGAGCCGGATGACAATGGTTCAGTTTCTCAGATAACGGTTGTTTGTTCAGATCCAATACAAAGTAGGAGCACGACAGAATATCCCGGTGATGTAGATCCAATTATCATAAATTCGTTTACCGACGACGAGAGTCTGTTATACATATCTCAGTTGGGAGCCTCAGAGAATCCTAATTTTACAAATCTGACAGCTGAAGAAGGTTCTCTATGTTATGTTTATAAATATTATGAGAATGAAGAATCCAACTGGAATAAAGAATATAATTTTAAAGTCGCCGAAGAAACGGGAAATGTTATTAATTGGAGACGTGTAAGGCAATTGGGATCGGTGGGCAATGCGTTCTCGTTTTATTCATTTTTCTTTCCGGTTAAGAACAAGGTGACTTTTGAAGTACAAGCAGATCAGACCAAAAAAGACAACTTCATGATGTCGGATATAATGGGAGCCTATCATGCTACATCGGCTTTAAATTCCCGATTAAGATTCCGGTTATATCATTTGATGGTATATTTAAAAGTCACGTTATATGTGCCGGTCTACGAAAGTGAAGCCAATGACGGAAGTGAATACCATTATTCCGGATATGATGAAGGTTCACTTTTAGGTGCCTTCTTACTTGACGCAAATACAGAATTTAATGTGGAATGGCGTGCTAACCGAAGCAGCGATACTGACGCACCTCTCACTAACGCCTACGGTAATAAGCATAATATCCGGATGTATCAGCATCCTGATAATGATAGTATATATACTTTGGAGAATGTAAAGGAATATTATCCTACCTATAATGGGGAAAACACAGATAATGTAAGAGCATATAATTTCAGTGTTTTATTCCCGGCTCAGACTTTCGGAAACAATTTTTTATGTTTTGTTCTGAAAGATCATGAAGGCAATAACCGATATTTTTATTTTTCAGGAAATCAAGTTGTGGGCGATAGCGGTAATTACAATCTGACCCAGGGCACACTCCAGCAGTTATATCTATATTTACCTCGAAAAACAAACGAGACAATTCTTATAGGGGCGAAAATTCTTCCATGGTCAAATGGTGTTACCGATATGACTGTAACAAAAGATGAGACGAACGACTCAAATTAATTTCAGAAGGAATGTTTTTGGTTGCTAATCTGAGACATAATATAAAATTCATAGGATTTTTAGGAATTTATGCCGGAATTCTACTGATGAGTGCGGGTTGTTCCCAAGAGAGTCCGTCAGTTTTACCCCCTGAAGAGGATGTTATATTGACAGTGAGTGCGGGTATTAGCCGAGAGATATATAGTAGGGATGAAAACGGGACCACCACGGTAACGTCGGGAACATATTATCTCTCTTATCCCATAGCGTCCGATGAATCCTATTCTTTAGGCGATGTTGTATTCGGTAGTGATAGTGCAAATCCTCAGATAGGTTTTGTGTCTACCCCAGGAGATGAACCTTTTAAGTGGCTTCAGGTTGGTGGGAGTAATCCGGTGTTTTATTTGGATAATGTATCTCCTGAACTTTCAACTGATCAAAATAATGTCACTTTAGTAGAGTTTAACGAAGAAAATCCGTTTATAGCAGGACTTTATAATCCGGCAAATCCGTCCAATGACCTTCTTTGGGGTACGACAACTGTTCAAAAAAACACAACGGGAACTATAAATTTTGACTTGCATCATAACATGTCGCGCGTGCAGGTTCAAATCACGGCCGACAGAACCTACGATACGGATAGTCAACTCGATTTAGTAGGTGCGAAGGTTTGGATCTCTAATATAAATCTCGCTCCTAAAACCTTTGACCGTCTTACAGGACTTTTGACGTTAGTTTACGATTATCCTGAATCCTATGGAGACATTATATTGGTGAATGAATCTACTTCGGTGGAAGAAGAACTCATATCATGGGCTGGTAAATGGCCAAATGATAATGGTTTTCTGACATATTTAAGTCAAAGTTGTATTTTGCCGCCTCAGGAACTTCTTGATAACGAAAATCGTCCACGACTGACCATCCAATTAAAGAATGGAACCAGATTCTCAGGAGTGTTGCCTCATGCAATGGAAATAGATCCTCCAGGCTCCTCTGAGTCTCAGAACCCTTATCCCGTTACCTTGTCTTTTCTGAAGGAACATGTTCTAACAATCAGGACGGTCATTTCAGCCGATCCTCCTGAACTGGCATTTATGCCGGTAACGGTTGTAGAGTGGGTTGATAAAGGAGAATTTGATCTTGAGGCTCACCAGGCCGGCATTTATACAGCTGCAGAATTTAATAAAATGATAGAATATTATCAGGCTAGCAACACATATCAGCTACAACGATACGGCTGGTTCTCCGAAGAAAAGAGTCAATGGAATTTCAACATTTTCAATACGCTCCTTCTTCAGATCAATGATATTAATGAACTCTACGGAAAAATGGAACCCGATGATACTCATGCCGAATATACATTTAACTTTAACAATTACAGCGTATATATCCGGGTTGGGACAGATGATCCTAAAAGTGTGACTGCAGTTCAATTGCACGATATTTTGTCAGAGAGATCTAAAACTCCTTTTGATTAAGAAATTGTGAGATGAAAAAACGGGAAATATTAAATTATATGGCAGCATTTCTTGGAACCATATCATTAACTTGCTGCACACAAGAAAATACACCGGGGATCCACTCCACGGAAGGATTTCCTGTAATAATAAGGGCTCAAATTTCAGGGAAAAGCCATGTAACTTCACGGGCTATTCGTACGGAAATTGATGACCAATGGTCGTTTACAAACTTTCAGGAGGGCGACATGATGGGTTTTTATTCTTCAGGAGGTAATTTCTCTTCCGGGTTTGATGGTTCAGAACCCTTTATAAATCAGAAGCTAGAATATGATAGCACACAGTTTAAAGATCCTGAAAATGGGGCCATATTCAGTCCGACATATATGAATGGTTCGGAAGTTTTCATGTATTTCCCTTATGATGAAAATATTTCCGAAAACGGAATGGCACTCAGAACTAATGCTGAAGGAAATGATACGTTGAGGTGTGTGGATTTTCTGAGGTCGAACTCTCTGAATATATTGGGAAGCAACCAGGGTAAAGACATGGCGTTATACGGAACATTTCAACATGGATTCAGTGAGCTTATTATTATGAGAGGCGAGGGTTTTGACTCTCCTCCCGAAGGTCGTTGGGCTATAACTGTTGTAATGAGTGAACCAATCACCCATATCAAGATTATAGCGTCGTCGGAAGAAGCCTCTTGGTCGTGTACACCTTCATTTATATATGATGAAAATTCAGATTTATCCAAAGATCAGGCAAGAAGATGGGGTGCCTGGAGAGGGTATAATTACGGTATAACTGAGAACAATGACCCGGTTGGAACGCCTGCATGGTATGTCATTGTACCATCGCTTGATAATAACTACTCCACGGTAGACTATATTGAGCTTTATGATAATGAAGGTTATCTTCAACGTGTGTCAAGTTTACAGCTTTATGCAAATACCAAGAAAGTTCAACCCGGATGGAGATATCCCCTTGAGATAACCATGAAGGAACTGGTTCCCACAGTCAATCCTTTTCCTATACAGCCATGGGAAGATGAGATAAATCTGACCGATGAACGCACAAGAGGAATAAATAATATTACGGAATTTGCATCTTGGGTCAGAGATTATAATGCCTATATTGTGTCACAGTCAGATGTGGAAAAACAGAAAGCATTATTGGACTATGGTGATAAATATTTAGATGCTAATGGAAAATTATCCTGGCATTTCTATGTTCTGGCTGATCTTGATTTTACGAATTATACCCCTTTACCTTACGAAAATGAACAGGGAGATACTCTTGAACCAAGTGGAGAGGTTATAATTCCGTTACTTCAAGATGTGATTGACGGAAAGAGTTCGATACTTTCAAACAGTAAATTCATCAATTTTAAGATCAAAGGCCTAACTAAGACCTTTATTGGAGAAATGAAGCCCAATGATTCAAATGAGAATCCCGGATCTGTGCAGAATTTTGATTTTATGAATCCTTTGATAGATAATGAAAATAACACATCAGCAGCAGGAATTATTGCAAATACCATGACCGGTGCTTCCATAATAAATTGTAATATAATAAACGGAAATCTCGTGAATCCTAAAGGTCCTGCCGGGATGTTGGCCGGTTCAATGAATGGCGGAACAGTGAGAGATTGCCAGTTAGAAGGTTTCTTAATAGGATCAAGTACATCCAGTTCAGCGCCGAAGATAGTTGGAACCGATCCCACAGGAAATTATACTATAGAGAATGTTGATGCATCGGATGTAGTTTTTGAATGATAACTGAGACTTTTGAAACATTTTTTCGTAAAAAAATTGAAATGAAAAGACATTTAATCATCATATTACAACTGACTGTGATTCTTTTACTAACCGCTTGTACCGACGAATTGAAAATTAATTCGCCATCAGAATTTTATAATGATGAGTTAATTGTAGATTTTGATTTCCGACTGCCTGAAGCACGTGAAACAAGAGCTACCAATAACTCTAATGGAGTAGAGTTTTTTACCGATGGCGATATGATCCATATTATAGGAACATTTAAAATCAAATACCTTAAAGACGGGGCTACAGGTGATGAGTATGAGGAGGATGAAGTTTCGCGATATGGAGCTTTAAGATATAATGGAAAAAATTGGGTTGAAGTAGACGGTTCAACTCTCACTTGGCCGGCAGTAGCAACCACAGGAACTTTTGAGGCATTTTACATAAGCGAAAGCAACGGTGTTTTAACCGGCACAAGCCCAACAGAACAGTTCAGACTTTCAAATCTTACGGCAACCACCGATCCCTTAAAAGCCGTATCAGACGGGGACATACCGTACGGACATGCAGTAAGGCTTCAGTTTTCACATATCTGTGCTTATCTCACACTGGTGGATCTTGAACCGATGGTATCCGACAGTTATTGGTTCACCACAAATGGTCCGAAAGATGAAGCCACCAACAGCTACCTTCAGTTCAACAATGCCTTTCAGATATCTTTAGGGGAGAGAACTGACGGGAAAGGCCCAACATTGAAGTTTGACTTCTGTCAGATGCCTGACAGCAAGTACACTCCCGAGTTGTTTATCGCAGCTAAAGCCGTTGTCGATTCGGGTATCAAAACCGATACATATCCTAATGGTGTGACGACTGCGGGTTATTTTCTTGAACCCGGATTTTACGAAAAATTCGAAATAATCTATCCGGCAACTGATTCAACTGTGTATAAATATCTTGAATATGATTATACCGTAATACCCAGTGCACCCGATGGCACCTCGATAACAAATAACAAACCTGATTTAAAGTCAAACACACCCTACACTCTTACGATCACGAAATCACCCGGTATTACAATCAATATTCCACCTTCGGGAGAAGGTTGGGATGAAAGTGATGAATATTTTGATGTTGACGTCGAAGAGTTCTTAAAATCTGTTTCAAATCAAACGGATTATACAAATTCCGATGATGTTAAAATTCTGGAAAAAACATCTACAGGAACCAAGCTTTTACATAATATCGATTTCAAAAACTTTGATTATAAGGGATTTAAAGATTCCAGTTTTCGTCCCAATAATATGGCCGGCTCTATATTTGACGGGGATTATCATTATATAAAAAATGTTGTAAGCTGTTTGATTCGCTATAATTATGGTACAATCCGGAATTTAGGCTTAAAAGATGTAAAAATAACTACGACCTCTTACGAAAATGACTCAGAAAATGATGATATGAGTCGAAACGGAGCTCTTTGCATGTGGAACTGGGAAAGCGGAGCGATAGAGAATATCAGGTTATCCAATGTTAATCTGACAGTAAACGTGAGAAGTCTTGATCCTGAAGGCCAAGAGACCCATAATATCGGGGGAGTGGTTGGTTCCAATACGGGTTCGATAGAAGAAGTAGCCATGTCGGGGGATTTCAATATTATCGTCCAAGGAGAGTCGGATAATCAAGGAGGGTCGGATAATGAGGTAAATGCGTCAGTACTGATAGGAGGAATAGTCGGACAGAATGCCGGGATGGGTAATATATCAGAGGTGTCACCACAATCGGGAACTCCTAAAATAAGTATAACCAATAAATGCAAGGGAGATTTGGGGTCTTATTCTGTAGGTGGCTTTGTTGGTGAATCCCAGGGGTTCATAAAGGGTGTGATATTAACTGATATCAGGATTGACGGAACTGAGAGCACCGGTGTAACATCTTATATGGGGGGGATAGCCGGACAGCTTCAAGTGTCCACAACATCGTCGGCCGAGGCTGATGCCATGCTTGAGTCCTGTATTGTAGGAGGAACAATAAAAGCCGGAGTAAGTAAGCCTTACAAGTCAATAACAAGCGTGTCTTACACAGGAGGAATCACAGGGACCGTATTAAGTGTGCCCGTAGTTGATTGTCGTTCGGCAGTGGCGGTTTATGGAACATCGTCAATAGTTGAAAATGTGGTGTATGGCACAGGTGGAGCAATTGGAAGAATACGTGAAGGGGATAATTATGAAATAAAGGATATAATAGCTTATGGTTCTGTTTTGGAATATCCTAAAGGTGAAAAGAGTTATGTCGGCAATTTTGCAGGTATTATTCCGGATAGTCAAACTGAAGGGGATTATTCCAATAAAAATATAATTGTCTATACCTTTCCGGGGATTAATTTTATAGGTGGATTTCTTCCTTCGGTGTTAAATTGATTTAATCGGGCGTATTATGAAGCTGATGATGAGAACAAACGAGAAGATTTTGTCGATACCCTCGATTTCAATTCTATTGTTGATTATTTTTGTGGTAAGCTGTCAAACGGATGTTATCGAGAGCAATAACAATGAGAAGGAAACAATAGAATTTAGGGGTAAAGTAATAGAATCGGAACAAATTGAATCGCGGTTTACCACCTCCTATGTCAATTCTTATTTGTTTGATACCAATTTCTATATTGAACTTGATACTGAAATAGATGGTGAAGATTCTACAAAATTCGGCATATATCACGTTCCTTCGGGATATGAAGGACGATTGAACGCTCTAGATGATAATGAGCCCCTGATGTGGCTAGATCTTAAATCCCAACACACTTTCTATGGGTGGACCATACCTTGGAATGATGATTACACACCCTCGCCGGAACCAGTGACAGTGGAATTTAAGAATTCTTCGGACTCGGCGGGTTATAAAGAATATGGCAATAATAAGATTCTTGAGAAGTTTATTGGTGCGAAAGCCGGCCCATACAGTTATGTTGAAAACGGTAAGTATGTGGATTTCACTTTCCATCATTTAGTGTCGAAGATCAAAATCGGTACTTTTCAGCTTATAGAAAGCAGTGGGGCAGTGCAGAAGAATCTCAAAGCTGATGTTACTTTTATCGGAATGCCAACTTCTGCAACCTTCTATCCTCATCCTGAGAATGGGGATCGTCCTTATGTCCAAATAAAAGAAAAAAATTTGGATGATGGTATAACCTATTATATAGCAAACGATGCGGTAGGAAGCGATGTGTTCTATATATGTCCAGAAATTAACTTCGATGATATAAATTTTCAGGTAAAACTGAAGAACGAAGAATATAAGAACAATAATATAGATATATATTACGGCACATTCGATGATGTGAAATTTGAACGAATTACCGGAAATGATTATGATATCGGAGATGGAACTGATGACAAGGTTCTTCATGCCGGTGAAATGATGACACTCAACATCACATTGATTCCCGGCATAGGACCGGGCCTATCCATTGTGATCGACAAATGGAGTACTGAAGATCCCCGAGAATCGCAATATCACACCTATCCGGGCATCTACTCCGATGCTGAAGTGAAAGGTCTTATAGATATCTTTGCTGAAATGAGCGCAACTAATTTCTGTGAAAAACTGGCAGAGATTGAGCGCTTGTACGAATTATATGGTAACGACGACGATGAGGAAAAGATATTCTATCTGTATGAAAACGTGAAATACGATAGTAATATCTTCCCGATATATAAGGAATATATTCTCAACGGAATGGGACATATAATAACGATGAAGTCTAATTCTAATAGCGGAGTATTTTCAGGATCCAGATACTTCAACATAGGTCCGGCCCGTGATGTTTATCTCACTGACGGCGAGAACAGTATATATATTGATGAGGCGGGATATGTTTGGGTGATAGATCCTGCCACGAGCACGTATAAAAAAACAGAACATCAACTGGTACCCCTTGAAGGATTTGAGAAAAGCTATGATATTAGTAGTGTGACGGGAGAAATCAGAAAATCAAATTATTTCAATAATCCTTTGGGAGAAAAGCAAGAAAATTTCCCTTCTTGTAATTAGATCGATGAAAAACCATAACCCCATAGACGAAAAATATAAGGATTGAAGTTGTCTTACACTTACTTTCTTTTAAGATATAAAGCCTTATGATTTCAAGAATGCGTTTGACGAAGTTCCCAGAAGGCTACGGCGGCTGCGGCTCCTACGGATTAAGCTGAAAATGATGAAGATTGTGACGACGAGGATGGTTGGGATGACGATGATGTTTCGGAAGAGTAATAAAGAGTAGAAATCTAAAGAAACATTATTCTTAAATCAGACTCATATTCCGGTTTTTAAGTAATAATTCAAAAAGTAGTGGCAGAACTTGTAAAGCTCTGCCACTACTTTTTTATTGAACTTAATTTTAGCTGTTAAAGTTAGTCACAATATTCTTTTGACAGGCAGTTCGGAAATTACACTAAACATAATATCAATATCACAAGGAGAAAGACACCGATTACAATCCAAAACCAACCACTGCTAAGAATCATTTTCAGAATTTCCAACAGGAATTCCAGGATTGTTAACAGTGCTCTACCCGCAAAATAAATGATAGCAACAATGACAAGAGCAAGGAATAAATAAAACATTCGGGAATCAGGGGCTGAAACAACCGGTTCAAAGAGGCTTATTAATTCAAGTAACCTTGTCCCTTCTCCTTTAAGGTTTGTTCGGAAGCCGGATTCGGTGAAACCGCTAAATAAGAATTGATGATTTCAGCCATTTCCTTGCATACCGATACATAACGAGGGTCCCAAACAGCCAGTTCTGATGCCAATCTAATGGTGAAGGCGTTTGTTGTCTCACCACCGCCAATCCTGATAGCCGAATTGTTTACGCCAACAGGTTTATACTCACTGTCAAGTTCGCTTTTCAACGAGAAATCAGCCACCAATGTAGAAGAAAGATTATTGTAGAATTCCTCAAATTTAGTGGTGTCAAGCACAGTGGAATCCCTTTCGGTTTTCTTATTTGCACGGGAAATAAAATGTAGGGCATACTCGCTTTGACGTTCACTCGAAATCAAAAAGATAGTCCAATTGTCTTTCCCACCGGCCAATTGTTTCAAGTCGCTATAATATTCTTTCCTGTCGACCGGGTTGTTTTCGTCATCTATAAGATAATAACTCGAAGGTTCATGAACATCTTTCTCAATTTCTTTGCTGATGAAGTTGAAACCTCCTATTAATGCAAGATAATAACCGAAATTTCCAATCCCGGCCTCGCTTACCGATGTTGGACATGCTATTGTGATGTTCGAGCTACGATTAATCAACGCCCCATAAGGTTTGTTATAGGGGAACATTTCCACTGCCAATTGGCCCGATGCATGTGTCCCTTGGGTTGCGGCCGTTGCAAGGTCTCTTAATCGGAATGGAGGATTATACTCAACTGCGTCAATAACATCTTTCTCGGTCATGTTCTTTTGTGCCTGCAACGTCGTTAAATAGATGTGGCGTGGAACATGACGGTACATTGTTTTCGAATCCTGTCGGCGACTGAAAGCCATCTTAAGTTTATCGCCAATGTTTGCAAGGTGTTTTTTTCTAAGTTCCTTTTCTATCGCTGTTCTGAAACCTCCACCCACTAATCCGGCCGGAACCGCGAAGATTAATATGCCAACTATTCCAATCAAGCTTGCTACCAAGCGTCCGGTGAATGTTATCGGACCTGGTCCCGAGAACTTACCCGGGTCGCCAATATAGCGCGTAAAAGCCCAAAGCAAAGACCGTCCGTAGTTATATTCTTCGGGTTGGACTCTATATTCAGCAATGAAAAAAATTGTAGCCAGAACAAGCGTCAGCACAACCAGCACCTGCACCGAGGCCCACATTGGCTCCCTTGCCGATTTGAATGCCTGCCCCAAAAGCTTGAATGAATTAGTTCTTTTCATTTGTTACTTTTCGCTTCATTCAATTTCTTTTGGGCAGCATTTCTGCTATTCCAATTATACTCTACATAAGAGTGCTCGCTATCAACCTTGACACCTTTTACTATTAGGTTCTTAGAGCTATCACCTATAGTCACTTGAGGATCTTCTTTGTATAAATTGATTATATCCTGAGCTACGTCAAAGTTTTTTGACTGAATAAGTTTATCTAATGTTTCATTACATATTTTATTATACTCCCCACAATCGGGGAGATAATTATAGTCTGAAATACCTGTGCCATAAGAATAACTTTGGAGACCTTCTTTCCTTTCTCCTCTAATTGGTATTTGAGCTATAAATTTGGGCACCAATTTAGCCTTTCCGCATTCTACCGATAAATCAATTGCCATTCTTAAACAATTTTTTACATTTTCCAAATCATCATTGGTTGAATAAGTCCGTTTATTATATCCAGGGAATCTTTCTTTGAGAGTCTTAGATACTTTAGACGCTATTAATGGATCTTCCGGATTCTCAAAGAGTGAGGCTATTTCATTATTTACAACCTTTTCGTTTAATTCTCCAGCAGTTCTGCTATATGAATTATCATAACCGCTTATTGCATCATATGGTCTTATGTTCTTCATTAAGTCTATAACCATATAGGCTTCAGAATAGTTGCCATCATTCATTGCTTTATAAACCTCTCGAGTATATGAATCGACTGATTTATAATCATTGCCAGTTGATCCCTTGTCAAATTTACAAGACTGAAATAAAATAATTACGATGGAACTTATTAATACGAAGAGTGGTTTCATTTACTTCAAGTTTAATTTGTTAATATAATTTAAATTTAATGTTGCTTTTTATATACGTGGTTCATGTCATGATCCTCATTCTTGCCAAATTCAGGCAGAAAAAAACACAGAACTATCGAGACTAAGGATTAAAATCATGATTATAACTGATTTAATTCTTTATCATTTCTAATAATTCAAGTTCAAGTTTACTGAATTTTTCACCCGGAGCCTTGTTCCGTCCATTATAGGTATTTATCATGAAATAGCCATCGGTTGACCTTAACACTCTATAACATCTCTTCGAAGAAATGTCATGATTTTTATAAAGAGACTGCCAATCTATAGGTATTTCTTTCCATTTATCGTCGTCGAGATTTAGAAGGATATCTCCAATTTCCTTACCAACACTTAAACCAACCTTAAGATCGGAGTTTGAGATTGCTTCTTTGAGGACCGGGATTATATTTTCTTGGACATATTCCAATAAAGATCGATTGCGATTGATATTTTTCCAGTTTGGTGTGTGCCATGCACATAACTCCATAACAAAAGGTTTCTTAACTCCATTACTGAGTCTCTTGAACCATTTGTCTCTTTCTTTCCACCATGTAGTCCCACCATAACACCCAAAAGGACATTCGGCGTATTCATCCAACTGAGGGAATTTTTTTGCATATTCGCTATATTTTGGAGAGAGTAACCCACATACAGTTCGATTATTATCTTTACTGTTCCTATGGCATTGGTTTTGATAATCATCTTTTTTGCCATAGGGATTATAACCAATGTAGACAAGCGAACACTCTTCAGGGTTTCCCCAATAAGGTTCAGGCATTAAGTCGTTTGCGAATTCATCTTTAAAATGATTTGCCCATACCTGCTCCCTATTAGGAATTTCTCCAGTATTGGCCCAATTCTTAATTAAATCATCCCAATAATCAATATAGTTATAGCTTATGCTCATAACTGATTATTACTCAATGTTCCCTGAGATTTTATCACCTACATAATCCATTCCGGAGATTATGCGAGCTCCCAAATTGCCCCAGAATCCTCGTTTGGAATCATCCTTCTCACGCATGTGAAGTCTCATCGCCTGTTCCGAGGCTCTCGCTTCGGCAATAGCAATCTGCCGGTCAGCGTCAAGTTGAGCCAGTTCCATCTTCTCTTTTTGAACTCTTTCGGCTTCTTCTTTATCATATTTGCGTTTCTGTGCCTCGGCCTGTTTTTTCAGAACATTGGTCTGATAAGTCTCGACAAGTTTTTCAGCCTGAGTGTACTCACGGGTGCCCACAGGAATCATAGCCAGATAATTATATGCCTCTTGCCTGATTTCGTTTGCCTGCTCACCTTGGGCTATCGCACTTTTCAACGCTGCTAAATTTGTTACTGCCTGTTCCTTTTTATAAGTTTCCAAAACCTTGGGATATTCCTCTGATGCATATTTATAGGCTGTTTCGGCTTGTGATGGAACGCTTTTAAGTAAGGCCATAGCCAAGGCATAATTCTTATCCCCCATAGCTCCCGAGACCTGATTCTTCAACGATGGCAAATTGTCATTGAACCAAGAAATAATCCTTTCACTTCCAGTGGAGAGCATTGATTGCAAATTGGCATTTGATTTGATTTCATTGATAGCGTTTCGGGTGGCTTCTTCAAAAGTGTTTCCTACTCCGGTTATACCTTCCGAAGTTGATGCATAGACATTTCCGTCAAGGACATTCATGACCTGATAATTGATGTCATATTTGACTATGCATTTCTGAGGAGCCGTTCCCGTTGTCTGACGACCCGTTTCGTTCATGGTAGCAGCCAAGGCGAAGTCAGGGACATTGTTTACACCTCCAATTCCATTAGCCGCTATTATCGATAACATTTTAACTCCAATCTGTTCCGATATTTCCTCGGTAATGTCACCGTTAGGAGTCGGCGGAAGAACCGTCAGCTTCACTCCATTAGTGCTCATCATTGATTCAAGGTTAACTTGTAACGCAGCCTTGCGTTCTGCAATGGCTGCTTTGCGTTCTGCATCGGTTAGCTTCGATTCTCTTTCCTTTGGAGCAAATTTAACTCCTTGGGATGACTCTTCCTGACTCTTGGAGTTGCCACCGCACGAAGCGACGGCAACGCCTAATAGAGCCATTGCAATTAATTTATTTAATCTCATAATGGTGATTTCAATTGAAGTTATGGTAATTAATTAGGAAAACCGTCTATGGTCAGTGCTATTTCACCGAGTCCCTGAGACTGATTGCTGACCTTCACCCCAAGGTCTTTGCGCATTGCTCTTGTCAGTTCTCGGGTCCAGTCATATACTCCATATTGAGTTCCATCCTCCGATACCATTGGAATTCTGACATTAACGAAATAGAGCTCGTTTTTGGTGTTTGTTTGCATCTTATAGGCTCCTTTGACGGTGTGGGTCTTGACATAATCCATGATGTAATCGGCATAGGTGTCACCCTCGATGCTTTCATCGGAAAGATTCTGGTTGCTGCCTTTCGCAACGGTAACCCTAAGTGTCACTTCGCGACCACGGGTCTGAAGGTCCGAGAAATATTTGACTATGTCTTGTTTCAACGCAGGGAGATGCTGGACAAGGCTGTTTTGAATCATCTCGGTGGTTGATGAGCCCCCTTTGAGATTGCTTTCGCTGACCGTTGCAATGACCTTGTTCGTGTAGGCATCAATCGCACTCAAGGTATAGGACACGACTTTTTCCTGGTCTTTCTTGTTTGAGCTGCGAGTTAATGTCGCCTTTTTGTTCTTTTCTCCAAGCAGATAGTAGTTCAATTCAAGGACGATGTCGGGATTGGCTGTTTGCAGCAAAAGAGTCTTAGCATCCTGGGCCAAATCATCGGCCATGTCGGTCGCACTCCTTGTATCAAGCTGTTTCAACGTCTGCTCGAAATCTTGAAGAGGGTAGTTATCCTGATTGAAACTGCTTTGTACTGTCGAGGCAATTCGTCTGAAACGATCGTCGGCATTCAAGTACTTTTGATAGTCTCTAATCTGATAGGATCTTCCGTTGATGGATTTCGTGTCCAGGGCCCCGAAGTTTTGAAGTGTGCCATCAGCGGGCAACAGCATGATAGTAGGCAATGCCTGTGTTACTCCATTGACGGCTGAATTTTCGTAGGTAACCATGTTGCCCGACGACTGGTCGGCCAAATTACCGGTGTTTTGACCGTTTTTATCTCCTCCACCGCAGGCAGTCAACGGCAGTATCAATAATGTTAGATAACGTAAAGCTTTCATTATATCTAATTTTTTATTTTCACATCTTTCATTATTTACCAAAACCAAGCCAACTTAAGAATCCCTTCTTTTTCTGAGGGAACTCTTTCAGGAAGTCAGCATCATCGGGGAACAAGGTCTTTGCCAATTCACATGCTTCTATATATTTGTTATAATAGGCTTTAGCCGTCCTTTTGTAATTTTTGTCTCTGTCTTTCCAAACTTTTTTATTATAGAAAGGTTTGAAATATTTAATTAACTCAAGTAGGTCTTTTTTGTCTTCAGGAAGCTGGAAGCCTGTTATGATAGCTTCCGCGGCTTTACTTCTCTTACTCATCATAGAATCGTAACTGCCCTTATAATAAGCTTCTCCTGCCTCCTTTACGTCATTTTTCAAGCGAGCCAATGATTGGCGAGCCAAATCTTCCTCGGTTTTTCTTTTCTTGTCTTCTTCTCGTTTTTCCGCTTTGGCTTTGCTTTCCAAGTATTCCTTTATTCCTGGTTCATTCGGGAAATTATGCCGAGCTATTTCAAGACATTCATTATATTTATCTTTTAGTGCATCTCCTACTTCAAATCCATAGGGACTATAATAGCTCTTTCTTGTATAGAATTTCAAATAATTCAACAAATCAAGAATGTCATCTTTATTGTTAGGGATGTATAGGTTTTCGATAACATTTAAAATGCTGTTATCCCTTGATCTTTCCGCATCATTGAGAGCCTCATCTTTATCATATTCAGCATCATATGTTTTCTTACCGTCACTTATGAAAATATAATAAGACGAATTCTCGTTTATTTCTTTTACCTTACTCTCATAATCTTTTAAAATCTCATCGATTCTCGCCTGTAGTTTTTTAACTACAAATTCACGTGGATGGTTGTCGGATTTTTTGTCAGTCACATTGATATTTGAATGTAACCGCGATTCCAATATCAATTCAAACTCTTCGAGATCTATTCCCTCCGCTTTTGCTCTTTTTGTTAGAACTTCACGTTCTTTTTCGGTAATTTTACCGTCGGCAATCGCTGCTCCGATTAATGTTTCTAATTCTTCCGACAACATAGTAAATCGTTTAATATTTTTACAAATATAGGATATGATAATTGTATAAATATTAAACTGTTGCGTCGGATTAGGTCGCTAAATGTGTCTTATTTGGACACATAGCGGCAATGGGGTTATTGCAGTTTTTTGAGGGTGGTCAGCCCGTGGCGAACTCCCGCTACATAGCGTTTTCCGGTATCACTGTTTTGAGCCGCGGTCCGGAGATTCTCCATGATGCAGGGTTGATTCAATATAAATTCGAGGCAACTAAAACGGTCGCCCGGTTGAAGTGTTGAGTTCTCACAACTAATCGCAACAAAATCATTATCTCCCAGATATTCGACAACGCATTTCCGGTTGGGTAACCAACCGATTTCCAATCGGTCGCCTTTCCCGAGATTCCGGCTGAATATTGATTCTCCATCAAACATGTCGGAATCCTGCAAGCCCTCATTCTTCAGGGAAATGCAGAACTGTTTCCATGATTCAAATTCGAGATATCGGCTTAAGAGGTCTAAAATATGAAACGACACGTTGCCATAGCCTCTGTTGGAATAGCGCCAGATTCTTTCCAGGGTGGTTTCGGAAATGTGCTCTCTCAGTTTGCTTTCAATATTCTCGGCCAACAAGACAAAGTCATTGTGCACCTTCGGAGCTTTTCCAAACGTGCTTTCAATCTTTAAACGTAGTAGAGCAATATTCGGAGAATTACTTTCAACACCCATGACCCCACAAAGATAGTTATTAAACCGAAATTATGGTTACCTTTGAGGATGGTTAAGAAATAACAGGATTTGATTGCAGATAGTCTCATAATTGACCCCGATAACGATGCCGACCGTTCGATAGAAAATGGGAGCCGGCAACTCGTTTATGCAACAACAGCGTCTTTATTGTATCTTCTCAGGAGAGACGGCAAATATTTTTTCATCAAGCGCTCGGCAATAAACGATAGACGTGGGAAAGGTATTCTTCGACGGGAATATGAATTGTCAATCGGTTGTGACCACCCAAATATAGTGGATGTCTACAGCTATGAGTCAAATCCGGAGGGTGATGATGAAATTTTGATGGAATATGTCGATGGGTGCCCCCTCAATGAATTTCTATTGGAAAAACCTTCCTTAAAAACAAGAAAAAGAATCTTGTTGGAGTTGATTGATGCTGTCGATTATCTCCACAAGAGAAGAATCGTTCATAACGACCTGAAACCAACCAATATTCTGATAAGCCGTAATGGGAACCATGTAAAACTCATCGATTTTGGACTCTCCGACGATGATGCCCATTATGCGATTAAAACGCCGGGTTATTCTAAAGGTTATGCCGCTCCTGAACTCCGGCTCTCGAGGAAAGCTGATTCAAGAAGCGACATATATTCCATCGGGGTGCTGATGGGGAATATTTTGGGCAATAAGTACAATTATATAAGAAAAAAATGTTTGCACGCCAACCCCGAGAAGAGATACAAAGACATTCACCATTTGGTTCAAGCGTTTAATTTCCTCAAGAAAATCAGGGTGTTTTGTATACTATTTATTTCAGTATTAATCATCGCTGGAGCGATATCTTGGGTGCTCGCATCGTCGAATTCGAGTCACAGGAAAAATGTCGAGAAATTGAATGATGAAATCGAACGACAAAAGGAGGAGATAAGCAATTTGCAATTAAGTTATATTCTGTTGAAAGACTCTATAGAACAGGAGTCGGCAAAATCCTTGGCTCACATTCAGAAGAAACAGGAATTGATTGACGGTTTCGCTTCTATCGTGATCAAACTGAAGAAAAACAGTCTCGATTCCATAAGAAGATGCTCAACGTTGAGGGAATCTTTTGATGTTAGCAACAATTTCTTGAATGAACTGCAAAGGGTCTACCGGAATTACCAAAAGACGGTCGACGGAGAAGATCTTACACCTTTAATCCATTCGATTTATCTAAGCGAAGGGGAGAAAGCGTTCGAGGAGTTTAATAAAGCCTTTCCAGAGCAATAATCTACACTTGTCTTCCGGCTATTTATATACGGTCTGATAATTCATCAGGCTCAAAAACTTCGTTAGAGAGGTCCTGGAAAAAATCATGCCCAAGAACTTGTGAAATCTTGCGCAACAGAGCGATGTCGATATTCTGCTTATTGAATATGCGGTAGACATTACGCCGATCACAATTTAATTCCTTCGCAAACCAATCGGGCGTGCAATCTTTTGGCATTTGCATGAAAACCTCCTTTATGCGCTTTCCGATGTCCATTACTTGTTGTTTCATGCCGCAGTGACCCCTCCCTGGGCGATGGCAACAAAAGAAAGCGTGGGATCCAACTCTCGTTGTTGTCCAATCGTCGGAGGCTTCTCGCATTGCCATGCAACATAGGACGACAACGGAGAGACCCACGCATGTAGGTGGGCATCTACCGTTGCTTCGTCCTTGACGTTGCTTTGAATTTTGCGAGAATTCCCGACGGTCAAGAACAAAACGTTAAGTAAACGCTTTCCGATATGTCTATCGGCAAAGTTCACTAAATTATTTCTTTTTGACAAATTTTGTTTCGTTTTGCGACTTTTCATGTCGTAAAACTATAACCAAAATAATGTCTCTCCTAATGTCTTTTTTTGTCTTTTTTAAGCCGGGGTAGGTTGAGCGGCATTTTGACGGAGTTCCCAGAAGGCTACGGCGGCTGCGGCTCCCACGTTTAACGAGTCGACACGGTGAAACATCGGTATGATCGCCTTGTAGTCACATTTGGCAATTATCCCGGCACTCAAGCCATCTCCCTCGGTTCCGAGTACCATTGCAAGTCGTTCTTTGTTTTTCAGAACGGGACTGTCAATCAATATCGACTCATGCTGAAGTGTCAACGCAACTGTTGTAAAGCCATTCTCTTTAAGATGGGTAATAGGGTCCGGGTCAAAGGTCCAGGGGATTCGGAATACGGTTCCCATAGAGACTCTGACTGAGCGACGATTGAAGGGGTCACAGGAGTCGGGAGTAAGGATTATTCCGTCCAATCCCAGTGCCGCGGCGGAACGGAAAATGGAGCCAATGTTGGTGGTGTCGCAAACACTTTCAATGACTGCTATACGATGAGCTTCACGACAGATTTCTCCAACAGAGGGGAGGGGTCGGCGTTTCATGGCGCAAAGAACTCCGCGAGTCAACTTGTAACCTGTGAGTTTCATCAGAATTTCCCGAGATCCGGTGTAGACCTTCATTTCGGGGCATTTGGCGATGATATCGCTCGCATCACCTTCGAGGTGTCGCTTTTCGCAGAGCAAAGACAGCGGTTCATAACCTGAGTCTAGAGCCACCCGAATTACTTTGGGACTCTCGGCGATAAAGAGGCCGTTGTCGTCGCCGGTTTGCCTGAGCTGATGCTCGGTCAGTGAGGCAAATACCTCCAGTTCGGGGTCGTTCAGATTCCTAACCTCTATTATTTTCATGTTGTTGTGTTCTAATGAGTCGCTCGCACTGAAGCGTATGGGACTACATAAATGAGTTCGGTCCCAACCAATTGCGAGCTATCGGTAAACGGACAGGACATCACAATGCACAAATTTAAATAATGAGAATCGTTAATTAAAATTCAAGTTTCACAAGTGGCCGTCAGACGTCAGACTTTAGAAAGAAATAAAAATATTGATAAATTTATATAGAAGATTATTTTTTAAAGAAAATGGTTTTTAAGGGAGTGTGGGCATGTATTTTGCCCACATCCTCTTTTATTTTTGCAATGTCAAGGGAAAGAGTTTCTAGTTCCTAGTTCTTAGTTCTTAGTTCTTAGTTCTTAGTTCTTAGTTCATAGTTCTTAGTTCATAGTTCTTAGTTCATAGTTCTTAGTTCTTAGTTCTTAGTTCTTAGTTCTTAGTTCTTAGTTCTTAGTTCTTAGTTGCTAGTTGTTATTTGTTAGTTGCGAGTTAGACATGGCACGCCATGTCCCTACAGGTCAACTGATTACCATGAGGGAGTGAGAGAAAATAATAAATAAATAATCAAAAGGGATGTAATTATGAAGAGAAGAGAGATTGAAACAGTAGCGGCGTTGCCGGATGCAAGAACGATGTCAAACAAGGAAGAAGTGACGAACCATACCGGGGCCATCAGATGCAGGAATCTGAGGCCTGCCAGAGGGAGCGAGGGGAAGCTTGTACCGGTTGAGGATTTCGAGAAGATCACCAGCGGTATAGACAATCACATGATACTGGGGTGGATCAGCCACCCAGACAGGGGAAGGTGTCTGGTGACGTATAGGGGAAGCACGCTGAACATCTTTCTTGGCGCCGACGCCACGTCGGGGTCAGAATTGGATATAATATTGTTGGCCGGTTTGATAGGGAGTCCGACAGGGATGTTTTCGGACAGTCCCGGGAGGGCGTATATCCTGACCACAGGAGGGCGATTTTTGTTGCAGAGCATCAAAGACGGGGGCTTCGAGCTGTATCGTCCCGACATGGAGTTTCCCGAGGTCAGACTAGAGCGGAGCGCCGTGGAGCGGTTTTCGGCCGTTACCAAGAGCCAAGGCTTGTCAAAGAGCTATTCGGGGAACCGTGATCTTACCCAGCTTGCATACAGCGACATGCGAAGCATGGCCTTTACTCTTGGTGATGCCTACAACAGCGTGGTATCCCAAGCGAAGAAGAGCGATTACTTTGTAGAACCCGTATTGTTGAGATACAAGTATCTTGACCGTAACGGCAGAGTGTTGTTTGTATCTCCCGTGAAATGCTTCATGGCCGACAGTGGCTTTCAGATGACCGACGAGTACAGCTGTCGTTTTGACGGAGTGTATCATCCCTTCGAGGTATCGGCCGAAGGTTTCAAGGTATCGATCGGTTTGCCCGAGGCAGACGAGCAGCTGAACAAGCTGGTGGGTAAAGTTGTGTTCGAGTATGTACCGATGCTTCATGTCATAGACGGGAAGACCTACGAGGTAGATCATGTAATCGACCAGGATCGTGGCATCATCAGGATGTTCATGCCCGGGGTATCGGTTGGAATGAAAACAGACACCGAGAGACTGGAAGAATTGATGAGACAGGCCATCCTGCACTTCGACGAGCTGTGCACGAAGAACTGCGAGATATCGAATCCATTCAGCGGAGCACCTGCACCGAAAGAATCGGTTTGGTACTATACAGACTTCGACAGTGCGAACAGCTGTAGCCGCAAGCTATGGGAAAGACTCGGAAATCTGAAGCAGGTTTGGGCACATCGTCGTAGCCAGGTTGACCCCTTGATGGAAGTTTTGAGAGAGCATAATCTCCCACATGACTTTACCGCAGAAGTAGCCGTTAGCCATGAGATGTTAGAGGAGCTATCGGAACTTGAGGAGTTATCAGTTCCCGGTTGCCAGTCACCAGCGGAACTATCGTTGGTGACGTCAAACAAGGAAAAGGGTTCGTTGGAATTGTCAGGAGAAAGGGAGCAATTGATATGGGCAATCCGTGAAGATGATGTCGGGGAGGTTGATAGACATTATGGGCATAAGCGACGACGAAGTCGTCAGCTAATGTATCAGTGCTTATAAATAATTAATAGGGAGTTTGTTAAAAGAGAAGATTTACATGTTGTAAAAATTAGGGATGAAGCTTTTTTCGAGTTTTCGGGTGATAGCTAAACTAGCTATAGTAGCTTCTTTAGCTTTTATAGCTTCTATAGCTTCTTTAGCTTCATCAACGGGTGATTGCTGATAACAGACTATAATATTTTTTTTATTAAATTTGCATAATCATTTGACTGTTAGATGTGAATGAACCCGAATTATCCATTGTCAGATAAACCACGATTTGAAATTCTTGACGGTCTGCGCGGTGTCGCTGCAATTATCGTGGTTTTATTTCATTTGTTTGAGACCTATTCAAAAGGTCCGCGGTTCCAAATTCTGAATCATGGGTACCTGGCGGTCGACTTTTTCTATATGCTGTCGGGTTTTGTTATCGGATATGCATACGATGACCGATGGAACACCATGACAACCTGGAGCTTCATCAAACGGCGCTTGATTAGGTTGCAGCCAATGGTGATTCTCGGGACTGCCATCGGTGCGTTCTGGTTCTATTTCGGTGATTCCCCAGAGTTCCAGCCAATCATGTCGACACCCTGGTGGAAAGCTTTGGTAATTTTGCTTTTGGGTTTCATTATGTTTCCAACACCTCCTTCACTGGACATAAGAGGGTGGCAGGAAATCAATCCTCTTAACGGTGCGCAATGGTCGTTGCTGTGGGAATATGTTGCAAACCTTCTTTACGCTTTGTTCATCAGACGTTTCAGCCGAACGCTTCTGATAATATTCGTGACTATTTCGGCTTTCTTCTCTCTTGATCTCGCGCTCAATTTCGACATCATGGGGGTTTTGTCGCCACGAGAATATGCGAAATATACGGTCATCGGCGGATGGAGTCTGACCCCCACCCAAATCTACATCGCTCTGTGTCGACTGTGTTATCCTTTCTTCATGGGTCTATTACTTTATCGTTTATCGAAATGGCGTATCTCTTTCAAAAAAGGTGGAATGTGGTGGTGCTCGTTAATTTTGGCTGCTACGTTGGTAATGCCATGGGTAGGCGGCAATGATCATGCCTGGCTAAACGGTGTTTACTGTGCGGCCATGATACTTTTTGTGTATCCTGTGGTCGTGGCAGCCGGAGCGGGGTCACCGCTCAAGGGGAAAAAGTCGGTTGCGATTTGTAAGTTTCTGGGATTGATTTCCTATCCGATTTATGTCACCCATTATCCGCTGATTTATGCACAGATGAGTTGGGCGTCGCGACACCCGGACGCTCCGCTTGGGACCCATATATGGGTAGCTGCCTGGATCTTCATAGCGGCGCTTGCCGTTGCCTATGCCAGTGTGAAGGTCTATGATATCCCGGTCAGGAAATGGCTCACGGACCACTGGCTGAGGAAGAAATAGAAAAGGCAGGAACTTAATGTTCCCGCCTTTAATTTTTTCACTTCCGACCGGTTTATTCGGCAGCTTTCTTTGAAACAACGCGACGCTCTTTGATGCGAGCTTTCTTACCGGTCAATTTGCGGAGATAGTAAAGTTTAGCGCGGCGGACCTTACCATATTTGTTGACGGTGATGCTGTCGATGAACGGTGATTCAATCGGGAAAATTCTTTCAACTCCGATGTTGTCACTGATTTTACGAACAGTAAATCTTTTCTTCTGTCCTTCACCTGAAATGCGGATTACAACACCACGATACTGCTGGATACGTTCCTTGTTACCTTCCTTGATTCGATAGGCAACTGTAATGGTGTCACCAGGCCCAAACTGGGGATGTTCCTTGCCGGTAGCAAATGCTTCTTCGGCTACTTTTAAAAGATCCATTGAGTTTTAATTCAAAGGTTAATACTTGCGCAATATTCACGGACCACCTGTCACGCCAGAGATTACGCTTTCCAGGGTGCAAAGGTAGGGAGTTTTTTTCGTACTACCAAATGTTAAAGCGATAACCTACTGCAATTTCTATAGAATACATATTGCTGACGAGATTGGATTCTTTTTCATGGACGATGCTGGTGTAACCACGTCCCACAATTCCAACAAAGAATCGGTTAAGATTGTAGACGGCCGATACTCGGAGAATGTTGTTCAACGCTATGGAGTTCTTGTTGTTTTCGTTTACGTTTCCTTTTCGGAAACCTATCATCGGAGATTCGGACACACAAACTATCCAGTGTTTTCCCAAAGCCCAGTTATAACCATAGCCTGCCTTCAATGAATAGACCTGGGTGTTGACCTTGTAGTAGTAATCTTCCCATGACAAGGGGAGCTGATCTCTCATTGACTCGGGGAGTTCATTGAAGTTGAAATTGTAGGATTGATTCCAATAGGAGAGGCCAAAATACCATGACCCCTGACTTTTTTTCTGGATCTTACTGAAGTTAAAAGCGGCTGCCTGGGAATATTTCTTGTTGTTGATGAAATAGTAAAGGTCGATACCCCATTCCTTGTTGTCGACCCCGTAGAAAGGAATGTCAACGTCATTGTGGGTTCCTTTTGGACCGAAACGTGTGATTCGGGTTCCGGTGTTGTTATCATAGAAGAATATGTCGGCCGCGAACAGTGCGCAGTTGAATCCAAACATGAAACGTTTTCGCGTCAAGTTGGTACCGGTAAAAATCTTTGTTATGTTCAGATCATATCCAACAGACACGGCCAGATAGGTCAAATGGAGTCCCACCGTTGAGGTGGCATTGGAAACCATGTTTATTCGCATATTAGGTTCCATACCGAAACTATAATGGTCGGTCCAAGTTTCGGTTCGCAGTTTGACGTTGAATTTCGTGCCTGTTCCAACAACATAGGAACTATCGTAGGAATTGAAGAATTTGTCACCCCATCGGTAGGTGTTAACCACGAATCGAGGAAACTTTCCCCACGTGGCAATTGAATCCAAGGCAAAAGATATCGCATTCCCTTTGAATGGAAAGGAAACAAGAATCATCAAGAGGAGTAGTCCCCGAAGATGTCTTTTCAGGAAAAGAAACGTGTGAAACATTCCTCTACTTTTGAAACTTCGATGATTTTTATACGAAAATCTTTCTTGTCGACTGCTTTGAGATTTCCTTTCGGGATAACTATTGATTCCATTCCCAATTTCTGAGCTTCAGACACTCGCTGTTCGATTTTGCTGACGGGTCTTATCTCTCCTGAGAGACCGACCTCACCAATGAGGCACGTACGGGTTGAAAAGGGAATGTCCATGTTACTCGACAAAACGGCCGTGATAACGGCCAGGTCTATGGCCGGGTCGGACACTTTAAATCCGCCCGCTATATTAAGGAACACATCCTTTTGAGCCAGCTTGAAACCTACACGTTTCTCCAGGACGGCCAGCAACATGTTCATCCTGCGATGGTCAAACCCGGTAACCGATCTCTGGGGTGTTCCGTAGGCGGCAGTGCTAACGAGGGCCTGTATTTCCAACAAGAACGGCCTCATCCCCTCGACAGTCACTGTGAGGGTGGTACCCGACAGATTTTGGGAAGCCTCGGAGAGCAATATTTCACTAGGATTCGTGATTTCCCTCAATCCTTTCTGTCCCATCTCATAGATTCCCAGTTCGGAAGTGCTTCCGAAGCGGTTTTTGATAGCCCTGAGCATTCTGTACATATACTTTCCGTCACCCTCGAACTGAAGAACCGCATCGACAATGTGTTCCAGTACTTTTGGACCAGCTATGGAACCTTCCTTGTTGATGTGACCTATAAGAATGACGGGCACTCCATTCTCCTTGGCGTAGCGAAGAAGTCTTATCGAACAGTCTCGCACCTGGGCAACACTCCCGGGCGATGATTCCAAATCATCGGAATAAATGGTTTGAATGGAATCAATGATAATCAACCCAGGCTTAACCGCATTGATGTGTTCGAATATTTTTTCAAGAGAAGTTTCGGTAACTATATAGCAGTTGTCACCGGGTTTTCCAATTCTGTCGGCCCTCATTTTAATCTGCTGAGGACTTTCTTCACCCGAAACATAGAGAATCTTTCTGGATCGAATCGACAAAATATTCTGCAAGACCAACGTCGATTTACCAATGCCGGGTTCTCCTCCGATCAGTATCAAAGAGCCGGGAACCAATCCGCCTCCCAAAACACGGTTTAGCTCCTCGCTAGGCATGTGAAGTCGGACGTCCTGGCTTGAACTGACATCGGAAATTCGCTGAACCATGCTCTCTGATGCCAACATCCCTCGGGACGAAGCTGCCGAAGTTTTAGGGGAAATTTTTTCCTCGACCATAGTTCCCCATTGTCCACACAGGTGACAACGACCTTCCCATTTGGCCGACTCTCCACCACAGTTTGAACAGAACCAAACAGTCTTATTATCTTTCTTGGCCATGGAGAACTTTCAGATTTCAGTAATCGTAGATCAATTCCAAGTCGTCGATGTAGAGCTGGCTTCCACGACCTCCTGTGAAGTAGTCGCCATATTTGCTTGAAGAAGCCACACATAGAATGTAGGCAGGAGTCCTTGACGTGGATTTATAGTTCAGTGTGAGTTCAAACTGCGTATAGGAAGGTATGTCACTTCCCGATTCCACGAAACCGTAGGCGATGACCTCGTCGGCATCGGGATTGAAGAGATGACGGTTATTGGGATTTGTTCGAATCTCAAACGGTTCTTCAGAATCTATCAAAGCTACCCAAACGATACAAGTGTCGGGGCGTCCCATGTAGTCCTCGAACCCGGCAGTGACGTCAGATATAGGTTCGGTGTGATATTTCCAGAAGCCTCTCAGTTTCGTGGGTTTCTGCTCGAAGGTTCGTCCAAACGACAATATACCGTTTGTTCCGTCGGTCCTGACATAGGAACCTGCAAAAATACTTCCTGCGGCAAGCTTGCCCAAGCTTCCAATGCCTTTGAACTCGGTCTTTAAGAGAGCTGCGAGACCGGTGCCGGTCGAAGTGTCGGAGGTTGGCTCAACATTAGCCGAACCTAAAACTGTAGCTCCTCGGTTCCCAGTGTCCCAATAAGGTTCCTGTCCCTCAAGCCATGGCTGCCATATCTTTCCGTTCTGAGACCAATCTTCAAATGAACTGTTCGGCATCTGGACTATACTTTGGGTTGTAAATGTCAGCTCATTACCATACATATCGTCACTATAGGCACGGACAGCATATTCGGTCATCGGCTCAAGATTTCTGAGAACAGCCATGAGGGAACCTCCGTCGATAGTTATCCAGTTGGCCGGAACTTTGGTCCAAGATGCAGATGTTGACTCGCGATATTCAAATCCATTATCCTTGCCAGCTTCGGCCTCGCCATAGACCCATGCAACCTGAGTTCCGGGATAGGCTGCCGTAGTGAATACCGTAACTTCGGTCACCTGGGCATAAATGTGCCATGTGGTTGTCTCTCCGTAGGCTGTTACGTCGACAGAAACACCCTGCGAGAAATCAACCACCTGATGATTCAGGTCGGGTGACATAACGGAACCTTCGGGTCCGAGTTTAATGCTGTCGACATAGATTTTAGTAACATCGACATTGCCAGGTATATCGAAGATTACCCTTCGGCCCATGACATCAATATTCGATGAACCAATCTGGTTGTTGACCACAAGATAACGGTTAATGGTTTGATTTCCTTTCAATGTCCATTCATAATCCTGATACAATGCCAGTGTCACGGTGACGTCATTGGTGAGATTCAGAACTGTCAAGGTGTCGGATGGTGCTACAATACGCGCTCCAGGAGTCAATGAATAACCCAAAATGTTCACTCGCTCGATGTTGGCTCTTTCGGTCAAATTGAATGTGACGATTCGATTGAGCGAATCGATGTTCACCGATTGCTGGTATTCAGCCGATATGGAGGTGAATGAAGCCTGAATCTTCGGGTAGGGGATATCGTTCTTTATGCAGCTGCCGAGCAATAAAGCCAGGAGGGCGATTGTCAAACAATGACAGCGACGGGACGGCATCGAGAATAGTTTTGTTTTCATATGTGAATACCCATGCCGAAGGCGATGTTGAAGATGTTGAATTTGAAATTAGCACCTGACGACAATCGCGAACCTTCGTCAATTCCATCGGTTATTTGTTTTTCTTTGCGGATGTTGAGTCCAAAGACTCCAAAAGAGACGTTGAAACTGACATATTCCTGAATGAAGACACAAACACCAGGACTGAAATTCAAATTGGCAGTGAATATATCAGTGTGGGTAACTTTAGGTACTCCCGCATAATTTCTTGTGAATTCAGAATATCCACCTCCCAATGAGAATGCAACTTCATTGAAGATTGCGAAACGACGGGCTTTTCCAAGACCCAGATAGTTTCGATAGAACACAGAGGCCGAATAGGTGTTACTGAGATATCGGACGCCTGAGAGGTTGAAATTTATGTCATCGTCGTAGTCGAAGTTGAAGCTGTCGAGTTTTCCCTCCATGCGGGTATAGTCGAACCTTAGTCCCACGGATTGGTTGTGTCGGAAGAAATAGGAGATCGAAGGTTTGACCGAATAGGCCTTTATGTTGAAGTCGATGTCGGTGACGTAGGATAGAAACTGAAGGTCTTCAGTTCCAAGTTCTCCATAGGATGCAGTCATTGCAAATGACCATTGACCTTTTGGAATGAAAAGGAAATTATAGAGTCCACGATCATATCTTCCATAATTGGCCTGAGGAAGAATGATGGGGATTGTGTCGCGGTCGACAATTACCAGTTCGTCGAGAAAGTCAAGGTTCTGAGTGGTATCGACTTTGATTTTATTGCTGTTTTTTATTTTGTCAATGACAGGGATTCCCTCGCTCTCGGTAGGACCGGCGCCGGGGAAAGTGACTTCCGTCGCCATTATTTCATATCGTACTGCGGCGGAGAGAAAAATCAAGAAAACAAGAATCTTTTTCATAGATAGAACACTACGCCGAAAGTGATTGAAAAGAGGTTTATGCGGAAATTTGCCGATGAATGATGTTCATTCCCGACATATATCTGATCGGTTACAGCTTTGGAATGTGAATAATTGAACCCCAAAACACCGATGTTAACTTCAATAGCCGAATAATTGTTCAGAAACAAGATTGCACCCGGAGTGAGTCCAATGCTGATGCTGTTGGTCGTTTGAAAGGTGCCCGAGATGGCATCGCCCGATCCGGTAGCGAACTTCGACTGACCGTAGCCGTACTGCAGTTCCACCTCGTTGAACAGTCCGAAACGAGTGGATGATCCGAGACTGAAATAATTGCGGAACAGAGCCGTTGTGTAGAAAGTGTGGGAGAGACTATAGAGATTGTCAAGGTTATATTCAGTTTCGCTATCGAGGACGAAGTCGGCATTGTTAAGACGTGTGAGAGAGCGTGCATAGGCAAATCGGCCACCCGCAGCCATGTCATCCTTGAACGCATACATCAACATAGGTGACAATTTGAAAGTGTAAGTGTCGCCCTTTAATCTTTCAATTATCAAGAACTGATAATTATCCTGGTCACTTTGGGAATAACTGACACTTAATCCTGTTATCCATTGACCTTTCGGAATGAATTTTATTCCTTCTAGGTTTCTAGAGAAATGCTCCTGAGCCGACATCTTAGCGGACAGGGTCAATATGAGCGCGAAGACAAAGGTCAGGAACGTGATTCTATTGGTAATCCTATTCAATTAGATAAAGTTTTATAATTGTTGCAAAATTATGAAAAAATATGGATTGGAGGAAAGAAATCCATGCGGCGAGTTTTGTAAATTTGTATAATAATAAAAACAATACTAGAAAATGGAATGGCTTAACAGTTCGGGACTGGAAGGACTCGCAATAGGTCTTGTGACTTTCCTCATCATCGGTGCTTTTCATCCATTGGTAATAAAGGGAGAGTATTATTTCGGCGTAAAATGCTGGTGGGCGTTTCTCATTGTCGGTATTATCGCCGCTATTCTTTCGATTATCATAGAGACTCAGTTTTGGTCAATTGTGACGGGTGTTATTTCCTTCTCGAGTTTCTGGGGCATTCTCGAAGTGTTTGAACAAAAGAAAAGGGTTAAGCGCGGATGGTTTCCCATGAACAAAAAAAGAGCCGATGACTACAAATAAGAAAGGGACAGCGTTTTGAACACTGTCCCTTTTCTTATCAATAACAATCTAAAATCAAGCGTTTTTAACTTTGTCAACGATAGCTTTGAAAGCCTGAGGATTGTTCAAGGCCAAATCGGCAAGAACCTTGCGGTTGATTTCGATTCCAGCTTTGTGAATCAAACCCATCAAACGTGAGTAGGACAAATCTTCCATTCGAGCCGCAGCGTTGATTCTCTGAATCCACAAAGCGCGGAATGTGCGTTTTTTGTTCTTACGATCACGATAGGCATAGGTCAAACCTTTTTCCCAGGTGTTTTTCGCTACGGTCCAAACGTTTTTACGTGCGCCGTAGTAGCCACGTGTTAATTTCAGGATTTTCTTCCGACGAGCGCGTGATGCTACGTGATTAACTGATCTTGGCATTTTTTTTGCATGTTGCGGACGTGAGCGGCTGCTGTCTATTCAGAAGCACTTTCCATGCTCAATGTCCCGGTTAATAAATTAATTAAAGAGAAGCTTTTAAGTGGAGAAAATTACTTCAAACCTAACAGAGACTTAACGTTTCCGGCATCGGATTTAGAAACCAAACCGAAATGGGTCAAATTTCTTTTTTGTTTTTTAGTCTTTTTCGTCAAGATGTGGCTCTTAAAAGCATGCTTTCTCTTGATCTTTCCTGATCCGGTAAGGGCGAACCTCTTTTTGGCACCGGAATTAGTCTTAATCTTTGGCATTTTACTTAATTTTTATTTAAACGGGTGTTGAAACACCATTATTTCTTTTTTGGGGCAAGCATCATTATCATTCTTTTTCCTTCGAGTTGAGGCATTTGTTCCACTTTGCCGTAGTCTTCCAAGGCACTGGCAAATCGGAGCAGAAGAACTTCACCTTGTTCTTTGAAAAGAATGGAACGACCTTTGAAGAACACGTAGGCCTTTACTTTCGAACCTTCCTGAAGGAATCCCTGGGCATGTTTCAGCTTGAAGTTGAAGTCATGCTCATCGGTTTGGGGTCCGAATCGGATTTCCTTTACAACGACTTTCGCAGCTTTTGCCTTTTGCTCTTTCTGACGTTTTTTTTGCTGGTAGAGATATTTCTGATAATCAAGAATCTTGCAAACAGGCGGCTGTGCGGTTGGTGAAATCTCAATCAAGTCGAGTTCCAATTCATCGGCTATTCTGCGAGCTTCTTGAATAGAATAGATGCCCTGTTCCACATTGTCGCCCACAAGACGAACCTCGCGCGCACGAATATTTTCATTAATCGCGTGCTGTTCTTGTTTCTCATTTCGGTTTGGGTTGCCCTGTCGACCCTGTTGGGACGGACGCGGACCTCCCTGTTGAGGGAAACGTTGCTGATTGCCTGAAACTGTGGGACCGCCAGTTCTTTGTGGTTGAGAGGGTTTCGGTTTATTATCCATTCAGGATTCTAAGCTTGATTTATCAGTTGTTTTATCTCGTTATTTAAATTTTCAGCAAAGGTAGTGATTTTTATTGTTCCTTTATCTCCTTCGCCTTGTTTTCTTACAGAAACTTCACCGTTTTGTTCTTCTTTTTCTCCAACAATCAGCATATAAGGTATTCTTTTTAGCTCATTGTCGCGAATTTTGCGTCCGATTTTCTCGTTACGGTCGTCAACAGAGACTCTGATGTCGTTTTCTCCAAGCTGTTTGGCGACTTTCCATGCATAGTCGTTGAACTTTTCGCTTACCGGGATTATGACAGCCTGTTCGGGTGACAACCACAACGGGAATTTTCCGGCGGTGTGTTCCAAAAGAACGGCTACGAAACGTTCCATCGAGCCGAACGGTGCACGGTGAATCATTACTGGGCGGTGCTTTTGGTTGTCGGAACCGGTGTATTCCAGTTCAAAGCGCTCCGGAAGGTTGTAATCGACCTGAATTGTTCCCAATTGCCAACGACGGCCAAGGGCATCCTTGACCATGAAGTCAAGTTTGGGACCGTAGAAAGCGGCTTCGCCCAATTCGGTTCTTGCTTTCAATCCTTTTTCCTCGCAAGCTTCAATGATAGCTTGTTCGGCTAATTGCCAATTCTCGTCGCTGCCGATATATTTTTCTTTGTTTTTGGGATCACGAAGAGAGATTTGAGCCTCGAAGTTCTCAAAGTTGAGTGCTTTGAAGATATAGAAGATTATATCCATCACCTTTAGGAACTCTTCCTTGATTTGATCGGGTGCACAAAAGATGTGGGCGTCATCCTGCGTGAAACCTCTGACACGAGTCAGTCCATGTAGCTCACCGCTTTGTTCATAACGGTAAACTGTCCCGAATTCGGCCAATCTCAAAGGCAATTCGCGATAGGAGCGCGGGAAAGCCTTGAAGATTTCACAGTGGTGAGGGCAATTCATTGGTTTGAGCAGATATTCTTCTCCTTCTTCGGGGGTGTGAATGGGCTGGAAGGAGTCCTTACCATATTTAGCATAGTGCCCTGAAGTCACATAAAGCATCTTGTTGCCGATGTGAGGAGTAATTACCTGTTGGTAACCATATTGTTTTTGTATCTTGCGCAAGAACTGTTCCAATCGGTCACGCAAAGCTGCCCCTTTAGGCAACCATAGCGGCAACCCGGCACCAACATTCTGGGAGAAAGTGAAAAGCTCCATTTCTTTTCCCAGTTTGCGATGGTCACGCTTTTTAGCTTCTTCCAAGAGTGTGAGATACTCTTCGAGCATCTTTTGTTTCGGAAATGTGATGCCATAGACTCGGACGAGCTGATTTCTTTTTTCATCACCGCGCCAGTAGGCTCCGGCCAACGACATGATTTTTACAGCCTTGATTGGAGCAGTGGACAGAAGGTGAGGTCCACGACACAAATCAGTGAACGAACCTTGGGTATAAGTGCTTATAGTTCCATCCTCAAGCTCAGAAATCAATTCACATTTATAGTTTTCACCTCTCTCACCAAATTTTGCCAATGCATCGGTTTTTGATATCTCGGCACGCACTATAGGCGATTTAGTTCGTGCCAACTCGAGCATTTTCTTTTCAATCTTAGGAAAGTCGGCGTCGGTAATTGTATGACCGTTAGGGTCAATGTCATAATAAAATCCGTTTTCAATTGCGGGACCTATGCCGAACTTGACTCCAGGGTATAATTCCTGAAGCGCTTCAGCTAACAAATGGGCAGAAGAATGCCAAAAGGCGTGTTTGCCTTCGGGATCTTCCCATTTGAAAAGTTTCAGGGAACCATCTTCTTCCAAAGGACGGTTTAAGTCCCATTCCTTATCGTTAATGGAAGCAGCCAAAACGTCCTGTGCAAGTCGGGGACTTATACTTTCAGCTATTGAAAGGGGAGTAGTTCCCTTCTCAAATTGCTTTACGCTTCCGTCGGGAAAAGTTATGTTTAACATACTAAAAATTTTTGCGACCACAAAGGAACAAAAAAAACTTCATCTATCAAGAACCAAATGCCAATAAAATAATGATAAAATTATAAGAAAAGAAGGATGTCGGTTTCGACATCCTTCCATGGGGAGTTTTTATATATGTTCAAATAAACTCTCCTTGTGTCTATCTTAATAAAGATCTCACTTTGCGAAATATGCCGTAGGCAGTCGAGGCTATTCCAAACCCTTTGGCAATTGTGCCGAAGTTGCTTGCCAGAAAGGACCCGACGGCTCCTGCTCCGGTTTGTCTAACTCGATCCATCGACTGGATTAATTTTTCTTTTTCAATTTCCAGTCTAACTGCGTTTACGGCTCGGTGCATCTGTAATTCATGCATCGTATAGCCTTTCCAGTCCTTATTCTTCATTTTGTTCCTTTGATTTATGAATTAAGGATTCATTGCGATTGACGGGGGCTGAAAGTATAATCCTAGACAGAAGCCGAGTGACAGGATCTTCAATCAAGGGTTTACGGAAGATAACTGTCACTATGATCAGTACCAGATAGGCTCCAGCGACTATGAGGCATGCAAACCCCTGACTCATCACATTAGAAAGAAACGCAGCAAATGAATAAGAAAGAAACAGCAAAATCCCCAATCCCAACAATCCGATGATAAACGCAATTGTGAATGTAGTTAACAGTCGACTGAGTTTTTCGGTCGCTGTCAAACGCAAATCGTTCATCAGGAGTGTGAAAATTTTCTTGAGGTTTTCAAGAAAATTTGAATTGGAAGAATAATTCGCCATGTGGTTTCTTTTTATCCTAGTTTACTTCGAGATAATCTCTTCGGCCAGTTCCTCAACTATTTCATCGAGTTCCTCTTCGGCATCGGCAGCTTTGACTCCGTATTTTTTCAGAATCTTCTTTATTCGATGACGTAGATCCTCTCCCGACTCGGGTGCAAGCAATAACGCTGCTGCCGCTCCAATCAAAGCGCCTCCTAAGAAGGCTCCTGCTTTACAACAACTCATGATTTTTTTCTGTTAAGATTATTTTATTTCCTGTGCGATTTCATCTACAAGTTCCTCAAGCTTGTTTTTCTTAAGCGAAATACCTTTTTCCTTTAGAAAACGCTTGATGTCGGAACGAAGATGGTCACCTTTCTTAGGGGCTAACAATAGAGCTGCTGCAGCTCCAACAAGTAGACCGCCCAAACCTGCTAAAATTGCTTCCGTGTGTTTCATTTCTCTTCTATGTTTTGATACTTTTCAGTTATAACAAATGAAGAGAAAAAAAGTTTTCAGGAATTGAGGTCCAAATAATAACGGAACGTTCCGACTTTCAATTCATCACAAGCATCTTCAGATGCAATGATCGTGGAATGATTGTGCAGTTGAAGCGCAGTGACCGGCCACATTTGACTGACTCCTCCCTCAACAGCATGGTGCAGGGCACGAGCCTTAGCGTGCCCGTTGACCAGAATCATGACTCTCTGTGCATCGGTGACAGTGCCAATGCCAACCGTTACAGCTCTAACGGGAACCTTTGAAAGGTCAAAGTCGAAGAAACGGGAATTGGCGATTATTGTATCATGGGTCAGTTTGACGCAGCGTGTTCGGCTGTTTAACGATGATCCGGGTTCATTGAATGCTATGTGGCCGTCGTTACCTATTCCACCGACGAACAAATCGATTCCACCGACTTCCTTGATTGCTTTTTCATAGTCATTACATTCTTTTTCAAGGTCGGGGGCGTTTCCATTGAGAATGTGCACGTTGGACTTGTCGATGTCGATGTGATTGAAAAAGTTATTGAACATGAACGAATGATAACTTTCAGGGTGATTGACATCCAATCCGACATACTCGTCCATATTGAATGTGATGACATTCTTAAATGACACCTTCCCTTGCTGATTCATCTTAATGAGAGCTTTGTACATCCCAAGAGGAGTGCTTCCAGTTGGAAGGCCCAAGGTGCATTTGGGGTGTTCAGGAGTGGCAACGAAGTTGTTGATAACCGAAGCAACAATCTCAGCAGCTTTCAG
Organism: Muribaculaceae bacterium; assembly: GCA_022510505.1. GTDB lineage: Bacteria > Bacteroidota > Bacteroidia > Bacteroidales > Muribaculaceae > JAFLTL01. Next base: position 49,778 of record JAFLTL010000002.1, on the reverse strand, counting down.
GGAAAGCTGGTCGTAGGTTTCTTTAATGATTAGTTCCATTAGGCTGTTATGTTAAAATGTTTTTCTTTGTTATCATATCTGATTCCGGGGCTGCCGAAATAATAGTCAATCCAACCTTGTTTCCCTGCCATTTCCACAGTTCCGGTTTTAAACCCGAGTTCTTTGTCAAGGAGCCAAAGATTATCGGACAACGGAAGCGCAATATCAAGATCGTGGGTAGACATCAGCACCGTTTTGTTTTGTTGGTTTGCCAATTTCTTCATCAGTTTGAAAATTTCAACTTTTGAAGGAAAATCGAGGAACGCGGTGGGTTCATCAAGCACAATGAACGGGGTGTCCTGGGCGAGTGCCTTGGCAATGAAAAGTTTCTGTCGTTCGCCATCACTGACAGCGGTGAGTTTCTTATCCAAAAGATTTGCCACACCGGTCATCTCAATCGCTTCGTTTATTTTGTCGCGGTCGATTTTTTTGAGTCGACCGAAAAATCCGGTATAAGGGGTGCGTCCCATCGCAACCAAATCAAGTCCAGTCATTGCATTGTAATGACCTTTTTCGGTGAGCACAACGGAAACAATTCGGGCGATTTCCATCCTGTCGAGGCTTTTCATGTAGACTCCGTTGATTTCTATTTCACCACTAATTGGCGGAATTACTCCCGTGAGGGTTTTCAACAAGGTTGATTTACCTCCTCCATTGGGTCCAAGCAAACAAGTCAGGGAGGATGCCGTCAATTCGACAGAGAGATTCTCACAAACAATGACATTTCCGTTAGCCGACTTATAGCCGGCCGTCAAACCGTTAAGGCGGCAACTGAATTGCTTGCAATCAAAGTCTTCCTTCATCATTATAGGAATAATATCCCAACGGACTGACAATAATGTGGTCAAGCACTTTCATATCAATGGCTTCGGCTCCTTCTTTTATTTTTGAGGTGATAGAGTCGTCGGCCACACTTGGTTTTAAATTGCCTGAAGGATGATTGTGAACCAATATGAGCGAAGAGGCAAGTTTGTCAAGAGCTTTCTTCAGGATGATTTTAATGTCTACAATTGTTCCGCTCACTCCTCCAACACTGATCATCTCGCTTGATTTAATGCGGTTTGACCTGTCGAGAAACACAATCCAGAACTCTTCGTGGTTTCGTCGTTCGAGACGTTGCCGAATATAGTCATAAATTATTTTTGAAGAAGTGACCACGGGCTCGACGATTTCAGACGACAAGGAGTGGACACATCGTGAACCGAGCTCAATTGCGGCCATCAAGGAAATTGCTTTAGCAGGACCGATCCCGTTGAATTTTGTGGTCAATTCGTGAACCGACAGTCGGCTAAGAACGGACAGCTTGTTGTCGGAATCCCTTAGAATGTCACGGCTGAGATCTATCACCGATTTCCCCGGCAACCCGCTTCCCAAAATTATTGCTATGAGCTCGGCGTTGGTGAGATGTTCAACACCGATGTTCAAGGCTTTTTCGCGCGGTTTGTCGCCCGAATCCAGATCGGCTATCCTTAAATTAGATCTCCCTGGTTCCATTACTTTCAATTGGATTCGAGGATGATAATCTCATTTTTTAAGTTGGAAAGTTCCTTTCTGAGCTCTTCTGTGGAAGATTCCAATTCGAGGATTTGCGATGCAACTCCTTTTTCACCTTTCGAGTATCTTTTTCTGAGTTCCTTGAGGCTGGCGTTGTCTTTGTGGAGGTTAGTCAGGTTATCAATGAATAGCTGAGCCAGTTCCTTGGCTTCCCGGTTATTGAACTGATTAAGTGTTTTGTAGACACCTTTGTTCGGGATGGAAATAGAGAACTGTGTATCGGAAGACAACCTAATTGCGTTAGTATTGCTCGACAATGACATCAAGAATGGCTCGTAATTCTTGTCGTCCCATGTAGCTCGGTAGGAATCAATTCGAGCCCTCGATTTTAACGAGGCGTCGTTAATGTCATAGTTGATTCTCATGTCGGAAGGGATGAACGTGTAAACCGTGACTTTTCCCGGATGCTGGTGGCGGTCGGTTGCCCACCAACCGATACCTTGCGTTTCGTCGATTGCCAACATGTAGTCGTTGAACGGAGAATTATAGGGGAGTCCCAGGTTGGTAGGCTGAAGGAATTCTTCTCCATCGCGTCGTGTTATGAAAATGTCGTATCCTCCAATTGAATTCTGGCCGTCATTTGCAAAATAAAGAGTCATTCCATCGGACATCAGAAACGGATAGTTAGCATCGCCACCTTCATTCAAAACATCTCCTAAAGACACGGGGGTGTCCCATTCGTTTCCAAACAATGCCGATGATGTAACCAGTTCGAAAGCGTTATTGTCATTTTGCATCGCCCACATTCGTTCACGACTGTCGCCAGTTTCAAAAACAACTGTAGGATCGGCATAGGGAGTTCCTTTAGGAAGAATCTCCTGAGGCAATGTGAGAGTTGCAGTTTTTCGTGCCAAATTATAGGCTTTAAGGAACGATTCCTGGTCAATCTCAACGCTGTCGATGATCACTATTTTCTCAACTCGTTCCAACATTGCAGTTATACGATCAAGCCGATCGTCGAAGTCTCCCGAATTGTCCTCGGCGATTATCTTTTTCCCTTTCTTCAATCCGGCCCGATATTTTTCTATATAGCTTTCGGCTGTCTCTATCTCATATTTGTCAAGGGCTATTTCGGCCAATTCAAGATAGGCTTCGTTCCATCCCTTTTCGGCAGCGCTTTTGAATGATTTCTGAGCTTCGTCAATTGCACCAATGCATTGAAGCGCGAGCCCAAGCTGATAGCTTGCCTCACCATCCTTTGGCTTAGCCGAGATCACGGCTCTGAGTATTTCAGCCGCCTGTTCACATTCTCCTGTGGAAAGAAGCTCCTTTGCCTCGTTAAGCGTTTGGGAGGATCCTTCAAATGAGAAGCTGATGAGGGCTAACAAAATAAAATTTTTTATTATTAATCTCATATAGTTCATGAGTTTAGGAGATTTTTCATTGCTTGCTGAGCTTTTGCAAGGCCCTCGGAATCCTTACCTCCGGCCTGGGCAAATCCCGGCTGACCGCCACCTCCTCCTTTAATGGTTTTGGCTCCTTCTCTGACGAGAGTTGATGCGTTAATCCCTTGTTTTACGAGATCTTCGGTAACCATCACCGTAAGTAACGGTTTAGAATTAACATCCTTAGTTGATGCTATATAGACAGTGTTTTCGGGTGATAGATTTCTAATTGCAAATGCTACTCCTTTAACGACATCGGGGATTCGAATGCCTGTCATCTCAACAACTTTGATATTATTTATCCGAGAAGCATTTTCAAGAGCTGTCTTTGCCAAGTTGTCAATCCTTTCCTTGAAGAACTCTTCAGCTTGATTCCTCAGGTCGGCATTTTCATCTAAAGATTTTTTCAGAGCCGAAAGAACGTCGGGGGCATTGTTAAACATAGAAGAGATGTTTCTCAAAAGCTGTTGCATCTCATTGACGGCATTTTCGACCTTCTCACCGGTTATGGCCTCGATTCTTCGGATACCAGACGCAATACTGCTTTCCGAAAGGATCTTAAGCATTCCAATGTTACCGGTGTTTTTTACGTGGGTTCCACCGCATAGTTCGACTGACGATCCATACTGAATCACACGAACTTCATCACCATATTTTTCTCCAAACAAGGCCATGGCACCCATTTGTTTCGCTTTGTCGACGGGCACATTTCGATGTTCTTGACGTGGAATAGCCTGTCGGATCCTTGAGTTGACCAGTTTCTCTACTTCAGCGATTTCATCGGGCGACATTTTTTGGAAATGAGAAAAGTCGAATCTCAAAACATCGGGTGAAACGAAAGATCCCCTTTGCTCTACATGAGTTCCCAGAACTTCTCGGAGTGCTTCGTGGAGCAGGTGGGTGGCGGTGTGGTTCGCTTCGGTGGAACGACGTGATTTAACGTCAACTGAAGCAGTGAACTTGGATGCAGGATCGGACGGCAACTTCTCGGTAAGGTGAACTCCTATACCATTTTCTCGTTTGGTGTCGTAGATTTCAACCGACTCTTTTTCATTTTTGAGAATACCACGGTCACCAACTTGTCCTCCCATTTCGGCATAGAATGGAGTTTTAGATAAAATCAACTGATAGTATTCCTTATTTTTCTGTTTGATTTTGCGATAGCGGAGTATCTCGGTTTCGATTTCCTCTTGATCGTAACCGACGAATTCCTGATCGCCATCCCTTAAAATGATCCAGTCTCCCGTTTCAACACTTGCAGCATTTCGTGCACGGTTTTTCTGGGCTTCCATTTCAAGATCAAACTCTTTTTTGTCCAAATCCATGTTCTTCTCTCGAAGAATCAACTGGGTCAAGTCCAACGGGAAACCGTAGGTGTCGTAAAGAATAAATGCTTCTTTTCCCGAGATTACCGTCGAACCTTTTTGACGTGCGGTTTCAATAGCGAGATCCAACATCTTAATGCCGTTCTCAAGAGTTCTCAAGAAGGATTCTTCCTCCTCTTTGATAACCTTCATTATCAGTTCTCTTTGAGAAACAAGTTCGGGGTAGGCTTCACCCATGCTTTCGATCAGCGTGTCGACCAGTTTATAAATGAAAGCCTCCTTTTGATCAAGGAAAGTGTAGGCATATCTGACCGCTCTACGAAGAATGCGACGAATAACATAGCCGGCTTTTGCATTTCCCGGCAGCTGTGAATCAGCGATGGAGAATGCGATGGTTCTGACATGGTCGGCAATAACTCTCATGGCCACGTCGGTTTCCTTTTTATCGGCATATCTGACTCCGGTCAATTCGCCAATTCGGCTGATGAGCGGCACAAAGACATCGGTGTCGTAATTGGATTTCTTTCCTTGGAGTGCCATGCAAAGTCGTTCAAATCCCATGCCAGTGTCAATGACTTTTGCAGGCAGCGGTTCCAGGGATCCGTCGGCTTTCCTGTTATACTGCATGAATACGAGGTTCCAAATTTCAATCACCAATGGATTGTCCTTGTTAACCAATTCGGATCCAGGTAGTTTTGAGCGTTCTTCATCGGAACGTAAATCAATGTGAATTTCCGAGCATGGTCCACATGGACCTGTATCGCCCATTTCCCAGAAATTGTCATGCTTGTTGCCGTTAAGAATATGGGATTTAGGAAGATGTTTCTCCCAAATCTCGGCTGCTTCATTGTCTCGTTCCAATCCTTCGGAGGGTGACCCTTCAAAGACTGTGGCATATAACCTGTCGGGATCCAAACCTAGGACATCCACCAGATATTCCCACGCCCAATCAATGGCCTCTTTTTTAAAGTAGTCGCCAAACGACCAGTTGCCAAGCATCTCAAACATCGTGTGGTGATAAGTGTCATGTCCAACTTCTTCAAGGTCGTTATGTTTTCCGCTTACCCTCAGACATTTTTGGGAATCGGCAACTCGGTTCCATTTTGCAGCTTTATTCCCGAGAATGATATCTTTAAACTGGTTCATCCCGGCATTCGTGAACATCAAGGTGGGATCATCCTTGATGACCATCGGAGCCGAGGGAACTATGTGATGATTCTTGCTTTCGAAAAATTCTTTAAACGATTTTCTAATCTCTTTGGCTGTTAAGTTTTTTGCCATAATCTTTCATTTAGTATTCTTTTACCGCAAAATTAGGAATTCTGCACTTTTCGTGCAAATAGACTTCCATTCAATAATCCAGACAACAAGACTATCAAAGACCCATAGCCGCGACTGTTTGACTGAACGCGATAAATCATTTTTAGAAACCATGGTTTCACCACGCTATTTTTTATGATTCGGTCCATTATCTCATTGGCTTTTTGTGACTTATAATCTTTTTTATACTGACAGGCAAGGAAAACCTCCTTTATGTCCAGAAGATAAGCTTTGTGGCAGTGAGGACTTGACATTAACTCCTTTCGAGCAACTGAAATGGCGTGGGTCAGTTTATCGGTCAAGGAATTCCGTTGATGTCCCGTTATTGAATCCTCGTGGGAAATGATAGTCATGGTGGGAACTCCTGAGATGTGTTTTATTTTCGGGTCATTAATCAAGTATCTGATCGACAATTCCCAATCATTCCATGCCAGTAGTTCCTCATTCCACTGGCCACTTCTTTCGAAAAACTCTCGGGTGACAACGTGGCGAGGGGTGGTCAAAATAGAGTGGAGAATGACATCATGCCACAAATTACATCGGGTTCCTCTAAGTACTCTGGTTTTGCCATCGTAATGATATTCCACATCTCGATAAATTATGTCGCGGTCGGGAAATCTTTGAATATTCGAAATGATTTCACCGAGATGATTTTTCTTCATTAAATCATCACTATCAAAAAAGGCAATCCAAGGAGAAGCGGAGTATCTAAAACCAGTGTTTCTTGCTATCGATGCCCCTATTTTCTTTTCTACGATAAGTTTGATATTGGCCCAAATTAATTTGTCTCCGTAATCTTCAATCCATTTTCTGACCATTCGAACCGTTTCCTGATTCGAATCATTGTCAACCAGAATCAATTCAATCGATTTGTTTTCCAAACCTTCTTGAGCAGAAATTGATTCAAGTGTTTTTCTCAGAAGATTTGCTCGATTCCTGAAAGGAATAATTACTGAAAGCGAAGTCATTGGGTGTTCCTCATACAAAATTATGAAAAAAATAATTTCAAAAAGTTAACGATTGACAAAAAAAGAATTACTTTTGCATAAATAGTCAATTGAGGCTATAATAAGAATTCTTAAACCTAAATTTTACGTAAAGCAATGGCATATGTAATTACTGACAGTTGCGTAGCTTGCGGAACTTGTCTTCCAGTATGTCCGGTAGAGGCAATTTCAGAGGGTGATATCTATCACATCGATCCCGATACTTGTATCGAATGCGGATCATGTGCCGAGGTTTGTCCCAGCGGAGCAATCCTTCCTCCCGAATGATCAAAGCCAATACATGACGGAACAAAAAGGACCTTGGGATTATTATTCCTGGGTCCATTTTGTTTTTTTCTAAATGCCATATTATGAACAAGAAGCTTAACAATTTATTCCTTTTGTTTTTACTGATTGGTACCCTTTCTGTTTGGGGAGAGGTAGAACATGGAAATGATAAATCCCCTCAATCGGTTGGCCTCGTGTTAAGTGGCGGTGGTGCCAAAGGGATTGCCGAAATCGGAGTAATACAAGCTTTAGAAGATAATGATATTCCAATCGATTATATAACCGGCACCTCCATGGGAGCCATTGTCGGAGGCCTTTATGCATCGGGTTATACCCCAGACGAGATGATGCACCTTATTTTGTCGCCGGGTTTCGCATCATGGTCAACGGGGAAAATCGATCCAGCCTTAGTTGATTATTTTTCTCAGGGAGAGAATTTACCCGAATGGGTCAAAATTGATTTGCTGTCAAAATCAGATTCTACCCGTTCCATCCTTCCTTCAAGTTTGATTTCCCCCCTCCCCATGAATTTTGCATTCATGGAGCTTTTTGCATCATACACCGCGCAATGTGGGGGAGACTTCAATAATTTATTTGTTCCTTTTCGTTGCGTAACATCTGATGTATATGCAAAACATAAGGTGGTTCTTTCCAAAGGTGATCTAGGCGATGCAATCAGAGCGTCGATGAGTTTTCCTACTGTTTTTCAACCTATCGAAATCGACAGTTTCCTAGCCTTTGACGGTGGAATCTATGACAACTTTCCTGTAGACGTCATGGTGGAAGACTTTAAGCCCGATATTATTCTCGGTGTGGATGTGTCAGGCCCCAACACCCGGCCTCCGCAATATGATCTTTTTCAGCAACTTGAAGATATGATAATGCAGAAAAGCGATTATAATGTCCCGCCGGAGGAAGGTATAAGAATAAAAATTGACACGGAGGGAATAGAGCTGTTGGATTTCCCGGAAGCACGTTCCATATATGACCGTGGATACAGGAAGGCTATGGAGATGATTGATTCCATAAAAGGCCGTGTTACATCAAGAATTTCTAAAACCGACAGAACCAATCGGAGAAATAAATTTAAGGCCGCAACGCCCAAGGTGGTGTTTGATCATGTTTCGGTGACCGGAGGGACTCCCGAAGAAAACGATTACATCCAGTATATATTCACTAAAGATAAACCCGATACGTTCGATATTGAAAAGGCTAAAAGGTCCTATTATTCTGCTGTCACATCGGGGAAATTGAGAAATCTTGTTCCACATGCGGTTGTTGACAGTGAAACAGGATATTTCGATCTTGACTTAAAGGCGACTGTTAAGAATAATTTTGATGTAGGAGTAGGAGGATATCTTACCACCTCGGTCAACAGTATGCTCTTCCTGTCAGCTGGATACTCGACTTTCCGTTTCAATCGAACCGACTTGAATGTCAATGCTTGGTTAGGTCAAAGTTATATGGCTGCCACCGTCACAGGAAGATTCTTTCTTAAAACTTCCATCCCGTCTTCAATTGATTTGAGTGGAGTAATATCGCGCATGAGAATACATCAGGATGACAAGTTGTTTTACCAGGATAGAGAACCTGTATTTATAACACATACCGAGGGCTATGGACGCCTGGGCTATTCATGGTCAATGGGACAAACAGGGCGCATGGGTGTTTTAGCAGGATTCGGTTATCTTAAAGATAGTTTTTCATCAACAGCGGCAGACTTTACTGTTAGCGAAAAAAAGAATCGGGTTGAATATAAATTGGGAGAACTTGGAATTCAAGGTTCCTTTTATACACTTAACAACAAGATGTTCCCATCAAAAGGTCACAAATTCTATATTTCAGGGTATGGACTGATTGGCAATTATACTTATCAGAAAGAGGGTGATCCAACTTTTTTCCAAAAGAAAAATTCCAAGTGGTTGCAACTGGTTGTGGATGTTGAAAAATATTTTAGCCTTCACAAGAACTTCTCGTTTGGATTTAATGTTAATGTTCTCGCTTCAACGCGAAAACTCCTTGAAGACTATAATGCATCGATAGTTACGGCTCCATCATTTAACCCGACACCATCATCCTATAACTCATTCCATTCCTCGCTACGGGCGATGAGTTACGCCGCATTAGGTGCGACTCCTATTGTGCTTTTCAGTCAAAACCTTCAGTTACGACTGACTGCGCAGTGTTTTATGCCATTCCGCGAGATACAAGCGGGAGAAAACATGAGGGCTGTCAGCGGCCAATGGTTCCATGACCCCAAGTTCTTTTCAGAAGCATCGATTGTATATAATCTTCCTTTTGCGTCATTGTCGGGATATGTCAATTATATCGACAGTCCGGGTGACAGATGGAATGTTGGTTTGACTTTCGGCTTATTCTTTCTTGCTCCTCAATACCTACATTAAAATATGTGAGCTGATTTATTTCGATAGATTACTCAAACATAAAAGTGAATGACAAGATTAATACTCTATATAATTTCGATTGTCACATGTTTTTCAGCCTGTGGAAGACATAGTGCATCTAAGCAGAATATTAACTCGGAATCGTCAATAATGAACAAGCCGAATTTAAAGATTTCGTTTAATGAAGATTCGGCTTTTAATTATGTGAAACGTCAGGTTGACTTCGGTCCAAGAGTACCCGGTACAAAAGAACATCTCAAAGCAGGCGACTGGTTAATCTCACAACTTGCAGAATATTGTGATACAGTGATAGTGCAAACCGATGAAATGAAAGCCTTCAATGGTGTTCAACTTCCTGTAAGAAATATATTCGGCAGAATAAATCCTGAAATTAAGGACAGGTTACTTCTTGTAGCTCATTATGATTCAAGACCGTGGGCCGATCAGGAGAGTGACAAGAACAAAATTAACCAGCCTATTCCGGGAGCTAATGACGGAGCGAGCGGTGTTGGAGTGATAATGGAGCTTGCTCGTGTCATTAGTGAAAATGACATTAATAAGGGCATTGATATTCTGTTGACCGATGTTGAGGATTATGGAAGCCCGGAAGGAAATAATTTCTTAGTCGGCGATAGCGAGGACAGCTGGTGTTTGGGTACTCAGCTTTGGACTCAAAAGCTACCCTATACAATGCAGGAACTACCTAAATTTGCAATTCTCCTAGACATGGTTGGCGGGTATGATGCCAAATTCCACAGAGAATATTTCTCGGACCAACTGGCAGGAAGGTATGTTGATTTAGTTTGGTCAACTGCCTCAAAGGTCGGTCATGGCGACAGGTTTATAAACGAACCCGGAGGTGCAATAACGGATGACCATATATATTTGATCAAAGCCGGAATACCAGCAATTGATATAATAGAGAACAAAAACGAACAAACCGGATCGTTTAATCCAACATGGCACACCCTTGCCGATGATATGGGAAACATTGACCGAAGGACTTTAAAAGCCGTCGGTGAAACTGTTCAAGATGTGATTATTAACTTTTAATTTGTCATGACAAAGATAGAAGAGCGTCAGAATGAGATAATCGAGGAGTTCAAGGATATTGATGACTGGATGGACCGTTATTCCTATATAATTGATATGGGAAACGCTTTACCATCCATTGACGAAAAATATCGAAACCCTCAAAACCTTATTGAAGGTTGTCAAAGTCGTGCATGGCTGAATGCCGAATTGGACAGTGACGGGAAGGTCCAATTTCAAGCAGATTCCGATGCAATAATCGTCAAAGGAATTATCTCCATGCTGGTGAATGTGTTATCGGGGAGTACTCCACAAGAGATTATTGACAGTGATTTATATTTCATAAAGGAAATCGGATTAGCCGAACATCTTTCCCCCACACGAAGCAACGGACTGTTGTCAATGGTGAAACAAATGAAAATGTATGCTTTGGCTTTCAATGAATTGAATAATAATAAATCTTAAACCAATCAATATCATGTTTAAAAATCAACCTGCAGGACTCTATGTCCTCTCGCTTGCCAACACAGGAGAACGATTCGGGTATTATACAATGCTTGCAATCTTTCTACTTTTCCTTCAGGCTAAGTTCGGTTTTGACGCTGCCGTATCAGGTCAAATTTATGCTATTTTCTTGGCAGTAGTTTATTTCATGCCCCTTCTCGGTGGTTTTGTTGCCGACCGTTGGAGTTTTTCGAAATGTGTTGTTACGGGTATTTTCGTGATGTTTGCCGGTTATGGGATCATGTCAATCCCAACACCTGTCAGGGAAACTTCTTCAATGTTGATTCTCTTTGTTGCATTGGCTCTTATCGCCATAGGTACAGGTCTATTCAAGGGAAATCTACAGGTGATGGTCGGTGATTTGTATAATGCGCCGAAATATGCATCCCAACGTGACAACGCCTTCTCACTGTTCTACATGGCTATTAACCTTGGCTCAATGATTGCTCCATTTGCTGCCACGTCAATGCTCAATGTTGCTTTGCGCGACGGAGGAATGAAATATGTAGCTTCACTGCCGGCCATGTGCAATCAGTTCCTTGACAACGGTGAGGGAGCTCAAAACATTATTTCGACTGCAGCTGAAGCAGGAATGACAGTTGGGACAGATGTACAGGCATTTGCTACCGATTATCTGACATGTGTTTCAACCGGTTATAGCTATGGTTTCGCTATTGCCTGTGCTTCACTCGTTGTCAGCTTCTTGATTTACACGTTTGGAAAACGAACCTATTCACACATCATCAAGGGTAAGGCTGATGCAAAAGCTGTTGCATCTAAGCAACAACTCCCTCAACAGGAACTTTCACCCGAACAAACGAAGCAAAGAGTTGTCGCTCTTTTGTTAGTGTTTGCTGTGGTTATCTTCTTCTGGATGGTATTCCATCAGAATGGCGCTACATTGACTGAATTTGCCAAGAGCTGCACTTCTCCCGACGCTTCCGGATGGACAAGAATTGGATTCAATGTCGGTGCACTTCTGATATTGGCAGCCGGTATATGGTCAATTTTTGTGTTCTTCCAGTCAAACAAAATTGGAAAGATTGTTTCAGCTTTAGTTTTTGCCGGGGTAGTCGTTTCTATCGTCTTTATTTATCTTAACACTCCCTCTACAATCGAAGGAATCCAGCCACAACAGTACCAGCAGTTCAATCCTTTCTATGTTGTAGCGTTAACTCCTGTCTCCTTGGCTTTGTTCGGATGGCTTGCCCGCAAGAAGAAAGAACCTTCTGCTCCTCGTAAGATCGGATATGGAATGATTATGGCTGCCATTGCGTATGGAGTAATGGTGATTGGTTCAGTGTCACTTGTCGGAACCCAAGGCGCAGTTTCACCGAACTGGTTGATTTCAACTTATCTCCTGCTAACTTTCGCCGAACTGCTTTTGTCACCAATGGGAATATCTTTTGTGTCCAAGGTCGCTCCTCCAAAGTTGAAAGGTTCAATGATGGGTGGATGGTTTGCGGCTACTGCAGTAGGTAACTACCTGGTTTCAATTCCAATGTTGCTATGGGGTCACATATCCGTCATGATGGTATGGATTATCCTAATCATTATTTGTCTTGTTTCAGCCGGATTCATATTCTCTATAATGAAGAAGCTTGAAGCTGCGACCGGTGATGCCCCCTCGGAACCTTCTCCGGAAGATATCGAGACAGTTGAGGCCGAAACAGTCTAAGAAATATCTCATGGAAGAGAAATCTTTCAATTCAGTTCAACGTATAAAAAGAGATTTTTTTTCCTATAGGAATGGAGTGACCGCAGACCTGTTAAGGAAGGGCGGCACTCCTTTCCGTATTATTTTCGGATTGACACTTCCTCAGTTAAATGAAATTGCATTAGCCAACGGGAAAGATGCCGAATTAGCCCGTCTCTTGTGGAAGAACAATTCGACCAGATGTTCGATGCTGATAGCACCAATGCTGATGCCCGTAGACAAATTCGGAAAAGAAGAAGCTTTCGAATGGTGCAATGAGATTCCTTCCTGCGAGGTTGCCGATGTGCTCTGTATCAAATTGCTCTCGTTGACTGAATTTGCCGAGGAACTGATAAAAGAGCTCCCCAATGGGGATCACATGAAACGTTACACTGCCATGAGACTGATGATGAATCTCATCAGACAACGTAATGATCCCAAAGAACTTTGGAAAAAAATCGCTGAATTTGAATTATTGAGAAACGACACTACGATACCCAACAGATTGCTTGCAAATCAAATCATTGAGGAATTTGATTTTTTAGAAGAAGACATCTAAATGGACAAAGAAGAAATAAAGAAAATCAATATAGATGATTTTGATTATCCATTGCCGGATGACAGAATAGCATTATATCCTCTTGCGGAGAGAGATAAATGCAAACTGTTGTGTGTCTTCGACGAGGGTCAACCACAGGATTACCTCTTCACTGATTTACCAAGATTATTGAATTCGGAGGCCGTCCTTATTTATAATAACACAAAGGTTATAAATGCCCGTATAAAATTTCGAAAGAATCAAAAAACCGACGGTGCACTAATTGAGATATTCTGTCTCGAACCTATCGAACCGTCGGATTATGCAAGGAATTTTGGAAGCAGAAACTCATGTGTGTGGAAATGTTTTGTAGGGAATTCTAAAAAATGGAATGAAGGAACCCCACTTAAAAGAATTATCGAAATAGAAGATAAGACGGTTACTTTGACTGCCACGAGAGTGGGACAAGAAAACGGGAGCTCGCAGATTAAATTTGAATGGAACAACGACTGTTTAACATTCTCGGATATCTTAGATAGGATAGGGGAGATTCCCATTCCACCATATTTGAAGAGAGCTACTGAGAAGAGTGATGTGAACGACTATCAAACTGTCTTCTCAAAAATTGAAGGGTCGGTAGCTGCACCAACCGCAGGACTTCATTTCACAGAAAATATTCTGAAAGAAATAGACAATAGGAATATACCACGAAGAGATTTAACGCTACATGTTGGTGCGGGAACGTTTAAGCCGGTAAAATCGGATGAGATTGGAGGTCATGAAATGCATGAGGAATTTTTCTCAGTCAGTAAAAAATTGATAGAGGAAATAATCAGTTGGAAAAGTGAAGGGAGAAAAATTTATGCAGTCGGGACAACTTCGGTCAGAACTCTGGAGAGTCTATATTATGCCGGATTTCTCGTTAAAAATAGATCCTGGGCCGGTATTGTCCCTCAGTGGCTTCCTTATGATGAAAATGTCAATGTTGAAGTTGTCGATGCACTGTCGGGACTGATAAAAGCCGGTGAAGGAGAAGATTTTATTGGAGAAACAAAGTTGATGATAGCCCCGGGCTACAAGTTCCGCATCGTTGATGGCATTATAACCAATTTCCATCAGCCTAAATCAACACTCCTATTACTTATTTCCGCTTTTTTGGACCGCAATGCGAGCGCAGGTAAACGTTGGAAAAGAATCTATGATCATGCCTTGGAACATGATTATAGATTTCTCAGTTATGGCGATGCCTGCTTCTTTACCGAATAGTCAATGATGACATCAGCTCGGGACTAATAAACTTGGCAGCCTCCTGAAGAGATGACGGTGTTATACCCATTATCTTTTCCTCAACGTCTTTTTTGGTCAGGATTCTATTGCGACAAAGCATCGAGCGAGCTGCCGACATGATGGAATGTTCTCGGCTGTCTAATGCTACTGTCAACTGTCCAAGGTATTGACTGCGATAGCGGTCTAGTTCTCGCTGAGAGAAAGATCGTTCGTTGACTTTGTTTAATTCACAGTTAACAAGTTTACGGCATAAATTCTCATCTTCGTGATCACATCCATAGTAAATCACAAATGATCCAATATCGGAATACAATGAGGTGCTGGTTTCCACATTATAAACTAAACCCTTCTTTTCTCTCAGAGCCATGTTTAATCGAGAATTCATTCCGGGACCTCCCAAAATATTGCTGAGAAGAAGCAGTTCGGGCTGATATCGGGAATCTATTCCGGGGATTCGAGATGCCATGGCAACATGGGATTGATGCAGATTTCCGATATTTATGACTTCATTGAAAATTTTATCTTCTACCTTCGAAGTTTTAATTTTATCAGGACTTTTAGCTGTTCTATATCCACCGAATATCTTCTCAATCTTGCTTTCCACTTCATGGTAGCTCATTGGACCAGAATAAAAGAAGACGGAGTTATCAGTTGTGAAATATTTTTTAAGCCATTCTTTACAGTCTTCGGAAGTGAAATTTCTAACGCTTTTCTTGTTTCCAAGAATGTTGTGAGCATAACAGGTTCCTTTAAAGAGCCGTTCATCAAGTTCGTCAAAAATAGCGTCGGAAGGAGTATCCAAATAGGAATCTATTTCATCACATACCACACTTTTTTCCTTGTCTATTTCTTTCTCGGGAAATACTGAATCAGATACTATTTCAGACAGTAACTTGCTACTCTTTAGAAAATATCCTTTTGGTGCAATGGTGTAAATGATAGTTTCTTCCTTATTGGTAAAGGCATTAAGTTCACCTCCGACCAACTCCATGCAATTGAGGATATAAGAAGCGGAATGTCTTGATGTCCCCTTAAATATAGTATGCTCTACAAAATGGGCCAGTCCTTCTTCTTGTCGGGATTCATAGGAACTGCCAACATTAACACCTATTCCCGAATATTCAACTATTGAGTTGGGAACAGTTATTGTTACCAGTCTCATTCTGTTAGAAAGAATTCCGTGTGCTATTATTTCTCTATCCACTTCCCGTCTTGTTTTAGGATGTCAATCAATCGGTCCACAGCTTCTTCCTGGGGCAGATTTTTCATTACACATTCTTTGCCTTTGTATAGGGATATTTTTCCTGTACCGGCACCAACATATCCATAATCGGCATCGGCCATTTCCCCAGGCCCATTGACAATGCATCCCATAACCCCGATTTTCAAACCTTTCAAATGGTTTGTGGCTTCTTTGATTTTCTTGAGAGTGGGTGACAATTCAAACAAAGTTCTGCCACAACCCGGACAAGCAATGTATTCAGTTTTTGTTATTCTTGAACGACTTCCCTGTAATATTCCAAAAGCGAGTCGGGTATTTTCGTTCTTGGTTAGTGAGGGAGCATCAATCATTAAGCCATCGATATATCGGTCGATGAGTAAAGGCCCATAATCGGCTGAGGCCCTGACAATTACCTGCCATGGCTGAAGATTGGCAGAATAATGAAAATTAATTATTACAGGATTTGCCAAACCTTTGCTTCGAATATAATCAACCGCATGTTTTGCCGCTCCAACCGGGTTCGGATGTTCAACGCTGATTATTATTATTTTATCAGGGTTTTTGTTTAGTGTATCAAGGTTTACATCTTTTATTTTATCATAATCGATTGTAAACATTTGTTCCGTGGTAGTGTAGTCAGGGATTGCATCTTTGTCAAATTCTTTCATGTCTCCCGTGACAATAACTATAGGGATGGTTTTCTTTTGAGGATGGGAGAGTGCAGTTAAATTTTCACAGTTGTCGATTTTGGGTGCATTCTTGCGTGACGTTATGTACTCTACAAGCTCACTTGCAACGGGTATCTCATTAGCCGGGTCTTCACTGAGAGATACTCTTATTGTATCACCAATGCCCTCAGAAAGAAGCGTACCGATTCCTACGGCACTTTTTATCCTACCGTCCTCAGCATCCCCTGCCTCAGTCACTCCCAAGTGTAAAGGAAAATTCATGTTTTCCTTGTTCATGGTTTCGACAAGTAACCTGACTGTTTCCACCATTATGCGAGTGTTAGATGCTTTAATAGAAAGAACGATATTTTTAAAATCTATATCTTTTGCTATTCTTAGAAACTCCATGGCACTCTCAACCATACCTGCAGGTGTGTCGCCATATCTCGACATGATTCGATCAGAAAGCGAACCATGATTCACCCCAATTCTAACGGCAACATTGTTATTTCGGCATAATTCATAGAATGGAACAAGCTTGTCTCTTAAACGATTAAGCTCGTGTTGGTATTCTTCTTCAGAATAGTCGATGGTTTTAAAAGTCCTTCCCGGATCAACGAAATTTCCCGGGTTGATCCTTACTTTCTCAACTTCTTCAGCAGCAGCAAACGCAGCTTTAGGATTAAAATGAATGTCGGCAACTAAAGGTATGTGGTAACCATCAATATGTAGTTGTTCCTTTATGTTTTTTAAGTTGCGCGATTCTCTTTCTCCTTGTGCCGTCAATCGGACAATATGTGCTCCAGCGTCGGCTATTCTTTTAATCTGCGAAACCGAGGCCTGAGTATCCATTGTGGAAGTGTTTGTCATTGATTGCAATGCAATCTCATTACTTCCTCCAATACGTATATTCCCGATTTTGACTTCTTGAGACTCCCGTCTCTTGTAATTATAATGATCCATTAGGAATCAATTAATTTTATACGGGTATTTCAATTCCTTAAGTTCTTCGTTAGCTTTGACAATCTTTTTTGATAGCCCAACTGAATAGTTGTCAATTCTTTTTCTTATTTTTTCGTCGCTCAAAGCAAGAATTCGTGCTGCAATAACCGCTGCATTTAAAGCTCCGTTGATTCCCACGCTGACAACTGGAATACCCGGAGGCATTTGAGCGATGGATAATAATGCATCCAATCCATCCAATGATGAATTAATGGGAACACCAATAACGGGTAGCGATGTCAAAGAAGCAATTACGCCGGGTAATGCGGCCGACATACCTGCCGCGGCTATGATAACCTTCAATCCTCTTTCTTGAGCTTTAGTGGCAAATTCCTCGACCTGGTGAGGAGTACGGTGAGCCGACAAGGCATTCATCTCGAAGGGAATTTCCATTTCATTGAGAAAGTCGGAAGCTTTTTTCAGGATGGGAAGGTCAGATGTGCTCCCCATGATAATACTAACTAGAGGTGTCATTATTTTAAGAAATTATCATTGCAATATACACACATGTGAATCCATTTAATATTCCGGTCATGACTTGTGGAAGTGTGTGTCGTTTTAAGAACAAACGTGCCCAACCGGTCAAACCTGTGGCCAAAAGCGTCCCATATAACCAAGGGAGTGCAGGCCAAACGTTAATTCCGCTATAAGAAATATAGAAAATTAAGGCTAAAGCACCACCCATTGCAGCCCCATGGCCGCTTATCTTCCATTTATAATTAACTCCAAAATTGACAACATTTGCAACTGCTCCTCCGAGTATAAAGGCAATCAACCAGTAAGGTCCATGTATAGTGAATATATAAAGGGCGGCTCCCAAATAGCATAGAAAAGTAATGATGTAGGGGATTATTCGCTCATTCTGCTTGTTCAATCCCGGATCAGTAACGACTTTTAATCGGTATAATATATATATGGCTATTAAAGGGATGGCAGTTGTAATTGCAAAAATGGTCAGTACGGCATGCCATTTCGTTGAAGTCGGGACGGAATAAAGATAGGTAATTGATAATGCTATAGCCATACAGTAGGTTGGAATTAGCAAAGGACTGAAAATAAAAGAAATAAAATGGGCTATAGAATCAAATATTTTCATTTGTCTTATCGGTCAAGTATATTAATTCTGCAAAATTACAATTGTTTTCTGTATTTAGCCGAGGGCATTCCGATTTTTTCCCTGTATTTCGCGACAGTTCGTCGAGCTATCCTTATTCCCTTTTCAATGATTCTTTTTGTGAGTTCATCGTCAGTCAATGGACGTGTTTTGTCCTCACCGTCAATCAGTTCTTTTATTATAATTTCTGTTTTGCGTGATGAAACCGCTTCTTCCCCGCTGTCTACGGCTTCATTAAAAAGAGATTTGATTGAGTGGATTCCGCTGATAGTCTGTACATATTTCCCTGATGTCGCACGAGAGATAACCGAAAGATCATCACCGGTTATTTGAGCGACGTCCTTCAGAAGCATTGGCTTTAATCGTGAGATGTCACCCGTGAGGAAGAAGTCACGTTGGATGCGAACTATCGCATTTATTATCCTCCAAAGTGTTTCTTGTCTCATTTTCACTAAGGAAATAAAGTTGTTGGCCTCTTCTCTTTTCTGATTCAAGAAGAGTGCAGCTTCTTTTCTTTTTTTCTTTTCCTTTTCAGAAAGTTTAAAATCAATATTTTTAGGTTCATTGTCTATTCTAAAAGTACTGGAAACTGCCAGGTCGGGAATCTCCCACGTGTTTCTGATTGTCAGTGATGAAGGATCAACCTGACAAGGTTCCACAATAAAATCAGGGGTGACCATTATATGATGATCCTCGTCTCTGTTAGATACAAACTGACGCCCAGGTTTTGGATTCAGATGTGATATGCATTTTATGATCTTCTTAAGATCTTCCGGCGAAATTGACATTATATCGCTGATTTTGTCAAAGTTCCTGTTTATAAAAAGGTTATAATGGTCTCTTAAGAGAATATACGCTTCCTTTTCCAGTTTCGACTGATGTTTTTTTCTCTGAAGCTGCAAAAGCAAGCAGTCCCTTAGGTCGGTCGCCGCTATCCCTGCAGGATCACAACCCCTGACTAATTCCCATGCTTCTAAAATTTCTTTTTGTGGGATTTCTTTTCCCTCCTGAAAAGCAATATCGTCGCTTATTCCCGACTGAGTTCGGGTTATATAGCCATTGCTATCAATGTTGCCTGCAATATATTTTGAAACCAGAATTATATTTTCATTATTGGTAACCTCTTCTACCTGTCTCATGATATGTTCGAAGACGGTTCCTAAGTTTTCCTCTCCCATATTTTCCCAAACGTTATTAGAGGAGTCGGAAAAATTCCGACTCCATGTAACGTTTGTTGGACTTGAGGAATAATAATCCTTTTTGTCATTGTCACTGTCGACTATTTCCAAAGCCGGATTTTCATCAACAGCGGCTTGTAATGTTTCTTCAAATTCAGGACCGGCAAGCTCAAGCATCTGCCCATACTGCATTTGCATGGGCATCAATCGATGCCCTAGTCCTGTCTTTTGTTCTAATTTAAGTTTATTCTTCACTTAAGTGTACGATATTGTTTGGAATATCGCAGGTTCTGATTAACATAATCTTCATTGTAATCAACGGTAACATCTATCACTTTACCATCTTTGTCGGTTACTAATGAGTAAACCGGATTTACAAATCCTTTATATGGAGCGATGTTCAAGCCTTCATAACGTTCCAGAATTTCTTTGTGCAGTTCCGGATCAACTTTTACCGCATATTTCTCAACCAGTTCGTTACAAGCTTCATAGTCCCCTTCGCTTTTAATTCGTTGTATCTCGGTGAGCAACTGTCCGAAGAGATCTCTTAGAGCTTCGTAATCATTTATTTTCAAATATGTCTTTCCGTCTTTTTTTATTAATTCGACAACATTCCCGGGTTTTCCTTTCTCAAGAACCCATTCTGAAATTAATTTTCTGTTGCGCATGTGAGCTTCTTCAATATCTTTCCCCGGCTCAATCCTCATCAATTGTGTCATTAATCCATTAAGGAGATATTTATAATATTCTGCCTTATAAGCATCTTTGTTATCAAGAAGGCCTAACTCGACAAGTTTAGGGTCGGCAAGATAATATAACGCAAAAATATCGGCTCGAGTCTCTTCAAGTGTTGAACCATGTGCTTTCATGGCATCAGGATCTACGCCAGGTAGCAATTGTCCCGAGCCATGTCCAAGACATTCATGTAGATCGGTGTGAAGATTATCGGTTATAAAGAGATATTTATCAAGAAGTTCTTTAGTTTCCTGGTCGATGACGAACTCGTCATTGAACCCATTACCATGAGACGCTTCATCGTAGGCTGACGTTATATTTTCAATTGTCACTGATTTGGATCCATGATTAGCCCTTATCCAATCGGCATTGGGCAGATTGATGCCTATTGGAGTAGCCGGATAGGAATCTCCGGCAAGAATAGCAGCATTGATGACCTTAGCTGTAACTCCTTTTACAACCGGTTTCTTAAATCTTGGATCAGTTGGAGAATTGTCCTCAAACCATTGAGCGTTAGAACTTAAAATTTCGGTACGGTGGGAAGCTTCATTGTTCTTAAAGTTTACGATTGACTCCCATGATCCAGTCATGCCCAGCGGATCACCGTAACTTTCTATAAATCCGTTAATGAAGTCCACTTGACCATCGGTTTCATCCAACCACAGGATAGAGTATTCATCAAACTTTTTCAAATCTCCGGTTTGATAATATTCGATTAGTTTTTCGATTACTTCCTTCTGAGACTCGTTTTCGGCAAATTCCTTTGCATTGTTAAGATTGGCCACAATCTGTTCTATAGCATTTGAATAGAGTCCGCCGATTTTGTAGGTCTCCTCGGCAATTTCTCCATTTTCCAGTTTTACCACTCTTGAGTTCAACCCGTAGGAGATCGGTGTTGTGTCGTTAGGATTTTTGATCTTAGCGAAATAGTCCTCTACTTCTTTTTGAGTGACTCCGGGACCGTAAAGATTAGTTGCCGATGTTTTTATTAAATCGGCTCCAGATTCTTGATTTACTTTTTTTGGAAGTGTTTCGGGATTAAAGATTACGTTGAGAAGAACTTCGGAATTCTTAGGTTTTAATTCATCGGGGAGTTGATTTATTTCCTCAACTAAAAAAGTCTCACTGAATTTAGGTTGGAATTTATCCATTGAATAATGATGATAAATTCCATTTCCCATCCAAATTTGTTTCATGTAGGTTTCAAGAGCTTGGAATTCGGGATTGCTTTTGTCACCTTTATAATTTGAATAGACATTCTCAATTAAATCACGTATATCAAGATTGTAAAGGCCGTTTTGGTCCCATAAAATGTCACGACCTGAAAGTGCAGCCTGGGTTAACCAGTATATCAGTTGTTTTTGATTAAGTGTCAGCTCTTCAAAGCCGAGAACTTTGTATCTAAGGATTTCGACATCGGCAAATCGGTCGACAGTCCAATCAAAATTATCTTCTTTTGAAGAATTGTGCCGGCAAGCAGTGGTCACAAGCATGCAGGCAATGGAGGTTTTCATTATTAGAGATTTCATTAGCGATAGGATTTAGTCCATACAAAATTAAAATATTCCTTTATACTCGGCAAAATATCATAGAATCAACATAAAAAATATTATTAACTTTGTAATGAAATAAAAGTAGAATTCTTCATAAAAATATTTTGGATTGAAGCTGTTAAAAAGAATCTTAAAATATCTTTTATGGTTAGTTGGTGGTGTCATTGGTTTGGTTCTGCTTGTTTTGGTATTGCTATATATACCTCCTGTCCAGAATTTTGTTTTTGACAAAATTGTATCTACACTCAATAAAGGGGAAGGTCTTAATATTTCTTACGGATCTTTAAGATTAAAATTTCCAACCCATGTAGAAGGGCATGATTTGGAGGTTAGGATTGCTCCTGACATGGAGGCAAAGATTGGTTATGCTGACCTTCCTGTTAAACTTTCATCGTTACTTAAAATGAATGTGGCAGCCGATGATGTTTTCATCACCGATGCCTCGTTCAGAATAGGGACCCCGGATTCCTTATTGTATCTGAATGCGGGAATTGATACTTTGAATGTAAGTGACCTGAGTATATCATTGCCATTAACTAAAATTCAGTTTGATAAAACAAACATAAATGGGTGTGATGTCAGATTGTTTATTAACGGAGAGTCTCCGGAGAAACCCGATAGCTCAGAAGTGACGACAACTCCACCAATGGATATTTTGGCTTCTCAGATAGAAATGAGTGATGTTGATTTCAAAATGCACATTTACAATTCAATTGATACGCTGTCAGCTAAAATTGGAGACTTATTGTTGAATTCAGGAGCCGTGAGTTTGCATGAACAACAGATTGATGTTAAAAGCGCAAATATAGATCAAGTAATAGCAACCTACATTTATTTCCCTCCGCAGAATAATAATGATGACCAATCGGTCAGAAATGAGGAGGAAAGTATTTTGAATGATTCATTGCTTTGGAAAATTAATGTTGATGAAATAAGTCTGTCGGCTAATAAGGCAATATATGCGCTTTTAGGAGCGACGCCTCAAAGGGGATTCGATTTAAATTACATTGAAGTAAACGATGTTGAGATAAAAGTGGATTCATTCTACAATGCAGGTCCCGATATTATTGTACCCCTAAAAAAATTACAAGCCGATGAACGCTCAGGCTTATCGCTGAATGCTTCAGGCTTGTTTTCTATGATTGACGGTCTGATGAAAGTCTCCGACTTTAGAGTGTGTTTACCCGGTTCCAATATTTCGATGAATGGAGAAATGGGACTTGTGTCCCCAAGGTATCCCACTACGTCACAATGTCCTGTGGATCTTAATCTAGATGCGAATGTGTCCACTTATGACATAATTAATTTTATGCCATCAACTGCTCCATTGTTTGCAAATATTCCTAAAGCTACTTCGGTCGACCTTGGAGCAAGAATTAGTGGAAACATGGATGATATAAAAGTCAATAGAATTTATTTGACTTTGCCACGATTACTCAATATATCTGCTGAAGGAAGTGTTAGCGATTTTCAGTCGGGAAGATTTATGGACTTAACTGCTAATTTGAATTTCCATGGTTCGCTTATCAACTCCAATATTGTTAAGCCGAGTGTGGTTGAGTCTAAATTAGGTAAAGGTATCAGATTGTATCCTTTCACGATTGCCGGGAATATTTCCTGCCATCATGGATGGGGAAAAGGTGACATTGAAATCAAGAGCGATAAGGGAGAAATTTCACTATTGGGAAACCTTAATTTAAGACCTGAGACCTATGATTTGGATCTTAATGTAGTTGACTTTCCAATTCAGTCATTCCTTCCGGATATTGGAGTTAGAGATGTTTCGGCCAATCTAACTGCTAAGGGCAATGGTTTTGACCTGTTTAAACCAACGACCACTGCTGATGTGAGGTTAGATTTATCATCGTTAACTTACAATTCTTCACGATTTGAGGATATTGTCCTTTCACTTAATCTAAAAGATGGGAATGCAAGATTAAGATTAGATTCTGATATGGAGTATGCAGAGGCACATCTTGATTTAGACGGGAATCTTGTAGGTGTTCAGAAGAATTGGTTCGTGAACGGTAACTTGAGCAATATAAACCTCTATGAATTAGGCTTATCGAAAGTGGAATCGGAGGGATCATTGCAGTTTAACGGAAACGCTGCTATTGATACTGATTCAATGTATATAAATGCCTTCCTAAATTTCCCATCAATTCAGTGGGAAAATGATTTGAGGAATATTTATACTACCAACTTAAACCTACATTTTGAAGCCGATAGGAAGTCAACTTCACTGGATGTTTTAGATCATGACCTATCCGTGAATCTTAGTTCTCCTTTGCCTCTTGATTCTATAATCAATCGATTGGATGGTTTAAAATCTGCAATAGATTCATGCGTCCATGACTCGAGGGTTAATGTGGATTTACTTCAGAAAAACCTTCCTCCATTTATTTTCAACCTAAAAGGAGGAAATAAAAATATAATAGGAAACTTCATGGCTTCTACCGGAGAACGGTTTGATACATTAAGTCTCAAAATTATAAATGATTCAATATTGAATCTAAAATCAAAGCTGACTTTATATAGATCATTGAAATCTCGTGCCGACACGTTGAGTTTAAATATTTTCCAAAAAAATGATTCACTTGATTTAATTGCACGTTTGGAGAACGGACCTAACTCACCAGGAGATTGGGCCGATGTTTCTTTGACTGGTAGAATAGGTGGTGACGAGATCATGATTAGGTTCATTCAAAAAAACACTGCTAACAAAACAGGTTTTGATATAGGGTTGAAAGCACAGTATGCCGATTCTACAGTCACTCTTAGATTTCTGCCACGTTATCCTATCATTGGTTATACTGATTGGACCTTGAATAAAGATAACTTTATAAAGGTTGACTTCGCTTCCAAACATCTTGATGCGAACCTATCGTTGAGCAATCCTAAGAGTTCGCTCCGATTATATACGGATCATATTGAAGGAACTGAATCTCAAGAGGAGATAAACTTGGCTTTAAACAATATACAAATCTCAGATTGGATTTCCCTTAATCCATTTGCCACACCTGTTAAAGGGCTACTCTCAGGTAATGTTTCCTTGTCTCAACAAAACAAGTCGATCAATGGTAAAGGAAATATAGAATTGGCCGATCTTTATTATGGTAAACAGCGAGTAGGAACTTTTGATCTCGGTTTGAATGTCGTTACCAAAAAGGGTGGATTCGTGAATGCGGAGGCTTCACTTTCGGTAGATTCAACGCAAGTTTTAACTCTTGATGGTGTGCTAAACGACACAACCCAAAATCCATTCCAACTAAGTCTGGCTATAACAAGTTTACCTCTAAAAATCGCCAATCCTTTCCTCTACGATGCCGGTATAAGTCTTTCAGGTAAACTTGATGGAAAAATGGATATAACCGGCACTACCGAATCGCCGGTATTTAACGGATACATAGATTTCGATAGCGCCGGGGTGAATGTGGGGCTTCTTGGTGAAACATATCGTTTAAGTGAAGCTAAGATTCCCGTTGACACTGGAATAGTCCTTTTTGATAATTATACTATAAGCGCAGCCAATGACAATCCATTAATAATAGATGGTACTGTCAATATGAGAGATTTTATTAATCCGAGAATTGATTTGAGCCTGACAGCAAAGAATACACAGCTTCTGGGAACCGATCGAGCCCGTGGGAAAGCTGAAGTTTTTGGCAAATTATTTGTAGACCTTGATGCCTCGGCTAAGGGTGATATGAGTTTGTTGAAGGTTGATGCCGATGCCACGATACTTCGAAATACTTATGTCAGTTATATGATGATTGGCGGAGGAAAGACTGCACTTCAATCAAGGTCAAACAATGATTTGGTTAAATTTGTGAACTTTGCGGATTCTTTTGAAGTTAACGCAGCCGATTCCATTGTCTTGACAGGCATGTTATTATCGGTTAGAGCTAATCTTAAAATAGATCGTGGTGCAAAACTTAACGTAGATCTTTCTTCGGATGGCAAAAATATGGTATCTATAGAGCCTGAAGGTGATCTGGAATATTCCAGAGATGTCATGGGACATCAAACTTTGACCGGACGAATAAACATAAATGATGGATTTGCCCGTTATACTCCTCCGTTCATGACTGAGAAAATGTTTGCATTTCAAGAAGGAAGTTATGTCGATTTTCATGGTGATATAGAAAATCCTATATTGAACATTCATGCTGTGGATCATCTAAGGGCTAATGTGACACAGGAGGGACAGAATTCTCGACTGATTTATTTCAATATCGGACTTGACGTTACAGGAAGCCTTTCGAATATGAATGTCGCATTCGACTTGTCAACCGATGACGATATAACCGTACAGAATGAATTGGCCTCGATGTCGCCGTCGCAACGTGCATCACAAGCTATGAATCTGTTGCTAACCAATATCTATTCCGGGCCAGGCACAAAAGGTGATGCAAATTTGGGTGCGAACGCTCTTTATGCTTTCTTGGGTTCTACTCTGAATACTTGGGCCGCCAATAATATAAAGGCTGTTGATTTGTCGTTCGGTGTCAATCAATATGAAAATACTATTGACGGTGTAACGTCACAGGCAACAAGCTATAGTTATAGGGTTTCCAAATCTTTATTCGATGACCGTTTCAAAATCGTAGTGGGAGGAAGTTATACCTCAGACGCGGACGTTGATGAAGATTTCACTCAGGAGCTGATTAGTGATATCTCCTTTGAATACATAATAAATAAGTCGGGTTCCATGGTAATTAAGATTTTCCGTCACACCGGTTATGAAAGTATACTCGAAGGTGAAGTGACCCAAACCGGAGTAGGGTTTACTTATAGAAAACGGATGGATTCCC
The DNA here is from genome assembly GCA_022510505.1 of Muribaculaceae bacterium. Lineage (GTDB taxonomy): Bacteria > Bacteroidota > Bacteroidia > Bacteroidales > Muribaculaceae > JAFLTL01. Next base: position 23,133 of record JAFLTL010000002.1, on the reverse strand, counting down.
TTAAACACATGTTCCATTTCCTCTTTCCCCATTGGCATGATCATGACTAAAAAGAAAATCATATATTATTGTATTTTAGCTTTATTCTTTGTTACCCAAGGATGTTCGACTACAAAAAGAATTGCCAATGACGAATATCTTTACACAGGAGTAAAAAAAGTTGAGATAGACTCTTCCGGCGACTCGCTGAAATTTCCATCTTCAGTAAAAAGTCAGGTTGATGAAGCAGTTAATGTAGCTCCAAACAATTGTCTTATTTCTCCATCAGTACGGTATCCTTTCCCTTTGGGTTTATGGGTCTATAACAATTGGAACCCTGATTCTAAAGGCTTAAAGGGATGGCTATATCGGAAACTGGTCAGCGAACCGGTTCTGATTTCCGATGTGCGTCCCGAGGTCAGAGTGAAGATGATTGATGAGATTCTTGACAATAACGGTTTTTTTCAAGGAAGTGCATCCTATAAACTAAATATCGGTAAAAATCCGAAGAAGGCTTCTATTACATATGAGGTTGTGACGGGTCCCTTTTACCCATTGGACTCTATTGAATATCTGCCCGACTCTATTCCTTTGTTCTCGCTGATTGATTCAATTGCCAAAAAAGATACCTATTTGCAACCCGGCTCGAGATATTGTACCGACTCTCTTTCGGTTGTTAGAAATCGAATCGCGAACAGTGTTAGAAACAGGGGATATTATTTTTTTAGACCGGAGTTTATAGAATACTTAGCCGATAGTATAGAAAAACCCGGGAGAATATTGCTTAGGTTGAGTGTGGCCCGTAACATCCCAGACATAGTTCTGACTAAATACCGTACCGGAGATATAACAGTTGTAGTCAAACGTCATCATGGAGGGGGAGTACCCGACACGATACCTATGAGAAACTGTACTTTAATTCAAATGCAGCCATCTCGGCTAAGGAAGAAAATCATACCTGAATGTCTTGCATTCCGTGAAGGAAAGACATTCTCGGTTAGAGATATGGATAGAACTCAAACCTATTTCTCACGACTGGGAATATTCAATCAAATTGATATTGCAGTAGTACGCGATACGATGAAACAAAAGACCGATCCTCGATTGAATGTTATGATAGAATGTCAGTTGGATGCACCAATAGAAGCTTCGGTCGAGGTCAATGTTTCTTCGAAGTCAAATAGCTATTTGGGCCCCGGATTGGTTGCCGGTGTTACCAATAGAAATATATTCGGAGGAGGAGAGCAGCTTAGCGTACGTTTAAATGCAACTTATGAATGGGAAACAGGCCACGAAGGTTCCAATGGGAATGTTTTCAATTCCTATGAATTCGGACTCAACACTTCATTGGCATTCCCCCGGATGTTAGCGCCGGGTATCGTTAATCGAAGACGTAATTTGAATTGGACCCGCATAAATCTTGGAGCTGATCTTTTAAACCGTCCCCATTATTTCAAGATGCTGCAGTTTAATACCGGCTTTACATATGACTGGCAGTATTCTTCCCATGTCAGCAATGTTCTATCTTTGTTTAAACTGACTTATACTAATCTTCTTCACACTACTGAAGCATTCGATTCTATCTGTGAAATGAATCCTGCAATAGCATTGAGCTTCCAAAATACATTCATTCCACAAATTTCCTATACCTACACTTATAACCGCCTATTAAACTACAGGAATTCAATTAACTGGACTTTCACAATTCAGGAAGCCGGTAATATTTTTGCTGGGATATGGTCATTGGCCGGTTCTCATGGAGAGAAGAAGATGTTTGGAACACCTTTCTCTCAGTTCTTAAAAGGACAGACGCAATTCGTTTATAATCACCGATTCAGACGTGATGACTGGCTTGTTACAAGAATTCTTGTAGGAGCGGCTCATGCTTACGGAAATTCCAAACAAGTGCCTTATTCGGAACAGTTCTACATTGGAGGAGCTAACTCTATAAGGGCTTTTACTGTCAGGTCTATTGGACCAGGTAGCTACAGGGCTCCCTATGGCGAACGTTATGGATATTTCGATCAAACCGGTACATTTAAATTTGAATGGAATGTAGAATATCGTTTCCCCATAATTGGAATACTTCATGGCGCTGTTTTCCTTGATTCCGGTAATATATGGCTTTTAAAGAATGACCCTGATCGCCCGGGAGGTAAACTTGAGGCCAAGACTTTTTTCAAGGATCTGGCTGTTGGAACGGGCTTCGGTTTGCGAGTCGATATTAGCATGTTCGTCATTCGAGGCGACCTAGGAATCGGAATCCATGCTCCATATGATACAGGTAAACATGGGTACTATAACATGAAATCCTTCGGAAAATCATTGGCCTTCCATTTGGCGATCGGATATCCGTTCTAAGTGACAGATTTTAAATCGTGCACAAGGGTAAAAATCTTGTGCATTTATTTGTCAACTACATTGAAAGGGAGTAATTTTGTCGGAATCGGTTTAATAAATATGTTTTTCGACACATTATTGAAATGTAATGGCAGATTATAAGATACCTTTAAGAAGTTTTACTTCGACACAAGGACGTCGTATGGCCGGAGCCCGAGCTTTGTGGCGTGCCAATGGGATGAAGGAATCTCAAATTGGTAAACCCATAATTGCCGTAGTAAATTCTTTCACTCAATTTGTTCCCGGTCATACTCATTTACATGAAATCGGACAATACGTTAAAGAAGAAATTGAAAAGTCGGGGTGCTTCGCGGCAGAGTTCAACACTATTGCAATAGATGATGGCATAGCCATGGGGCATGACGGAATGTTATATTCTCTCCCATCCCGTGATTTGATAGCCGACAGTGTCGAATATATGGTTAATGCCCATAAAGCCGATGCAATGGTTTGCATATCCAATTGCGACAAAATCACACCTGGCATGCTGATGGCTTCCATGAGACTCAATATCCCAACCATATTTGTCTCAGGAGGACCAATGGAGGCGGGAAAACTTGGAGACCGCTATCTTGATTTGATTGATGTTATGATAGACTCGGCCGATACCTCTCTTGATGATAAAAAAGTCAGGGAAGTCGAAATGGCTGGCTGTCCTACTTGTGGTTCCTGTTCGGGTATGTTCACCGCCAACTCAATGAACTCCTTGAACGAGGCAATCGGATTGGCTCTTCCCGGAAACGGAACAATTGTCGCCACACATTTAAATCGTAAGGAACTTTTCAAAAGGGCATCAAAGCAAATTGTAGACAATACTTTTGCCTATTATCGGGACGGTGACGATTCAGTACTTCCCAGAAATATCGCAACACGAGCTGCAATATTAAATGCGATGACATTGGATATAGCAATGGGTGGTTCTACAAACACAGTGCTTCATCTTTTGGCAATTGCTCATGAGGCAGGTGTTGAATTTACCATGGACGATATAGACCGGTTGTCGCGGGTCACCCCGGTCCTTTGTAAGGTTGCTCCTAATTCCCATTATCACATCCAAGATGTCAACCGTGCGGGAGGAATTCTTTCAATAATGAAGATTCTATCTGACAATGGTCTTGTAGATGACGATGTCAACCGGGTTGACAGAATGACATTAGGTGAGGCTATTAAAAGATGGGCGGTTGACGGAAGTGCACCATCCGACGAGGTGGAAGAATGGTGGAAGAGCGCACCAGGCGAGAAGAAGAATCTTAAACTCGGCAGTCAAATGTCCTATTATTCTTCTTTGGATACTGACAGGATTAATGGCTGCATTAGAGATAAGGAACACGCCTATGTGCAGGATGGTGGTATTGCCGTTCTGAAAGGAAATATCGCAAAAGACGGATGTGTTGTTAAAACCGCAGGTGTGGATGAAAGCATATTCCGTTTCAGAGGGCCGGCAAAGGTGTTTGAGTCACAAGAGGCAGCTGTAGATGCCATTCTTGGAGATAAGGTTAAGGCCGGTGATATCGTTGTCATAATTCATGAAGGTCCCAAGGGCGGTCCAGGCATGCAGGAAATGCTTTATCCAACAAGCTATTTGAAATCCAAACACTTAGGAAAGGAATGCGCATTGATTACCGATGGCCGTTTCTCAGGCGGAACATCGGGGTTATCAATTGGTCATGTTTCCCCCGAGGCTGCCGATGGAGGAGAGATAGGACTTGTCAGAGATGGTGATATCATTGAAATAAACATACCTGAAAGGTCTATTAATGTCGTTCTGAGCCCAGAAGAATTGGAATTGCGAAGGAAAGAAGAATTGTCACGTGGTAAAGACGCTTTTTCTCCTCATAATAGAAACCGTCAGGTTTCTAAAGCTTTGAGAGCCTATGCTTCAATGGTTACATCGGCCGATAAAGGTGGAGTAAGAAAAGAAATTTAATGAATTAATTCCTATGGGTGAATTGATTACTGGTGCAGAAGCATTGATGAAATGTCTGGTTGCCGAAAGCGTTGACCGCGTGTTCGGTTATCCTGGTGGTTCCATAATGCCTGTTTATGATAAGCTATATAATTACGAAAATGAGATACTACATGTCCTAACACGTCATGAACAAGGTGCAGTGCATGCAGCTCAAGGTTATGCTAGGGCTACTGGGAAAACTGGAGTGGTAATAGCCACTTCGGGGCCAGGTGCCATGAATCTTGTTACAGGAATTGCCGATGCAAAGATCGACTCTACGCCGTTGGTTATCATTACCGGACAGGTAGGAACCGGAGTGCTTGGTACGGATGCATTTCAGGAGACCGACATGATAGATGTTGCAAATCCAATCTCCAAATGGGGCATTCAGTTGCGGTCGGCCGAAGAAATTCCCGATGTGATCTCAAGGGCCTTCTTTATTGCGAATTCAGGACGACCAGGACCCGTTGTCATTGATTTTCCGAAAAATGTGCAAACCGAAATTATGGAATGGACTGATTATAAGACATGTTCTTATATCAGGACTTATAACCATCGGCCCGAAATAAACGAATATTCAATATCCAAGGCAGCGGCGTTAATTAATTCAGCTGAAAGACCTCTGATTCTGGCTGGACACGGTGTAACCATAGCTGGAGCCGAGCGTCTTTTGGGCGAGCTGGCTGAGAAAGCTGATATACCTGTTGCGGTAACTCTGCTTGGACTTTCAGTAATGCCGTCAAAACATCCTTTGTTTAAAGGAATGTTAGGAATGCATGGCAATATTGCTCCTAATATAGCTACTAACCGCGCCGATGTTATCATAGCAATAGGAATGAGATTTGACGACAGAGTGGTTTGTCGGGTAAAAGACTATGCACCCAATGCTCAAATTGTTCACATTGATATAGATGCTTCGGAAATCGGGAGAATAGTCCCGACACAACTCCCAATTAACGCTGATGCAAAGGACGCTTTGGAAGCGTTACTTCCTTTGGTCAATAATGCGAACCATAAGGAATGGCTTGACCTCTTCTCAAAATTGGAAAAAATTGAGGATCAGAAAGTACACAGTAGACAGTTGAATAGGCGATCCAGCGAATCTATGGGAATGGGAGAAGTTGTTGATGCTGTAGCTGGCGCTGTTAACGATGATGCCATTTTGGTTACCGATGTCGGGCAGAATCAAATGTTTGCTGCCAAATATTTTCGTTTTTCCTCTCCTAGAAGCATGATTTCATCGGGTGGTCTTGGTACAATGGGTTTTGGAATACCCGCAGCAATTGGAGCTAAAATGGGCTGTCCCGACCGTATAGTCTGTCTTTTTACCGGAGATGGAGGATTCCAGATGACTGTGCAGGAGCTTGGCACTATTATGGAATATAACGTGAAGGTGAAAATTATAATTTTGAACAATAATTTTCTTGGTAATGTCAGACAATGGCAGGAATTATTCTTTAACAGCCGTTTTTCTCAGACTAAACTTCTGAATCCCGACTTTATAAAACTTGCTGAAGCCTATGGCATCAAGGGAGAGGATGTTGGGACTCGTGAGGAACTTCAAGCCGCTGTCCAGCGAATGATTAGACATGATGGTTCCTACATTCTCAATGTGAATATTGATGAAAAGGATATGATATTCCCAATGATACCGTTGGAAGCTGCAGTAGATGAAATTTTGTTGGACAAAGAGGAGAGGCTTGACGTTTTGCATTTATGATTATGGAAAAGAAAGATTCCAAAAAACAACGTTTTACCGTTACGGTTTTCTCAGAGAATGCGGTCGGAATATTAAACCAGATATCGATCGTTTATACCCGACGTTGCATTAACATAGAAAGTATATCAGCTAGCCGCACCTCTATACCAGGTGTCTATAAGACCACTATTATGTGCTATAGCGAAAGATGTGTGATGCAAAAAGTCGTTGCTCAGTTAGAAAAAATCATATATGTGGTAAAAGCATTCCTTTATACTGATGATGAAATTGTGCATCAGGAAGTAGCCCTGTATAAAGTTCCAACTGAGAAATTACTTGAAGAGAAACATTTGGAGGAAATAATCAGAACTCATAATGCCAGAATTCTGGATATTACTCCGGAATATACAATTATTGAGAAAACAGGACACAATGATGAAACGGTTGCTCTATTTGAAGAGTTGAAAAGATATGATATAAGACAGTTCGTGAGAAGCGGTAGAGTGTGTGTTACAAAAGACCCGATTGAACATGTAACCGCTTTTCTCGCCAAACGAGATGCTTTAAAATAAACTTAAATATAAATGCACTATGGCTAAATTAAATTTTGGCGGAGTTGAGGAAACTGTAATTACCCGCGAAGAATTTTCTTTGGAGAAAGCTCGTGAAGTACTCAAGAACGAGACTATAGCTGTTCTTGGTTATGGCGTGCAGGGCCCAGGTCAGAGTATGAACCTGCGCGATAACGGTTTTAATGTGATAGTTGGTCAACGTCAGGGTAAAACCTATGATAAGGCCGTTGCCGACGGCTGGGTCCCCGGTGAGACATTGTTCGGAATAGAAGAGGCAGCCGAAAAAGGAACTATTATAATGTGTCTGTTGTCGGACGCTGCCGTTATCTCTGTGTGGCCTACCTTGAAGAAATATTTAACTGCGGGAAAAGCTCTTTACTTCTCTCATGGTTTCGCAATCACATGGAACGATCGCACCGGGGTAGTCCCACCGAAAGATATTGATGTAATCATGGTAGCTCCCAAGGGTTCCGGTACTACACTGAGAACCATGTTCCTGGAAGGACGTGGTTTGAATTCATCTTATGCCATATACCAGGATTATACCGGACGTGCAGTGGAGAGAACCATTGCTCTTGGTATTGGAATTGGGTCAGGCTATTTGTTTGAAACAACTTTTGTTAGGGAGGCTACCAGTGACCTTACAGGTGAACGTGGTTCTTTGATGGGTGCAATCCAAGGACTTCTGTTGGCACAATATGAAGTGTTAAGAGAAAACGGACACACTCCTTCGGAAGCTTTTAATGAAACTGTAGAAGAACTTACCCAGTCATTGATGCCGTTGTTTGCTAAAAATGGAATGGATTGGATGTACGCCAACTGCTCCACAACAGCGCAGCGAGGAGCTCTAGACTGGATGGGTCCATTCCATGATGCTATCAAGCCTGTAATGCAAAAGTTATATGAAAGCGTTAAAACGGGTAATGAAGCTCAAATATCAATAGATTCGAATTCTAAGCCCGACTATCGCGAAAAACTTGAAAAGGAACTGGAAGCTTTGAGGAATAGCGAAATGTGGCAAGCTGCTGTAACGGTTAGAAAGCTACGTCCCGAAAATAATTGATTAAGTCTCTACACATATCCAATTATGCTTTAATCGACGAGGTGAGTCTTGAACTCACCTCGGGATTAAACATTATTACCGGTGAAACTGGAGCCGGAAAATCAATAATGCTTTCCGCTCTATCTCTTCTTTTGGGTTCAAGAGCTGAAACGAAAGTTGTAACGGATCCTCAGAAGAAGTCAGTTGTCGAAGCTATCATTGATGTTAGTTCTAACGAGTCATTGAAAAATTATTTCGATGGCAAATCTTATGATTGGAATTCGGATGGATTGTGTATTTTAAGACGTGAAATAAGTACGACCGGAAGGTCGCGAGCCTTTATTAACGACACTCCTGTAAATGTCACCGAATTGGCCGACGTTTCACGTCAACTTATTGATATCCATTCTCAGCATCAGAACCTTTTATTGGCTGATCCTGATTTTCAACTTAAAATATTGGATTCTTTAGCCCTTGATGAAGGAGAAATTCAAAAATATCAACTATCCTTCGCCAAATATCGCCAGGCCTTAAAAGAATATTCTCATGCGAAAAGAGAATTAGAAAGGACTTCTGATAAGGAGGATGAACTTAACAGCATACTCGAACGAATTGATTCTCTTAAATTAAAAAAAGGGGAACAAGAAGAATTGGAGGCTGAAAAAGAGTCATTGGCACGTTATCAGGATATAAAGTCATCGCTGTCTACCATATTGAACGATCTAATGACGGGCGAGGGCAACGTGTTGGATAGTTTAAGAAGATGTAGGTGCGAATCGGAAGAAATTAAAACGATAATTAAAGATGGACAGTCACTTTATGACCGGTTGTCTTCAACTTATCTTGAACTCCAGGATATTGCTGAAAATTTTGAGACAATAGATTCGGCAATGTCTGAAGACCCTGAAAGACTTTTATTCATAGAGGATCGTCTTGACAGAATTTATCGATTAGAGAAAAAACTTAACGTTTCCACTATCGTAGACCTTCTCGATAAGGCATCAGAAATTCGGTCTAAACTTGACAATCTGGCAGAAGGGGAGAATAAATTAAAATCGTTACGTGACCGAGCTTTGACTTTAAGAGATTTAGCATTAAATGAAGCAAAGAAAATATCTCAGTTAAGACGTAGAGAAGGGGCAGTGTTTATAAAATTGCTCGAGGAAAAGTCTGCACCCTTGGGAATGAAAAATATAAAGGCCGAGATTGATTTCAGATTTTCAAATGAATTATACGCCAACGGAATCGATATTGTTGAATTTAAGTTTGCCTTTAATAAAAATCAGGAACCTTTGCCGGTTGGTAAAACTGCCTCTGGCGGGGAAATTTCTCGTCTAATGTTATGCATCAAGAGCATAATTGCCGACAAAATGCAATTCCCCACAATTATATTTGACGAAGTTGATACTGGTGTAAGTGGAGAAATCGCAGCACGAATGGGTGACATGATGCTTGACATTTCATCAGGAATTCAGGTAATAGCAATTACTCATCTTCCTCAGGTCGCTGCGAAGGGTCAGACCCATTTTAAAGTATTTAAAGAGGATGATGAAAAGATGACTCACACTCATCTTAAGGTTCTAAGTAAAAAAGAACGGATAAAGGAACTTGCAGTGATGTTGAGCGGATCAAGTGTAAATGAAGCTGCTCTAGCAAATGCTGAATCATTATTAGGAAACTCTTGAAATGGAAAATTATATTTTTGGTATTCGACCTGTAATAGAGGCAATAAAGTCGGGTGCTGATATTGACAAAGTATTAATAAAGAAAGATATAGACTCAGCAAATGCATCGGAGCTCTTTTCTTTGGCCAAAGAATATCAAATTGTTATTCAAAGAGTGCCTCAGGAAAAACTTAATAGAATAACAAAAAAGAATCATCAAGGCGTTGTTGCGTTCCTATCGGCTATAACATATCATCGATTAGAAAATCTGGTTCCGGAGTTATATGAAGATGGAATAGTGCCCTTCATTGTTGTTTTGGACGGCATAACCGATGTGAGAAATTTTGGTGCTATAGCGAGAACTTGTGAGTGTGCCGGTGTTAGCGCCATTGTAATCCCTGAAAAGGGGAGTGTGAGTGTTGGTGCTGATGCCGTTAAAACTTCTGCCGGTGCTCTTCTTTCAATCCCAGTATGTCGTGAGTCGAGCATGAATAAAGCGGTGAGATTTCTTCTCGATAACGGTTACTCGGTTATTTCAGCGACCGAAAAAGCGTCACAATTATATACTATGCCGGACTATACTGTTCCAACTGCTATTGTTATGGGGAATGAGGAGACAGGGATTTCAGAATCAATTCTCAAAATCAGTTCTGACTTAGTTGCCATTCCACAATTTGGGAATATTGGTTCACTAAATGTGTCGGTAGCTGCGGGTATTATGATATATGAGGTCGTAAACCAGCGTATGAAAGCAAACATGCAAATATTATAGATATATGATTAAAGAATTTGGAACTAAAGATGGGCAGGCGGCGATAAAAGCTCTTTTGCTTGGAAGTGGAGAATTAGGAAAAGAAGTGGCATTAGAACTTCAGCGTTTTGGAGTTGAAGTTGTCGCTTGTGATCGCTACGCAGGTGCACCGGCAATGCATGTTGCTGACAAAAGTATTGTTTTTAATATGCTTGACCCAGAACAACTGAAAAAGGTTGTTTTGGAAGAGAATCCCGATCATATAATTCCCGAAGTGGAAGCAATTGCCACTCCAATGTTGTTGGAACTTGAGAAGGATGGTTGGAATGTAACCCCAACGGCCAAAGCAACATGGTTGACAATGAATCGCGAAGGCATAAGAAGATTGGCTGCTGAAGAACTTCATCTGCCTACTTCATCCTATCGCTTTGCTTCTGATTACGAGGAATTCAAAAATGCAATTTCCGAAATAGGGTTGCCATGTGTCGTTAAACCTGTCATGAGTTCGTCGGGTCACGGACAATCATTGATTAAGACTACGTCTCAAATCGAATCTGCATGGAAGGAAAGCCAGGAGAGTGGAAGATCAGGGGCCGGAAAGGTTATAGTCGAGGGATTTGTTGATTTCGATTACGAAATAACGCTTCTAACAGTCCGATGTGTTTCCGGAACACTCTATTGCAAGCCAATAGGGCATAAACAAGAGAATGGTGATTACCGATGGTCATGGCAGCCACAGCCTATGAGTGATGTTGCATTGACTAAAGCTCAGGAAATCGCAAAATCCATAACTGATGCTCTCGGAGGTTATGGTATCTTTGGTGTCGAATTGTTTATTAAAGGCGATGAGGTCATTTTCAGTGAAGTGTCTCCTCGTCCTCATGACACGGGGATGGTGACAATGATTTCACAGGATTTGAGTGAATTTTCATTGCATGTTCGAGCTCTTCTTGGACTTCCAATACCGGAAATTAATTTCTACGGACCTTCGGCTTCGAGGGCTTTGGTTGTAGAAGGCGATACTAAGACAGTTCTATTCAACGGACTTGACAAAGCTCTGTCGTTGAATAATGTTCAAGTGAGAATCTTCCGTAAACCCGAAGTCAAGGGTCATCGTCGCATGGGAGTTCTTCTTGCTAAGGACGAAACTTATGAAAGAGCAATTGAAAAACTTAAGAAAGCAGAAAGTTTCCTGGAGATTAAAAAAGGTTAAAATATAGGTATGAAATTTGTCGCAACCGGGAATCCTGAGACATTAGGTACCTATCCTATAGGAAAGTTGTTGGTACAATATTCCGTACCGGCAATTATAGCCATGGTTGCGACATCGGTCTATAACATTGTAGACAGCATTTTTATTGGAAGAGGAGTGGGTGCTATGGCAATAGCAGGACTGGCAATCACCTTTCCCCTGATGAACCTTGTTATAGCTTTTTCAACCCTTGTTGGTGTTGGAGGCGCTACGATTGCCTCTATTTTCATGGGACAGAAAAATATTGAACGGGCAACAGATGTTGTGAACAATGTTATGACTCTTTGTATTTTGCACTCAGTTATATTCGGTGGCCTAACACTTATTTTTCTTGATCCCATTCTATATTTGTTTGGAGCGACCGCCGAGACCATCGGCTTTGCAAGGGAATTCATGAAGGTAATACTTTATGGCACGCCAATTTCTTATGTTTTTATCGGATTGAACAACCTAATGAGAGCAACGGGTTATCCATCAAAGGCAATGATTTCTGCTTTGATAACCGTAGTAGTCAATATCATTCTAGCTCCAATTTTTATTTTTAAGTTGAAATGGGGAATAGCAGGGGCTGCATGGGCTACAATTTTGGGTCAGGTAGTTGGTTTCTTATGGGTTTTATGGCATTTTTTATCTAAAAGTTCATTCGTTCATTTTCAACGTCACAATAAATGGCTGTCCTGGAGTCTGGCAAAAAAAATGTATGGTATCGGACTTTCCCCTTTTCTAATGAATGTCACAGCTTGTTTTGTGGTAGTCTTTCTTAATAAGTCTTTATTAAGCCATGCAGGTGGGATTACCGAAGGTAATCTTGCAGTGGGAGCCTATGGAATATTGAATCGTGTAACAATGTTTTTCGTGATGATTGTTTTTGGTGTTACCCAAGGTATGCAACCCATTTTAGGCTACAACTACGGAGCACTTAAATGGGATCGTGTTAAGAAGACTTTGTATTCAGGAATTTGGATCGGTGTCGGCATTACCTTTATAGGTTGGATTCTTACAGAATTGATGCCCGATGCTTTATCAGAGATGTTCACCACTGACAGGCAGTTAATAGATATTGCACGGCGAGGATTCCGAATTTATTTTATATGTTATCCTGTTGTGGGATGTCAAATAATTATTCAAAATTTTTTCCAGTCGATAGGGAAACCGGCACTTTCTATTTTTCTGTCGCTAACTCGACAGCTTATTTTCCTATTACCTTTATTAGCCATTTTACCCCATTTCTATGGAGTTGACGGTGTGTGGGCGAGTATGACGGGAAGTGATTTTCTTGCTTTCGCTCTCGCATTGATAACAATGTTTGTGATGATGAAAAAACTTGCTCCCCATGTACCAGCAAATCAACCTTCAACTCAGTCCTGAAAAAGCCTATAATGAACTTTTACTAAAGGCTGCAGTATCTACTCAACTAGAATTGGATGTTAATCGGTTAAAACGTATAGATATTCTTAAACGATCTATCGATGCCAGACAAAAAAACATCAAGATTAATTTGACTTTAGGAATACATATCGATGAAGTAGACAATGAAATCATTGCATCGGAATTCGATAATATTGTTTACAAGAATGTAGATTCCGATTCCCCTTCAGTAATAGTTGTTGGTGCCGGTCCTGCGGGACTGTTTGCCTCATTGAGATTATTGGAGTTGGGTATCAGGCCAATATTGCTGGAGCGTGGAAAGGATGTTGATTCACGTCGTATAGACTTGGCTGCTATATCCCGTGAACAAAAAGTCGACCCTGATTCAAACTACTGTTTCGGTGAGGGTGGTGCGGGTGCTTTTTCTGACGGAAAACTTTTCACACGAAGCAAGAAAAAAGGTCCGGTAGAGAAAATTTTGAGAATTCTTCATCAACACGGAGCCCCGATGGAAATCCTGTATGATGCACATCCTCATATCGGTACAGATTTACTTCCCGGAGTAATTAAATCTATACGTCAGACAATTCTTTCTCATGGGGGAGAGGTCCATTTCCAAACTCCGGTTGAAGAATTGATCATAGAATCAGGTAAGGTGAAAGGTGTCGTTACCCGAAACGGCAAGAAATATTATGGCAAGGTGATTTTGGCAACGGGACATTCGGCTCGTGACACGTTCCGAATGCTTAATGAAAAGGGTGTCCCCATGGAGCCAAAGGGACTTGCGGTGGGAGTTAGACTGGAACATCCTCAGGAACTGATCGATTGTTTACAATATAAAAGTAGGAACGGCCGTGGAAAATATCTGCCAGCTGCCGAATATTCTTTTCTGACCAGAGTGGATTCAAGAGCCGTGTATTCATTCTGCATGTGTCCCGGTGGTATAGTAGTTCCTTCGGCATCTGGTCCCAACCAGTCGGCTGTGAATGGGATGTCCCCGTCGAATCGTGGAAGTAGATGGGCTAACAGCGGAATGGTCGTGGAGATACTTCCCGATGACATAGAAGGTGAAAATCCTTTGAAAATGCTTGAATATCAGGAAAAGATTGAAAAGATATTCTATGAAGCCTCAAATAGGACTCAAAAGGCTCCGGCTCAAAGAATGGAGGACTTTGTAAAAGGTCGCCTGTCAAAGGATCTGGAGTCGACATCCTATGCGCCTGGTTTAATTCCAACTCGGGTTGACGAACTTCTTCCGGTAGAAATATCTTCGAGGTTAAAAAAAGGATTTGTGGAGTTTGATAAAAGACGTCGGGGTTTTCTGACCAATCGAGCGACTGTTATTGGAGCTGAAACTAGAACCTCGTCACCGATTAGACTTCCAAGGGATAAGGAAACGATGTGTCACGTTTCAATTGAAGGATTGTACCCTGTTGGCGAAGGAGCAGGTTGGGCCGGAGGTATCGTTTCGGCTGCTTTGGATGGCCAGAATGCTGCAAGTGCATTGTGGGACCATTATTTTAAATAATCTTGAAAAATTGAAAGTTTTCTTATTTAACCTTTTAAGTTTAAAGTAAATTCCTATCTTTGCAAATAACACCCGAAAAAATACCTTAAAACAGGAAAAACAAAATATAATTATATGACTAAGAAATTAAGAATTAGAGATTTGACTCTGAGAGACGGTCAGCAGTCATTATTTGCAACGCGTTTGGATCAAAAGAATATCGATCTGCTCCTCCCACTATATGAAAACGCCGGTTTCTATATAATGGAAGTGTGGGGCGGTGCAGTTCCCGATTCTGTGATGCGCTATCTCGATGAGTCTCCATGGGACCGCTTGCGTGAGATTAGTAAGGCTATGAAAGGTAAGTCCCTTTTAGCAGCACTTTCTCGTGGTAGAAATTTGTTTGGATACGTTCCCTATCCCGACTATGTTCTTGAAGGTTTCTATAAGGAAGCGATCAAGAATGGTCTTAATGTAATGAGAATTTTTGATGCCTTGAATGATATTGACAATGTCAAGGAATCAATTAGACTTATAAACAATTTGGGTGGAATCGCCGATGGAGCAGTATGTTATACGGTTGATCCCAAAGATGAGGTGAAACCTGAAAAGAAAGGTTTCTTCGGAAAGTTATTTGGTAAATCGGAAGTTCAGTCTGAAAAGATCTTTACCGACGATTATTTTGTTGAAAAGGCTAAGGAGATGGAGCGCTTAGGTGCCAAGATTATCACGCTTAAAGATATGGCCGGCTTGGTAAATCCACTTCGTGCCGCTTCCATAATATCACGTTTTAAACAGGAGTTGAAGGTTCCGGTTGATTTCCACACCCATTGTACCCCTGGTTATGGTCTGGCATCTTCATTGATGGCAATCGTAAATGGTGTTGACATTCTTGATACCAACATATGGTGGTTTGGTGGTGGATCAGCGGCTCCGGCAATAGAGTTAATCTATGTGTTCTGCCAGAAACTGGGTATTGAGGTGGAAGCTAACATGGAAGCAGTCGAGAAGATTAAGAAGAAATTGAAAGAGGTTCGCAAGAATGTATCTGATTTTGACCTTCATAAGGATAATTTCCAAAAAGACTTCAACCCCTTAACCGATAAACTTCCTGCTGAAGTTGACGCACTGTTCGACACAGCTATAGTAGCTGCTAAGAACCTAGATGAAGAAGGCCTTCTTGAAGCTTGTCATGGAATAGAAGAATATTTCAATTTCCCCAAACCAAATCTATTGGTTAAAGAGGCTGAGGTTCCGGGAGGAATGTATTCAAACATGGTAGCCCAACTTAAAAGTTTGGGAGCATCGGATCTTTTGGACGATGCTATGAAGCTCATCCCGAAGGTTCGTCGTGATGCCGGTTTGGTGCCTTTGGTTACCCCTACTAGCCAGATTGTAGGGGCCCAGGCTGTTAGTCTTGCCATAGATCGTAAAAAAGGGAATCCAGATTATTCTAATCCTTCCAGTCAGTTTACTTCTCTCGTAAAGGGTGAGTATGGTAAGACTCCCGTTGCCATAGATCCTGCATTCCGTGAGAAGATAACCGGAAGTCCTGAGGAGAAACCCTATGATGTTTCTAAATATAAGAAACCCGAAAACCCAATTCTTGAAGAAATGGGGGGGAAGAAACTTGCATCAAATGTTGAAGAGGAACTGCTTCTAGAACTTCTACCTTCAGTAGCAAATACATTCCTTAAAAAAAGAAGAGCGGCAGAATGGGAAACTGAGAAACCGAAAGCAGAGCCAAAGGCTGAATCGTCAGTTCAAGAACAACAGGACGATAGTGAACCAATTACGGGACCTACTTTAACAGCTCCGATGGGAGGTAAGATTCTCTCAGTGAATGTTAAGAAAGGTGACAAGGTCAAGAAAGGTGATATACTTCTTGTTTACGAGGCCATGAAAATGGAAAATGATGTGGAAGCCGATAAGGACCGTGTTGTTAAGAGAGTATTTGTAAGTCCCGATGATGTCGTTGGAACCGAAGCCCTTTTGATAGAGTTTGAAAATTAACTGATTCTACTGAAATCGATAGAGTTGTTGTTTCTTGACAACAACTCTTTTTTTGTTTCTATATGTTCTGTAAGGATCAACTCTGGATCTCTGTCAAGCGTATCTTTCGCATCGTCTCGGGCTATCTGAAGGATTTGTCCATCGGTTGCCAAAGATGCAATTTTAAGATCAAAAGCAATACCGCTTTGCATTGTGCCTTCAAGATCACCGGGTCCTCTAAGTTTTAAATCGGCCTCTGCAACAACGAATCCGTCGGTTGTCGAAGTCATAATTTCCAGTCTTTTTCTTGTTTCTTTGGCAATCTTAATCTTTGACATCAAGATACAATGGCTCTGGTCACCCCCACGTCCAACACGTCCTCTTAATTGATGTAATTGTGAAAGACCGAATCTTTCAGCATTTTCAATTATCATTGTAGTAGCATTGGGCACATTTACTCCCACTTCTATTACTGTGGTTGCTACAAGAATATTTGCCTGACCCGATGCGAATAGCTGCATTTGCCAGTCTTTCTCTGCTTGTTTCATGCGCCCATGTACCATTGCGACTTTATAATGAGGAAAAGTATCTTTTATGAGTTCATATCCTTCCTCGAGGGATTTAAGATCAAGTTTTTCATTTTCTTCAATCAGAGGATAGACAATATAAGCTTGTCGGCCCTTTGCCAGTTCCCTGCCTAGAGAAGCATATACTTGATTCCGCTGATTTTCATATCTTAGCACTGTTTCTATCGGCTTCCTCCCCGGGGGTAATTCGTCGATTACCGACACTTCTAGGTCACCGTATACTGTCATGGCAAGAGTCCGAGGAATTGGGGTCGCTGTCATTACAAGAACATGAGGCGGAAGCTGGCCATGATTCTTTTTCCATAGTTTTGCACGTTGGACGACTCCGAACCGATGTTGTTCATCTATTATAGCAAGTCCAAGTTGCTTGAATTGCACCGTATCTTCAATAAGTGCATGGGTTCCTACAATAATCTGTAGGTCCCCATTAAGGAGTTTATCATGTATTTCCTCCCTTTCTTTTTTTCGAGTCGAACCGGTTAATAGAGCTATCGTGACACCACATTGTGATGCAAGTTCTTTTAATGTTTCAAAATGTTGTTGAGCTAATATCTCCGTAGGTGCCATTAAACATGCTTGAAATCCATTGTCAAGAGCTATAAGCATAACCATTAAGGCAACCATAGTTTTTCCACTTCCCACATCGCCCTGCAATAACCGGTTCATCTGTCGTCCCGAATTAACATCTTGACGAATTTCTCTTATTACCCGTTTCTGGGCCTCTGTTAGTTGAAACGGAAGTGCTATACGATAGAAATTATTGAAATATTCCCCAATACGAACAAATCTATATCCTTTGAGATCCTTATTTCTCGTTTGAGTATATTTTATAATATCAAGTTGAAGAAAATAAAGCTCTTCATATTTCATCCTTTCTCTAGCACGATTGAGAGCGTCCTTGTTTGTCGGGAAATGGATATCTTTTAATGCTTGGGCTCTGGATGGGAAATTCCTTTTTTTTAAGATTCTTAAAGGTATAACCTCGGGCAACTCGAATTTCTCTGAAATAATTACGCTGATCCATTTCATCAGTATTCGTGAATTAATTCCTGCGTTTCTGAGTTTTTCTGTCAAGGGATAGACACTTCTGAAGCCTTGTTGCGCCGTGACTGCATCAGGAACATCAATTTCAGGGTGAATGATGCTCCACTTCTGATGAAATTTTTTTGCCGAACCAAAAAGAATATATTCTTTATTTAGATCATATATTTTTCTGATTTCCTTTATCTTTCTGAACCATACGACTTCTAATAAGGCGGTACCATCACTAAAGATTGCTGTCAGGCGGCTTTTGGCGCCTTCACCAACTGTATTGAAAGAGATGAACCGACCTTTTATTTGAACTGAATTCATTTCTTCACCATAGAAATTGGCGATATGGGTAATTTGAGTCCGGTCCAAATAATTTACGGGGTAGTGCATTAGAAGATCGAGAGCAGTTTCGACTCCCAATTCTTTTTTCAAAAGTTCAGCCCTTTTAGGTCCGATTCCTTTTATATATGTTAGGTTGAGATGACTAAAATCCCTCATTGAAACTGTAGGAAAAGTTCGGCGATTTTTAAATCTATGGGTCTTGTTATTTTTAAATTCCTACGATCTCCTTTAACGAGTTCTATGTCAGAATATCCAGCTGTTTGCATTACGGTGGCCTCATCGGTAAATCGTTCGTCATATTCCCGGTCAAAAGCTGTTTTTAGTTTTATTGCATTGAATCCCTGTGGAGTTTGAACGGCTCTAAGATTTGACCTGTCAATCCCTACCGATGATCCGTTGTCAATTATTTGCCTAATTGAATCGTAAAGCTCAATTACAGGAATTGCACCATCGTGACCTTTTTGCACGCTGTCGATTATATCGTTAATTATTTTATTTGTAACTAATGGTCTTGCGCCATCGTGTACAAGAATCAAATCGTCAGGCCCTAGACTCCCTAACGCAAGAATTCCGTTCCTTACTGATTCCCATCTTGTGCTTCCTCCTTCGATTAATTTACCCGGATCGACTCCTCGGGCTGAACATTCTTTTTTCCAAAAAGCTGTCATTTCTTTTGAAATGACAGTGATGATATTTTTTTTATAATTAATTTCCCGAAAATTTTCCAACGAATACATCAGAACGGGTTTGTCATTTAATAAAAGAAATTGTTTTGGCAATTCTCCTCCAAATCGATTTCCTTTGCCTGCTGCTACTATGATAACATGAACCATGATCGTCACTGTATTTCAACAAATTTAATCAAATTTTATTTTAATATCGCAAAAGCAAGATTAAAAAGGATTTTTTCCATGAACAAAAAAACGATTCACGTCGTTATAATATCAAATTAAAAAACAAAGTTATGAGTGAATTTACTGACATGATTGGCAGTTCGAAACCGACTTTGGTTGATTTCTTTGCCACGTGGTGCGGTCCCTGCCGCGTCCAAGGTCCAATATTGGAACAAGTGAAAAATGCCGTTGGTGATTCGGCAAATGTAATCAAAGTAGACATTGACAAGAACCAGGAATTGGCTCAGCAGTACCGAGTTCAGTCGGTACCGACTTTGATTCTCTTCAAAAACGGTGAGCCTGTTTGGCGAACGGTTGGAGTTCAGCAAGCCGGTTTTTTGGAGGAAAAGATTCGTGAACACATTCCAACGAAATCTGATGAAGAATTTAACAAGAAGAGTTAAATATAAAAACTAATCAAAATTAAAAGTAAAGGGGACATTCGTTAAGAATGTCCCCTTTTCAATGATTTATTGTATCAGATTATTTATTACTATCGATCTGTTGTAATAATGCATTGACAGCTGTTCTTAATTGGTCATCTTCACCAGCTGTTATTCTTTCGGGGGTATTAAGAACAAAGATGTCCGGTTCGAGCTGAGTATTTTCAAGATAGGAACCATCAGGGAGTCGGTAACCTGTTACGGGAATACCGAACACCATGGTTGGATCTTGCATTCTTACCCAATTGACCGATGTCATTGTCCCTGCCACTGGTGCTCCAACAAGTTTCCCAATTCCTGTGTGCTTATAAACCCATGGAGTACCATGTGCGTTACTATAGCATGCCTCACACTGAACCATAATCGATGGTTTATTCCATCTACGTGAAGGCATGTCACAAGCTTCTTCGCCTCTGACAACCTGTGTGAAATATTTCTTACCGCTGAAGAGAACCTCAACATCTTCATGAAGCCGTCCACCTCCGTTCCAGCGGATATCAATAACAATGCCGTCTTTTTCATTGTATTTGCCAAGGACATCGGCATAAACATCACGGAAGCTATCGTCACCCATTGAGCGTATGTGTACATAGCCTAGCCTGCCGTTGCTCCATTTGTCAACATCGGCAGCTCTTTGTTTGATCCAACGGTTGTAAAGAAGTTCATTTTCCGCTCCTTTGGATATTGGAATAATTACTTCTTCTTTTATAGATCCATCGGGTGTTTTGTAGGTAATAAGAGTTTTTGTGCCTGAAATATTTGCTAACGCCGGTCCCTGAAGATTTTCCCCGGTAATATCATTTCCGTTAATGCCGGTAATTACATCACCGGCCTGTATGTTAAGCCATGACTTATCAGCTGGTCCACCTTCCAGAATTTCGGTTATAAGAAGACCGTTAGTTGTATCGGTCATGTCAAAAAGTATCCCAAGAGAAGCTTGTCGGTCGGCGTTTGAGTTTAAGGGGGCAGAATATCTTCCTCCGGTGTGGGATACATTGAGCTCCCCGAGCAGTTCGCTTAGAAGTTCTGCGAAATCATAATTATTAGTGATATGGGGCAGGAATCGACGGTAATGTTCGGTCAGATTTTCCCAGTCTACTCCATGCATAGTCGTGTCATAAAACATTTCTCTTTCCTGTCTTTTGACATAATCGAACATATAGGCTCTTTCGGCTGCTTCGTTCAACTCCATTTTACCTCCAAAGCTGATTGGAGTTATTTTCTCACTTTTCGGGTCGAATTTTTTGACAGAGTTTCGTGAGACAAGGAAAAGGTTTTTGCCGTCCTTATCTTTTACGAACTGTGCTCTGCCATCGATTTTTTTGGATTGTTCGGTTTTTCTATCTCTGAGATTGACTTTCCACAGATCATAATCCTGATTGAACGAAGCTATATAGTAAAGAGTTTCTCCATCGGCAGTGACAATGGCATCTGCAATATCTCCCGAAGCAGGAGTCAAGCGAATCAGTCGGTCCTGAATGCCTTTTGCTTCTACATTAATTGGTGCGTTTTCTTTCTTGTCGTTTTCGGCTTTGTCTTTTGATTGTTTTTTGCTTTCCTCTTTCTGAGAGGCCTTGTCGGAGTCTTTTTTAGCTTCCTGTTGAAGTTTGAAGTCTTCCTCTGACATTCGGAATTTGTCGTAGGCTTCTTCATTCAGGAAAACTATAAAGATATCCTGCTGGGAACCCCATGAGGCATGATTTCTCATTCCCAGACGGTCCGAAGCAAATATTACGGCATTCCCATCAAGTGCGAATCGAGGTGACTCGTCGAAATAACCTGTTTCAGTCAAAGGGATCAACTCACCGTTATCGATGTTGACAATGAAAACATCAGAATAGGGATCGTGCCCATGTAAAACTCCTTCTGTAACAATCCATTTGCTGTCTGGGCTCCATTCGTACCCGTATCCGCCACCACGAGATTTATGAGTTTTCCCATCGAGTATTTGCGTTTCTTTACCAGAAGAAAGGTCCTTAACGATTAATTTATTTCGGTCCTTGATATAAGCTATCTTTTTCCCGTCGGGACTATATGAAGCGAAAGTTCTCTCGACTTTGTCATTAGAATTAAAAAGCGGTTTTTCTGTTATGAGGGTTGCATTTGAGAAATTAGGGTCTTCTTCACGTGTTTTCTCAGCGGTGTAAATATTCCAGTGGCCGTCCCGTTCCGATGTATAAATGATTTTTTTTCCATCAGGGCTCCATCCTAAATGACGTTCTGCCTGAGGGGTATGTGTGATTTGTTTGGTTGTGGAATAGTCGACGGGAGTGACGAAAATTTCTCCTCTTGAAATGAACGCTATTTCAGTTCCGTCAGGAGAAGGGACTGCCTCTTCAATGCTTCTTATGTCTATTTTCTTTGTCTGTTGATAATTGTCACTGACCGCATTTACCATTAATTTATGTGGTATCCCATTTTGCTTCAATGTATAGATTTCTCCATCGTAAGTGAAAGCGAGAGTCCCATCGTTGGCACCTGAAAGGAATCTGACGGGATGTTCCTTGAATGTTGTTATCTGTGAAATTTTATTAGGGTCATTTTCTTCCATAACAAAGACATTCATTGATTCGCCAGGGGTCTCTCTCAGAAAATAGATTTTGTTGTCGGTTGCTACAGGATTCCGGTCTTCTCCTGGTCGATTGGTCAGATTCTTGTGCTCTCCTGTCTTGAGATTCAAACTCCAGACGTCTCTCGTAACGGAAGATGTGTGATGTTTTCTCCACTCGTCTTCCATTCCTTTATAGTCTTGATAATAAAGAATCTCAGGGTTTTCTTTTGAAAAAGAGGGGAGTTGAACAGGTGTCGCTACAATCATTGCTGCATTCCCTCCGTTAACAGATACCTCATATAGCTCGGTCATTCGAGTCGATGGGAATAGTGCGCTTTGTGCAGGATCCTGAATGGTGGCTGAGAAAAGAATCTTGTTTCCGTCAGGGGTGAAAGCCTCGGTTTTGGCATTTCCGTTGTAATAAGTCAACTGTTTTGCACGACCTCCGGTAGCGTCGGTAATATAAATCTCAAAATTTCCTGAACGGTCGCTTGAGAAAGCAATTTTCTTACTGTCGGGACTCCATATGGGTCGGTCTTCATAAGCGTTGTCGGTTTCTGTTATTCGTTTAGCATCTCCACCGGTAGATGGTACGGTCCAGATGTCGCCCATATAGGTAAATGCTATTGTTTTTCCGTCGGGGCTAATTTGTGCGTCTCTAAGCCAGAGCGCTTCGGCATTAATGTTTAGGCTCATTATTGCCAGCCCGGTAAAGGCCAAAGCACTCCTAAGCAAGCAGTGTTTTTTCATTCTATAATATATTAAGGTTTATCTTTGATTTTACAAAGATAATATATTATTCTGTATTTGTGATTCAAGAGGTTGGCATGATAAAAATGAACTTTTGACAATAAGATTGAAAAAAAGAGGGGGAAACTGATGTGGATATTAAAAAATATTCCTAAATTTGCATCCGCTTTGAGGGATGTGAGCATGTTAGCTGCCTAGTAAAGTTAATTGCTGTTAAATATTGGATAAAAATTTTGGTAGTTTAAAAACATGTTGTATCTTTGCAAAGATTTCGCGACAAAAATGCGAAATTAGGACGGAAACGTCAATTCGAAGTTTGAAATAATGCAACAGACGAAAGTAGTACAAGGAAACTAACAAA
>JAFLTL010000019.1 GCA_022510505.1 Muribaculaceae bacterium | reverse complement strand
AGAGCACAACACTTTTAATGTTGGGGTCCTGGGTTCGAGCCCCAGACGGATCACTCCAATAAGGTTCACAGACATGTTTTGTGAGCCTTTTTTATGCATTTAGGCGATAACATCATATCAAAATAAAAATCTCGCTAATTTTGTCATTGCGAAAAGAATAGAAATTAAGAAAAGTTTTTAATTGAACAAATCTTTTCCAATGAAATAAGGAATCACTGCAACCTACGCAAAAATAATGGATAAAAACCAACAACGGTCTTTCGTTTTGTACAAATCAACAAAGAATAGGTAAAGAATAGTGTGGGTATGAATGTTTATCCTCAATATTAGGAAGAACCCAAAGCTAAAATTGTTAGTTTAATCCCAAATTTGGATAATAACAACAATCAACTTCTAACGAACCTTTAAATCTAGGTAAGGAAAGAATTTAGAGTACAAGAGACTTACAAGCGATGATATCATCACAATAGATAAGGACATACTAGAGAATTATATTACCACGTGACAAATTATTGTTAATAAATCCAATAATGTGGACATAAAAGATCTTTGAATCAAGTGGAAAAAATGCACAGTTAGCATTTATAAAGTTGTCTCAGTTGTTCAATCATTCATCCATGGAAATCTCAAAATTTATCTCGGACTTCGAGGAGAGGAAATAATGGAGGCTAGGGATCGAAGATTAATCTTTATAAATTTAAGAGTGTACTTCCATAGAAAATTGCTATTTTTGCTGTTGCAAACCCATAAAGGGAGTGCAGACATATTGAGAAAGCGTTTTCGCATCGTTCTATCTGTGAAACTTCGACAATTTCAAAGATATAGAGAATGGTAGTGGAAGTACGCTTCTCTTTGGCTTGTAATATCGGTTTATTTCGATATACGGTCAAAGTGGAGTTATCTACACTTGCCTACTATATCAAGGAAGTCGAAGTCCTCACAGATTAAGCGAGTGGAAAGTGGCTCCGCTTTTTTGTGTGCCTTTTGAGTTTAATTTTTATATCACATCGATGAGTCTAAGATGTTCCATTCATTTAACCAATGAAAAAAGTTTTACTTTCAATGTGCATTGCTCTTTCAGGGTTATGTGCTACAGCTCAACAAGCAGGCGACATGGCTGTGGGGCTGAATCTTGGTGTAGCTCCTTTGCTTGAAAGTGGAGCTAACACAACAAATTTTGGAATTGGCGCAAAATTCCAATACAATGTCACCAATCCAATCCGCTTGGAAGCTGATGCAAATTATTGGTTTAAGAGCAACGGCTTGGATCTTTTTGATGTTTCGGTTAATCTTCACTATCTTTTCCATTGTGGGGAAAAATTCACTCTTTTCCCTTTAGTAGGAATCGGATATGCTCATGTAAATGATGTATCTAATGGGGGTGATTATGATTATAACAATTATTACAGCGAGATCTCTCGAAAGGATTATGACGACTCTGATGAAGATGGTCGTCCATCGGCAAATCGTTTTCTCTTCAACGTAGGAATAGGAACAGAATATGCCATAACCACTAAAATCTCAATCGGTTTGGAAATCAAATATCAATATATGAAAGATTTCAGCCGTTTACCTATCACAATTGGTGCAACATATCGATTCTAAATAATAAATCAAACGACAATGAAAAAGTATCTTAATATTTTCGTGGCAGTTCTTCTTTCTGCCATAACAGTTTCCTTAGTTTCTTGTAGCAAAGATGATGACGAACCCAATAGCGGTAATGGAAGTTCTTTTACGGTAAATGGAGAATCGTATTCAATTCATAAATTATCTGGGGCCACAAGTACTATCATGGATTATGGAACTTCGCTCGGTTCAGTTATAGATGCTGAAGTATATCCAACAAAATCAGATGAAACTGATATTTATCCCCAAGTTACTATTAGTATTGAAATTCCCTCTGGAAATCTTTCCAAAGGTCAAACCCTAACTATTACAAAAGGAACAGTTCAAATGAGAACAGACTTTATGGAAACGACGATATATAAAGAAATCCAAAGTGGAAAAATAACGGTTTCAGAAGTGTCTGCAACTACCGTAATTTTAAATTTTGAAAATCTTAAAATGGTGAATGGAAGTCAAACATTAACACTTGATGGTAAACTCTCATTTGAATATAAAAAAATGAATTAAATTTCATGGTTTACAAATAAGTGAACCTTAGGTTTTCTTACAGTACATTATAAAAAACTATTCTGAAAAAAGGTCGTTGGTGAAGAAAAGCTGACGACCTTTTAATAATCAAAATTACTTTATTAAATATTTTTGTTTATGACTATTGTTTTTACCACCGAAAAATTATGGTAAATAACCTTTACTAATTACAATACAATGAATATTTTATATTTATTTAAATTATCATATTCTGGTAGGCGATAACATGATACCCCTATACTGTGGTTTCCTATGTTTTTATATGTTTTCAGTTAAAATCATACTCTGAATTATAAGACGAATTTTGGCAATCTCTAAGATATTATTCAAACTTTGAACACGAGAAAGCGAGTATCATTAAGGATTCGCGACGGATTCATGGAGCCAGCGGCAGAATGTGCAGAATTGACTTTTCTTGGAACATTCTGAATAAAATGATAGAATTTTATCTTTTATTTTATGCAGATGACGGTTAAAAGGACTAATAGGAAAATAACCGGAGCCATTGTTTATTATCAGCTCCAGCTATCATCTAGAATGAGGATTATTGAGCGGTGAGACGTAGGACGCGTGAGCCCCATTCTGTTCTTTTATCGGTGTCGACATCATATCCGACCGGCATTTCCAATCCATTGTCCATGAGGTATCGTCCCGAGAAGACCTTACCTTCAAACTTGAGCGGTTTCTTGTCGATGCGATTAAGTTCCATTACGCGATAATTTTTATCGGGGTCGAGTCCTGCCATCTTCACTCTGGGCATTTGCTGATTTCGGAATGCTTCAGTTTTCCACCAGAAATACACTGCATCGTCTTTCTCCGGCGTTGTGTAGAGAATAGAGGCTACTCCGAGCCCGTCATAAGGAGACATCAGCCGATATAAATCACCTTGTTGTATGATGTGACGAATAGATTTATATTCCTCAATTGCTTTTCGGGTTTGTTTCTTTTCTTCAGCAGTCATTTCATTGGGTTGCATTTCTAATCCCAGTCGTCCACTCATTGCCACGTCGGTTCGATATTTCAGTGGCATTGACCGATAGGTTTGCAGATTCGGTGTGGCACTGATGTGGGAACCCAATGCTATTGCGGGGAAGAAATAGGAATTACCCCATTGAAGGTAGACTCGCTGCAATGCATCGGTGTTGTCGCTGGTCCAGACCTCGTCAAACCATGGCAGAATGCCATAATTTACGCGTCCACCTCCGCTTGCGCAAGCCTGGATTGTGACATCGGGATATTTTTCTCTAATAAGATTGAGAACGGATTCCAGCCCTTTGAAATATTCTATATATAGGTGGCTTTGTTTGTCGGCAGGGAGATATTGTGAACCGTGGGACATTCCCATATTGTTGCAGTCCCATTTGATATAGTCGATTTCGGGGTATTGGGTCATGAGTGTGTCGACGATTTGGAACACTCGTTGTTGAACCTCGGGATTAGATAAGTCAAGAACCATTTGGGATCCTCCTCGGCCGTAAACCTCTTTTCTGTTGTTAGCCTTAACGACATATTCGGGGTGTTGATCGTAAAGTTCGCTGTTTGCGTTAATCATTTCGGGTTCTATCCAGATTCCGAAACTTATTCCTTTGTTTTTAGCCGCTTTGATCAGTCCCTTCAGTCCGTGAGGGAGTTTTTGCTTGTTGACAATCCAGTCGCCGAGTCCTTGTGTCCCGTCGTTACGAGGATATTTGACTCCGAACCATCCATCGTCCATGACAAAAAGTTCTCCTCCCATATCAGCAATGTCGGCCATCATTTGTTCCATTTCTTTTTCTTTAATGTCAAAATGTACACCTTCCCAGCTGTTAAGCAGAATTTTGCGTGGCTTATCCCCATGGGCCAAGCGGTGATTTCGGGCCCATCGGTGGAAATTACGGCTAACGCCTCCTATTCCTTCATTGGAATAGGTCAATGCCAAATGAGGAGTTATAAAAGTTTCCCCCTTTTCCAAATGATAGTGAGAATTCTCAGGGTTAATACCGGCATAGAACTTATGATAATCCTTCTCGTCGGTGTCGACAACCAATTTAAAATTGCCGCCGTAACAGAGTGCTGCCCCTATAACTCGACCATCATTCTCCTGTGGTTTGCCATCGAGAGACAACATTACTTCGCTATGGGCGAAATGGGAGTTTCTAATTCCGTCGTTGTTTTTTATAACTCTAAGTCCGTGGGTCAGAGGCGAAGAATCGATTCGTCCCTCGTTACCCCATGCTCCGTGGAGTTGTGTGAGCCAAACATTTCCGTAACGCAGGGGAATACAACCGGATGCGAATTCGGAGAGTTCAACGGTACCATCCTCGTCATGGGAGATTTCGGTCCAGGTTTCTATCATGTCTTCGTTGTGATATGCGAGGTAGTTCACATCCACAGTGAGGGGATAGAAAGTGTCCTTCAACCGTATTGTATGGGTTTGGGATTGTTCGTTGTTTGTTGTCCAAACACTGTCGACTACGAGTTCGAGTGTCATGTTTCCATCGGCGTGTTTAGCCGCCACTGCGGCTTCACGTCTCAAATTGAATCCATAAGCCGGATAGGCGTCGACGTTGGGAGTTCCCGCTGTCTTAAGGTTATTGGCATCATTGTCGGTGATTTTCGTCCCATAGTAAAGAAATTTCAAAGGTTTCTCTTTGGTTGCGTCAAGAACCATCGATGTTTTTGGCGTTTCAATCTTAATATTTTTACCTTCTATAGCAGAGTTTGTTATCGTGACTGAGGCCAATAAAAAAACTGAACGGAATATTAAAGATTTGAACATAACCTGTGGATTCTATTATTTAAGCATTTCGCCGAATTCAGCGATTGAGGGGACAATGATATCGGGCAGTCGGTCGGCAGCCAAAGCCACTTCTAAAGTTGTTTCTCCTGAAAGAACCAGGACACCCAATCCTCCGGCATTTTGAGCAGTAGCCACGTCGGTGTAGATTCTGTCGCCACACATGGCAATCTCTTCAGGCTTCAAGCCGTGGGTCGCAGCGATGCACGTCAACATGTCGGGATTCGGTTTACCAATAACTATCGATGGTTTGACCCCGGTGGCATATTCGATGCAAGCGCAAATTGAGCCACAATCTACGAGCACAGTAGGTTTGTCGGTTGGACAAACTCGGTCGGGGTTTGTGGCAATGTAGAACACGCCGTTCTGAGCCAGCCATGCGGCATGACAAAGCCGTTTGTATTCCAGTGTGGTGTCGAAAGCCACGATGAGTGCGTCGGGCACTTCATGAGGGTCGTCAGGCAGAAGTTCATATCCTGCTTCAGTGAATTCCTGCATCATTCCTGGTGTTCCCAATAAGAAGAGGGTTTTGACTTCAGGCCTGAAAACCTTCAGATAGTCGATAGTAGCCAGAGAAGAGGTATAGATGTTTTCAGGTTTAACCGGCACGCCCATATCCTTGAGTTTTTTGAAATACTCCATTCGGTTGCGGGTCGGATTGTTAGTGAGAAAAGTATATCCTATACCAGCTTCTTTCAATTGGTTCAAAAAAGGTACTGTGAATGGGAACAGCGTGCTGCCAAGATAGATTGTTCCATCCATGTCGAGGGCGACATGTTTGATTTTGGCGCATGCCTCTTTGAGTTGTTCAGGATTTAGCGCACCCTTGTTAAGGTCATAGTTTTTATTCATCGGTTTCGGGAGAGGATGTTTCTTCTTTCAATATTTGTGCTTCGTAGTCGCTATAGAACTTGTTGCTACGTTCATATCCGTCGCGAGGAGCCATCCACATAGTCACAAAGCTAAGTGCACCTAAAACGCCGACTCCAATTATAATGTAAAACACCATATTCCACCCCCAATGGTCGGCGACGATACCGATACCTATAGCAGAAACGAATGAACCGAAATAACCGAACACTCCAGCCAGTCCGTTGGCGGTAGCCGAAGCATCTTTAGTGGCATGATTAGCCGAGGCGATGCCAATAAGAGCCTGTGGACCATAAATGAAGAATCCCGCCATGGCAAGTATTATTATCGATATTAACATTGGAATTCCCGGGAACAGAATGAAGATTCCCATGAAAATAACAGCGAAAAGAGTGCAGACGAAGCACATGCGGTGGGCTTTTCCCTTAAAGATATGATCGGTTGCCCATCCGGCGAAAATTGTTCCAACTATAGCGAAAATTTCAAATGCTCCAACCGACCATGCGGCGTCTTCAATCGACATGTTTCGTGCTTCAGTCAGGAATTTGGGTCCCCAATCGAGAATTCCCATTCTCATTACATATACAAAGATGTTAGCGATGCAAAGAGTCCATATCCATCGGTTTGTCCAAACCATGACTTTAAGGAATTTGCTGCGAGAAGGCGATTTTTCAGTCGATGTTTGTTTTTTTCCTGTGTGGGTCCCCGGAACTTCGGGTAATCCAACCGAGCGGGGATCGTCGCGGAGACCGAAATACAATAGTCCGGCACCGAAAACTGCCACGCTGGCAGGAATCCAGAAACACCATTTCCAGGCGTCCCAGTGGGTAGCATAGCTCAAAATAGTCTTTAGGTGCTCGGAGTTGGAGGGGTCGAGGTTAAGGTTGGATGCTATCTTGGTAATTATTTCGTGGTTATGGCTAAGGTCGGAGCCCATCGATCCCATTATATAACCGCAAATAACCACAGCCGATGCCGCCCCTATGGAGTGAGAAGTGTTCCAGATTGACATTTTGGTAGCCAACTGTGAAGGATGGATCCAGCTTGGCAGCAATCGAGCGCACGGTGGATATCCTACTCCTTGGAAGTATTGGTTAAGGACGATAGTCACGGCCATAATCATAATAAGCATATTGATGAAGTCGGGTCCTTCGTCAACTCCTGTTATCCATGAACTGATGTTTACCCCGAATCCGAACATGACATTTGAAGCGGCACATAATAAGAGTCCAATGGCCATGATTGCCCTTGCGCTAAACCGGTCAACCACGAAACCGTTGATGAAGCGTGAAAGTCCGTAGATTAAGGAACCTATTCCGATGACGATACCAAAGCTTGTATTGGAGATACCATATTGTGCCGTCAGTCCGGGCATGGCAATCGAGAAGTTCTTTCTAACGAAATAATAGATGGCATATCCTATCATCGATATGAGTATGGTTCTCATTTGCCATCCTTTGAAAGCTTTCACGGTTTCGGCTTTCCATCCCTCGTAAATGTTTTCACGTGTCATGTCAAAAATTGGGCGTTTGGAGTTTTTGTTATGAGATTTATTAAGTCAGTCCGTTAGCTTTTCGGGTTGCTTCCCAGTCGAGCGCTTCGGCGACGATAGTAATTGGGTTTTCTACTCTCATTCCGGTGTTGGCCTCTATTTGCCATTTGCATGTCTCGCAGTCGGTTGCCACGATATCGGCTCCTGCTCGGTAAATATTATCAAACAGGTCTTGTCCAATAGCTTGAGAGAACTCGTAGTTTTCTTTTTTGAAGCCGTAGGTACCAGCCATACCGCAGCACATTGATTCGAGTGGGACAAGAGTTACTCTGGGGATCATATTAAGAAGTGATACTGAGTGAATCTTCCAGCCGAGTTTTTGCATGTGGCAGGGAGTATGGTAGCAAATTCGAGCCTTGAAATCGTCTCGAAACACTAATTTAACTTTTGCATCGCTAACCAATTTGTTAATGAAAGTAGTTGCGAGCGATATATTGTTTCTAACGGCTGTATTGTCGATTCCGAGGAGGTGGGGATATTCCTCTCGCATGGTGAACACACATGTCGAGCTTGTAGCCAACACATTCCATCCTTTGGCCATGGCAGTTTCCATTGAACGGATATTAGTTTTGGCGTCACGTCGAGCCTCGGAGATGAGCTTGTTTGCAATCTTGGCGACTCCACAGCATCGTTCTTTACCGAGAGGTTTCACGCCATATCCAATTGCATTCATTATATGGACAAAATCTTTTCCGAGTTTGGGATTGTTATAGTTAACAAAACACCCGTGGAAATAGGCCACAAAATTTTTGAATACATCTTGGGATGGAGCAATTTTTTTCATCCAATCGTCGAACGTTTCAGAGGTATATCGTGGCATGATTCGGTGACGGTCGATCCCCATAGTCATGTGAAGAAGTCTTTTAGTAACCGGCATTTTCAGTGTGGTGTTGACAATTGGAGAAAACTTGGTTGCTAAGGTTCCCATGAAGTCGGTGTTTGCAAGCATTTTGTCCCGCAAAGATACAGGTCGGGTGTCGTATTTCAAGCGGGCCATTTGAATGATATCTCCGATTCTTACGTTAGAAGGGCACGAAACTTCGCAACGTTTGCAATTTAGGCAGAACTTAAGTGCTTTATCGTAAAAAGAAGCGTTCTTAAGTCGGTAACGTTCGCCGTCGGGTCCGGCCTTCTTGGGTCCAGGATAGTCGGGGTTAACTGCCGAGACAGGACAATACACGGTGCAAATGGTGCATTTTGTGCAGTCTTCCAGGTTGTTGGGACTTATGTTTTCTATCTGGTAGTCCATGTAGAGCGTGGGGTTATTCTTTGTTGAACTGGTCGATTCGTTGTATAATGTGGGCAAAACGACTGATTGAATGTGCCACATGTAGGGCTGTCAGGATAGCGATACCTCCTCCCGACCCTTCCTGAACCGGGTTTGCTCCACCGAGGACAGAGCCGGCGGCGTATACATTTTCAATGGCATGTCCGGAGATTTTAATCCGGAAGTTTTCGTCGGTGTCGACTCCAAATTCCATGAAACGTTGTGGCTCAAGAATATTTTTGCTACACCAGTCTATTCTTGTTTGAGTTTGTAAGACATCGGCGTTCAGAGTTGGTTCATAGATGCATTCGGGTGTCGAGACAAGTCCTTGGCTGAAGAAGCTGCCGGTAGAAAGGATGAAATGGTCGGCACGCAAGTGAATGTCTTCAAGGTTGGCTGTCTCAATCTCTTTGAGGCGATAATCCTGAAAGAAACCTTTTGTCACTTTGTCTCCCAGAAAGAAGACTCCACCCAACTTCTCAAAGTAACGTCTTAAACAAATCTGGGAGCGATAACCGCAGACCGACAGTGGCAAAGTTGGAACGCACATGAGCGATGGGATAACCATATCCTTGAGTTGTCGGATAGGCTGTTCCGACTCGAGCCCAACGACAGCGGGCATAAAAACGACATCGGATTTTCCAGCAGCCCGATTGATGCAAGCGGCTAATGTGTCGAGAGTTTTGCCCTTGAATATTTTTGCAATGGAAGTAGCTCGTGTTTCGGAGAAGTCCTTTATCATATGGGTTACTTCGGGCACATCGATTTCAGCAATATCGCATTGCAGTCCATTGGCTTTGATTCCATCTTGCAGGAAGTTTGGGAAAAAGTCGCGATATCCTTTGAAATTGACTATAGTAGCCTTTTTCCATCCCATCTTTTTAGGGTGGACACATGAGGCATAGTCGGTTAGAGTTAACCATGTTGGTTCACACGTTCCGAATGGTGTTAGTCGATAATGATTTTTGAGATGGTTTCCGGTGAATGTGAGTCCAGCTTCGGCCAATAACATTTTAGCATCTTCGGCAAGGAAAGGGATAGCATCGATGCCAATGCGTCGGTAGGGATGGTTGTGTGGAAGGTTGTCGATAACCTGCAGTGGTTCAGTAACTTCGTGGCCGTCAATTTTCCCGAGAAGGCCGAATGATCCCGAATAAAAATGCAGTGCGCTTTGTCCAGCCGAGAGGATAGCTACCGAGAACCCTCTTTTTACAAGTTTTATTCCGGCCATCAGTCCACTGAGTCCGCCTCCTATAATAATAACGTCATACTTCATTGGTCTCGATTTTCATTTTGGCGCGTGTTGGCACGCATTCTTCATCGTGAGTCGCATTACCCTCCAAGCCTCCGATTCCGGCATAAATCCAACTCATGAACTGAGCTTCAACAAGCGTTTTACCCCAGGCAACGGGAGTCATTCCTTTCCATCGCTCGTTGATAAACATTTTGAGGTCTTCAATAGCTCCTTCGTTGTCGTGGGTTTCCTCTCCAAGAATTGCGGCAGCCCGACAAGCACACAGGCATCCTTGGCAAGTCCCCATTCCCAGACGCGTTCTCCGACGCAAGTGAACGAGACTTTCAGCGTGAAGATTCTTGATCGCATATTTAATTTCTCCGACCGAGACGTGTTCACATTCGCAAACTATAGCGTCGTCACCTTGGCGTGCAATTTCCATACCGAGGGACCCATGTCTTCCCAATGCAGCCTTTTGGTCGGTGCTGAGTTCGATGATGTGCTGTTTACTAGTTCTTTCCTGAATGTCAGCCTCAGTGTTACCCGAGCCGGGGAGGGGAGTGGTTGATGTTGTGCATCCTGGGTCTTTGATTCCCAATTTATTGAATGCCATGTCGGTAGCTTGTTCTGCCATTAGACGGTAGGTCATCAATTTTCCTCCGGAGATAGTGATGAACCCCTCCAATCCGTCACGTTTTGCGTGGTCAAGACAAACGATACCCCGACTAATAGAACGCCCCGATGGGTCATCGTCGCTGGCAATCAACGGCCTTACTCCGGCATATGCACGCAGGATTCGTGTGTAGGCAAGACAAGGCGCGATCTTTATTCCTTCCCTTAGGAGGATGTCGACTTCTTCCGGTGTCACCTCCATTCGTTCAACATCTTCAAATGGAATGCGGCTAGAGGTAGTACCGATGAGTGAGATAGTATCCCCTGGTACTAAGATGTCGGCATCGGCCGGTTTCCGGCATCTATTAATAACGATGTTATTGAGACGGTGTCCGAAAATCAGGAGAGCACCCTTTGCCGGGAACATGTTAACCTTGACTCCCGCCATGTTACATATCGATTGACTCCAGATTCCGCCTGCATTAATAACCAAAGAGGCTTCTACGGTTATTTTTTTGTTGGTTCGTCGGTCACGTAGAACTACTCCTTCAATGCGGGTCCCATTCCTGACCATGTCGATAACTTCATGATATGTCAGTATGTCAGCGCCGTATCGATGAGCGTCGACAACGTTGGCGGTAGTGAGTCGGAATGGGTCGATTGCTCCATCGGGGACAGTCACGGCTCCGATAAGTTTGCTGTTTACGGCCGGTTCCATTTTCCGAGCCTCATCGGGGTCGATTTCCCGAGCCGATATTCCAGCTTTGTTACAAGCTTCTATGAATGTTTTTTGATATTCGAGACTATCTTCCGGGAGCGTGATGAAAAGTCCCCCTGTATCTTCGACGCAATGGCTTGCAATACGCCGTAGGATTGCGTTTTCCGAGATGCATTCGGTGGCGGACTCCTGGTCCGTGACAGCATAACGTGCTCCGCTGTGAAGCAGTCCGTGGTTGCGTCCGGTAGCTCCTGCAGCGAAGTCGTATCTTTCCACGAGCAGAACTTTCAATCCTCTTATGGCACAGTCCCGTGCTGTACCGGCTCCAGTAGCTCCTGCGCCGACAATTACCACGTCGTAATGTTTGCCACAGTCTTTTTTTCGCATTATGTTATTTATGTGGGTTTTAAAACCTGCGATGTTTCGTCAGGTTGAAAATATGTTAAATTTATCTTTCGCAACAAAAGTA
Organism: Muribaculaceae bacterium; assembly: GCA_022510505.1. Lineage (GTDB taxonomy): Bacteria > Bacteroidota > Bacteroidia > Bacteroidales > Muribaculaceae > JAFLTL01. The sequence continues at coordinate 31,853 of JAFLTL010000019.1, read as the reverse complement.
TAAATCTTTTATATAAAAACAAAATAATATTTCGGATGAAATCAAATTACTTAAAAAAATCATAATAAGAAACAATAATTATTAATATATTTGCAATTGCAAACGAGAAATACCCACTAAAAATGTAATACATAATGAATAAAGAGGAGCGTCATAAACTAATACTCGAAACTTTAATCAGACACGAATCAGTTACGGTGTCAAATTTGTCACTTTTGCTCGATGTTTCACAGGTTACGATACGTAAGGACCTGACGGAACTGGAACAGGAGAACAAACTATATAGAAGCAACGGCAAAGCGGTTTTAATAAACCCCTATATCAACAACAGGACGGTAGCCGAAAAGGAGAAACTTGCTCGTAGCGAGAAGGAGCTGATTGGTAGAGAAGGAGCATCTCTGATTTCTAAAGACGATTCTATAATCATTGCATCAGGCTCCACAGTTTTGATTTTCGCCCATTGTATACAACCCATTCATCGTCTTACGGTGATAACGGCTTCTCTGAGAGTTTCGGAATATCTTGGTGCCATGGAAAACGTGGATGTTATTCAGTTGGGTGGTCAGATACGTAACAGCAGTTTGTCAGTGGTTGGTCGTCATGCCGAATCTCCTCTTGAGGAGTTTTGTTGCAGCAAGTTATATATGGGGGTGGACGGCATAGACCTCGACTACGGACTGACAACCACGGATATTATGGAAGCGGACCTGAACAAGGCCATGATGAAGGCGGCTCAGAAAACGATAGTGTTGGCCGATTCATCGAAATTTCGTCGTCGTGGGTTCAATAAAATAGCCAACATCACCGATGTGGATACAATCATCACCGATTCGGGGATTCCTCCAATGATAAAACAATCGATAGAAGACTTGGGTATCGAACTCAGGATAGTGGAACGTTTTGAATAAGAGGATAATCGCAATTGAGAAAATGAAAAACCGCTTGCTATCTTTGGACGTAATGAGAGGTATCACCATAGCAGGGATGTTGCTTGTAAACAATCCTGGAGCGTGGGGACACATATATCCACCGTTGCGTCACGCCTCATGGAACGGTCTAACTCCAACGGACTTGGTATTTCCGTTCTTCATGTATATCATGGGCATGTCGGCTTATTTTTCTTTGAAAAAATATGACAATCTCGTTTCTTGGCCGGTGATTTATAAGATATTGAAACGAACGGTCATTCTTTTTGCAATTGGTATAGGTCTGGTGTTATTGGCGCGAATGATATCGGGAGTTGGAAAAGGAGAATTGGCATGGAGTTCTGTCTTTGATTTCAGCAATATAAGAATTCTTGGTGTTATTCCTCGCTTGGCAATCTGTTATGGGGCAGGTTCCCTGATTGCGGTATTCTCGGGGAGATTCCTTAAATGGTTAATTGTTGCGATTTTGATTTTATATGGTGTAATACTCTTGCTTGGTAACGGTTTTGAATTTTCTGAAAACAATATAATAGCAGTCGTCGACCGCTATGTATTGGGAGAAGCTCATATGTACACCTCTAATATAGACGGTGTTAGGATGAAGTTTGACCCCGAGGGGTTCTTGTCGACATTACCTTCGATAGCCCACATGCTTATAGGCTATCAGTGTGGCAAAGTTCTTCTAACGTCCAATGATAACGGCCAGCGTATCACCAAACTGATGATTATAGGAACCTGTCTGACATTTGCCGGTTTCCTGTTGGCTTATTGTATGCCATTAAACAAGAAAGTGTGGTCTCCCACTTTTGTGTTGACAACTTGCGGCCTGGCTTGTCAACTTTTGGGACTTCTTTTATATATCATAGATGTCAGGGGATGGAAAAAATGGTGTCCGTTCTTTCGGGATTTTGGTGTCAATCCATTGTTTATGTATGTTTTAGGTTCTGTGTTCAGTTCCATTTTTGGTTCAATGAGAATAGCTGATTCTTCATGGAAAGCCTATTATTATGATTTTGTTTTAACGCCGTTGTGCATGGGCGACCAGACGTTAGCCTCATTACTGTATGCCGTCACCTTCGTTTGCTTGGTGTGGATATTTGCTCATATATTATATAAGAGAAAGATTTACATAAAGATTTAAATATAGAGACGTAAAGAAATATTGAGATGACAAACAAGATTTTGATAAATTTTGCCACTTTGGCAATAGGACTTTCTCTGAGTAGTTGTGGCGTTGAAGAGGACGCTGACATAAAGGCGGCTCGGGAGTTGACAAACCGCATAGTTCCTTCCTTATCATCTAAGATAGAATTCGTGAAGATTCAGTCTTCAGTTGACACTTTTGCAGTCGGCACTCATAATGGTAGGGTGAAAATAGAAGGCAATAATGCCCTATCGATGAGTGTAGGACTTAACAACTATCTGAAGAAATGTTTGGGAACCCATGTGTCATGGTATGCCTCGCAACCCATAGAGGTTTCATCCGAACTGATATTGCCTGACGAGGATGAACCCATAACCGGGAGAGCTGCAGTTCGTGACCGTTTTTTTCTGAACTACTGCACATTCGGCTACACATTTCCCTATTGGAAATGGAAGGACTGGGAACGCTTTATAGACTGGATGGCGCTTAACGGCATCAATATGCCACTGGCCATGACAGGCCAAGAGAAAATCTGGTTCGAGACATGGAAATCATTTGGAATCACCGAAGATTCGATACTTCAATCCTTTACAGGACCCGCCCACTTGCCTTGGCACTGGATGGCCAATATCGACCATTTCGATGGACCGTTGACACAAAAGTGGCTCGACGATAACGAAAATTTACAAAAAAACATTCTTGCGCGTGAGCGTGGTCTGGGTATGACCCCGGTGATGCCAGCTTTTGCCGGTCATGTACCGAAATCATTCAAGAACAAATATCCGGAGGCAAACATTACATTGCGTTCGGAATGGAGCGATTTTCAGGATGAAGACCGCTGTTGGTTCTTAGACCCGTCGGACCCGCTATATGCTGAAATCCAGAAGAGGTTTATAGCAATACAAGACAGTGTATTCGGAAGCGACCATATATATGGTATAGACCCCTTTAACGAAGTGGACGCTCCGGATTGGAGTGAGGAATTCCTGAGGGGCGCCTCATCAAATATCTACAGTACGTTACGTGAAGCCGATGCTGAAGCCAAATGGCTTCAGATGACGTGGAACTTCTATTATGACAGCAAGAACTGGACGAAACCTCGAATAAAAGCCTTTTTGGAAGGTGTCCCCGACGACAACCTAATACTTCTTGATTATTTTTGTGACCGTCAACCTGTTTGGCCTCTGACCGAGAGTTATTTTGGGAAACCATATATATGGTGCTATCTTGGCAACTTCGGTGGTAACACGATGATGGTTGGCAACTTGCAGGAAACGAACGAAAGAATCAATGACTTTCTGGCAAACGGAGGAGAAAACGTGACGGGTATAGGTGGCACACTGGAAGGTTTGGATGTCAATCCCTTCATGCATGAGTTTGTCCTGTCCAAAGCGTGGAATCCCGAAATGACTCCAGAGGATTGGATTGACGAATGGGCTGGAGCGCGCGGAGCGAAGCAAAACCAATCGATTCAGAATGCATGGGACATTCTTGGGAAAGAAGTGTACATAAAAGGAGTATCGGTTGGACAGGGCTCATTAACCGATGCTCGTCCTGCCTTGAAGGGTCGTACAGGAGGTTACGCCAATCCTCGATATTATTATGCAGATGAAAAACTTTTAGAGGCCTTGGACGAGTTGTTATCGGTAACGGACGTAGACAATCCAGCCTACCGATATGATGTGATGAACGTCACTCGTCAGGCTCTTGGCAACCGTTTCACGAGCCTTTTGGAAGAGTTGGTAGTTGCTTACGAAAAGAAAGACATAGACTTAGTAAAAGCAATTACCAATCAAATGGACGAGATTATTGTCGACCTGGACCGCCTTATGGCCACTAATCCCGATTTTTCATTATCTACGTGGATAGATGCCGCTCGGTCAAACGGCCAGGCGCCCGAAGAGAAAGATTGTTATGAACACAATGTCAGAACATTATTGACAACATGGGGTTACGGTGGAACCAAACTTAATGACTACGCAAACCGTCAGTGGAGCGGACTTTTGGGCGACTTTTATCGTGGTCGCTGGCAACTGTTCAGCCGTGAACTCATCTCGTCGATGGAGAATGGCGTTCCCTTTGACCAGGATAATTTTCGCACTAAATGTATCGAATGGGAAGAAGATTGGACAAATTCTACTGCGCCGGTTACCAAAGTCAGCGATGAGAATCCGATAGAACTGGCTCGTGCTTATCGCCAGAGATATTTATAATCCTCATTTTTCTAACAATGATGAATATTTGCATTTATCATGGCGTTTTTTTGTTTCAGTTTCATTCCGAAACGTTATTATGATGATATAAAAGAAAAAATTAACGTTTAAATTTGTATTTTAATAAAAATTATATATTTTTGTTCCGAAATGAAATTAGTAAGCTTTCGGAGTGATTTATACTGTTTGAATCTTCCACTCTTCATTATCGCTCTATAGAGCGATTTGAAGGGGGGAAGCGAATTAACATTATTGAAACTTAAAAGATTCAGGGACAATATATATTATGAATAAAACATTAAAATTCTTTCTATTTACTACATTACTTTTGGCAGTACCGTTCCAATTGATATCATGTGGCGACAGCAAGTCATCTCCTGAAATACCATCGGCGCCAACCGATGAAATTGTGGTTTCTATTCCTCCCACAATTGATGTGGTGAAAGGAGAGGATTGCACTTTAGGTGTCACAAAGGGTACAATTCAATCATCCGATATCGTATTGCTTGAATCCTCTACAGGAATCTTGACACAATGTCCTGTGACCAATATAGGTGCCACATCTTTCTCATTCAATTTGCCATCGAATTTCCAAAGCGGGACCTACAAAGTTTATCTGCGTCGTGGCGATCGTCGCATAAGCCTCGGCAGCATGGTCATCAATATCGTTAGTAAACAGATAGAATTGCAACAGGGTACAACGGTTTACGGCACTGTTGAGTGCGAGGACATCCCTGTAGCCGGTGTTGTGGTCAGTGACGGTGTAGAAGTGACGGTAACCAACGCTGAAGGTATCTATCAACTTCCTTCCAAAAAAGAGGCGGGTTATGTGTTCATTTCGGTACCAGGGGGTTACGAACCAGAATCAGAAGGAGTTTTTCCAAGAGTTTATGTGAGTTTGAAAGCCGATGATTCCGTAGTAGAATCGGCCAGCTTTAAACTTAAGAAAGTCAACCAGGATAATTATAAGGTGCTTTTTCTTGGTGACATGCACCTTGCAGCCCGTACGAATGATCTAAACCAATTCAAAAAGGTCACAGAGGACATTAATGCCTATCGGTTGGCCAACGGTTCGCTGCCTGTCTATGGTATCACCTTAGGAGACATGACGTGGGATCTCTATTGGTATGACAACAAGTTCAATCTCTCCAACTATGTGAACGAAATCAACAAGGATATCGACAACATGATAATCTATCAGACCATAGGTAATCATGACAACGATTTCAAGACCTATACCAACGTAGCGGCAAAGATGCCTTTCAACACGACGATTGCTCCCATTTATTATAGTTTCAACATAGGTAAGGTGCACTATGTAGTGCTTGACAATATAGATTGTTCAGAATATGACGGTACCACATCCCGCAACTACTTCCGCAACCTTTTCGTTCCTCAGTTGGAATGGTTGTCAAAGGATTTGCAATACGTTGACAAATCCACACCAGTAGTAGTTGTGATGCATGCCCCGATGTACGGTTCGCGCGGACTTGATGAATTCAGTCTGAATCTCAGGAATAGCGACGAGCTCGCCAACGTCTTGACAGGATATACGGTTCATTTCGTAACGGGCCATACCCACAAGAACTATAATGTTCTTCCCTCGATGAATGTAACCGAGGGGCAGAACTTTTATGAACATAATGTGGGCGCCGTATGCTCGGACTGGTGGTGGAGCGGTTATTTGACGCCTGGCTGCTTAGTTAGCACAGATGGAACTCCCTCGGGCTATTCTGCCTGGACATTCTCTGGGACAACACCACAATATGTTTACAAGTCGGTTGGCATGGATGAGACCCATCAGTTCCGTTGCTACGACCTCAATAATGTATCCTTCTCCATGAGTGATGTTCCGAACTTAAAGAACACCACGGTTCAGAACGCCTGGAGAAAATACTGCGACGAGTTTGACGGGGTTCAACGTAATGAGATTCTGCTTAACATATGGAATTACAATCCCAATTGGACCATTAATGTAACGACGGCCGACGGGAAGGTTCTTGATGTCGAAGCGGTAGATACCTACGACCCGCTTCATGTTGAAGCGATGTCAAAGAAGCGTTTCAACAACGACGTGAGTTCGATTCCAAACTTCGTCACAGAGATTCAGTATCACTTCTTCAAGGCCACGGCTCCGGATGCAACGACAGACCTTGTTATAAGCGTCAGTGACGAATTCGGTCACACATGGACAGAAACCATGGAACGTCCCAAGCCCTTCAGTACTGAAGTCTATGCAATCGAATATTAACATTACCACAGTTTAGAGCATTGAAATTATTAAAAAATCGATACTCTTCATTGACAAAATAAGACATTACCAATCAAATCAATATTCATGGAAAATCTAAAAAGAGTTGTTTTCCTTGTTGTGTTAGTGATTGCCACTCTTACATCGTGGGGGGCAACGCGAACACTGACAGGGACTGTCACCGACCAGAATGGCGAGCCATTGATCGGGGCAAGTATAGTGGTTGAGAACACCAGTACCGGCACAATGGCCGATATTGATGGCAATTTCTCTCTTAAAGTTCCCGACGAGAATATTATCCTCGTTGTATCCTTCATCGGCTATGAGACAAGGAAGATCCATGTTTCAGCTAGCGAATCGTTCGTCAAAGTAGAACTAGCCGAAGACGCCTTTACTCTTGAAGAAACAGTTGTTGTGGGTTATGGCGTACAGAAGAAGGTAAACTTGACAGGAGCTGTAACGGCGGTAGGGAGCAAAGAGCTTGAAAACCGCGTGTCACATTCTTTGACCAACATGTTGCAAGGTCAGGTGCCGGGTCTTAATATCGGAACTTCATCGGGTGCTCCCGGTTCATCGCCGACAATCAACATTCGTGGTACGACATCAATTAACAGCACGGATCCTTTGGTGTTGGTAGATGGAGTAGAAGGTGACCTCACCCGCGTAAACCCAAACGATGTTCAACAGGTATCGGTTATTAAGGATGCCTCGGCGGCAGCAATCTACGGTGCACGTGCTGCTTTCGGTGTTATTTTGGTTACAACAAAAAGCGGTGCTGAAAAGGAAGGAAAAGCAACAGTACGTTACAGCGGCCGTGTTGGTTGGGAAGAACCGACAACTTCGACCGACTATATCAACACCGGTTACTGGTCAGTTTACATCGTCAACAAGTTCTACTCGGCGACTCAAGGAACCAACTACATCAATTACACAGACCATGACATGATGGAGCTCCTTGCTCGCGTAAACGACAAGACAGAAAATCCTGATCGTCCCTGGGTAGTTGAAGAAGTGCGCGGAGGTCGCAACCAGTGGGTCTACTATGGAAACTATGACTGGTGGGACATGCATTTTGCAAAACGTCGGCCGGTTACTCAGCACAATATTTCTCTTTCCGGGGGTACGAAGAGCATAAAATATTATGTGTCGGGAGGTCTTGATTGGCAGAAAGGCATATTAAAACAGAACCCTGACATCTATAAGAAGTTCAATCTACGGTCAAAGATTGATTTCCAGGTCAACAAGTGGATACTATTCTCCAACAACACCTCTTTCTTCGGCTCTCAATATAGCTATCAGGGAGACGGTGATGTTGAAAACAGCATAGCCTACATGGCGCGTCATGCTTTAGCATGTTTCCCTACCCAAAACCCCGACGGTTCGTGGGTATATGCCACTGACTACACCGGCTATAATGTTGGTAATGGCCGTCACATTATTTTGTCCACGGGAACTCACCGCAACATGGACAGAGCAACCGACTTCTCCAACACCAGTCGTTTGACAATCAATCCCATTGAGCAACTAACCATAGTTGGTGACTTTACTTATCGCTTTTACCAGACACGTAACACGAGCCGCTCTCAAAACTTCGAATACAGGGTTCGTCCGGGAGCAGACATGCAATACTACACTACAGGTGCCGGTGAAGACCGTTTGGACGAATACATCAGCACCCGCAATTATTATGCCTACAATATCTACGGTACCTATGCCGACACTTTTGCTGACAAGCACAACCTTAAAGTGACATTAGGTTTCAATGACGAACAATGGAAGCGTAAAATTGTTTCAGTAGCGGGAGGAAATCTTGCGTCATCGACTCTCGACGACCTGAATCTTGCTACCACGCCGGCATCGGATGGCAACTTTGGAGGTGGTCAGTTACAATATCATTTGCAGGGAATATTCGCCCGTGTCAACTATGATTATGCGGGTCGCTATCTATTCGAATTCAGCAGCCGTTATGACGGGTCGTCACGTTTCCAGCGCAGCAGTCGATGGGGTTTCTTCCCCTCGGCATCGGTTGGCTGGCGTATTTCGGAAGAAAAATTCTTTGAGCCCATTAGCGAAAAGATTCAGAACCTCAAGCTTCGACTCTCATACGGTAGTCTGGGTAACCAGAATGTATCGAATTACTACAGTTACATACGCTCCGTTAGCATCTACGACTTCGGCAGCTTCTCGTTCGGTGACGGGAAACTTGGCAAATACAGTTCTCTTGGTGCGCCTGTTGCATCGGACCTCACTTGGGAAAAAGCCAGCCAGTGGAACCTTGGTGTCGACTATGGCATGCTTGGAAATCGTTTGACACTAACAGCAGATTTCTATATACGTGATACTCGAGACATGTTGACCGATGGAATCGCATTGCCGTCGGTTTACGGAGCAAGCGTACCTCAGATGAACACCGCTAACTTGAGAACCAAGGGTTATGAAGTAGCAGTTAACTGGAACGACAATTTCCAACTATTCAGTCATCTTTTCAGTTACAACGTTGGTTTTAACATCAGTCAATATGACAGCGAAATAACAAAATTCGACAATCCCGACAAACTATTCGATAAAAAATACTACGTTGGTATGAAGCTTGGAGAAATCTGGGGTTTTGAAACCGACGGTTTGTACAAGACCGACGAAGAGGCAGCAGCCTATGGTGCCTCCCACACATTTGACTCCAACTTCATGGGTAACCTGACAGGCGGTTGGCGAGCCGGTGACGTTAAGTTCGTAGACCGCAACGGTGACGGTCACATTGGTATCGGGAGCAATTCGGCAATCGATCCGGGAGATCAGAAGATTATAGGTAATTCCCTTCCTCGTCTTCAATACGGAATCACCGGTGGGTTCAATTACTTCGGATTTGACTTCAATATCTTCTTCCAAGGGACGGGTAACCATCACTGGTATCCGGGTCAATGGTCAATGCCGTTCTGGGGAACCTACGGATATGTATACAATTCATTCATCAGAGAGGACTTCCTCGATGATGTTTGGTCGGAAGAGAACCCCGACGCATACATGCCTCGTCCTCGTTCGAACATGGCTTCAGGAGGTTACCTTCGCCGAGTTAACGACCGTTACCTGCAAAATGCAAGATATTTGCGCTTGAAGAGTTTGACATTTGGTTACACACTTCCCAACAAGTGGACACGAAAAGCCGGCATGGAACAGGTTCGTGTATACTTCTCGGGTGAGAACCTCACTTACTGGTCGTCCATCAAGAACAAATATATCGATCCGGAAGGAGCTCTGAGCCGTTCCAACGAAAACTACGACGGTGGATTCTACCCCTGGTCGAAGACATTCATGTTTGGTCTTGACGTGACATTCTAACAAATTTAACAATGAACAGCATGAAAAAATATATATACGTTATATCGTCGGTCCTTTTTGGAATGAGCCTGTCGGGTTGTAACGATGCTCTTGATCTGACGCCAAAAGATAAGGTAACGGAAGCTGACTATTTCACAACAGTGGAAGACCTGAAGTTATTCACCAATCCTTATTACAACAATATACCAACGAAAGTATACTACGACGAGCAGAACGACCATTTGGTTCAAAAGACCCTATCCAACGAATTACGAGGTGGCACATTCCGTACAGTCCCCGACGAGGGAGGAGGGTGGTCATGGACCGACCTTCGCCGCATCAATTCGTTGCTGGCTCGCGTTGATCGTTGTCCCGACAAGGCGGCCGTAGTGGAGTATACAGCGTTGTCGCGAATGTTCCGTGCCTACTTCTATTTTGAGAAGGTCAAACGTTTCGGCGATGTGCCGTGGTATGATACCGAAATCGGATCGTCAGACATCGACCTTCTGTATCGTCCTCGCGATTCGCGAGAATATGTGATGCAGAAAATGTTGGAAGATATCGATTATGCGATCGAAAACATGCCCGACCATAAGGCGCAGGAAAATGTTCCTTTCCGCGCTACCAAGTGGACAGCACTAGCGCTAAAATCTCGTTTCTGTCTTTTTGAAGGAACCTTCCGAAAGTATCATGGGATCAGTTTAGGCGGCCATGACTGGCAATATTATCTTGAGCAGGCAGCCGATGCATCCTACAAACTGATCAATGAAGGTCCTTATAAGATTTATACTACCGGAGACCCAAAGATGGACTACAGGAATATGTTCCGCGCCGAAGTAGCGAATTCAGATGAATATATCCTTGCCATTAGCTACGACATTGCTACAAGTCAGTTCCATGACGCCTACGGTTTCTCGTTTGCTCCGGCTCGCGGTATGCCTGGGTACACTCGCAAGTTTGTCAATACTTATCTGATGACTGACGGAACAGCCTTCACCGACCATCCGGGTTGGCAGGAAATGACTTTTGTCGACGAAATGAAGAACCGTGACCCGCGTTTGTCACAATCGATTCGTTCAGCTGGTTACACCCATAATGGCAAATTGTATCTTCCCAATCCTTCGGAGTCGACAACCGGCTATAACCCTATCAAATTTGTCCCGGATGGTGTTTCGCGAAACGACTACTGCACCAACGACGTGCCAATCTTCCGCATAGCAGAAACTATGTTGAACTATGCCGAGGCAAAGGCCGAACTTGGGACACTCACCCAAAGTGACCTTGACATGACTGTGAACAAGATTCGCGACCGCGTTGGAATGCCTCACCTCAACATGGTAACAGCCAATGCATCTCCCGACCGTTATCTCTCGAGTGCAGAAACGGGTTATCCCAATGTAGAAGGCTCAAACAAGGGTGTAATTCTCGAGATTCGTCGCGAACGAGGTGTTGAACTTGCTCAGGAAGGTTTTCGGTGGGCTGACATTCGTCGCTGGAAAGCCGGTTACTGTTTCGATCAGGAAATCACGGGAATGTATTTCCCGGGTGCGGGAGAATACGACCTTGACGGTGACGGTAAAACTGACATAGTTCTCTATGCCAACGGAACGAGCAAACCTACTGTGTCGGATGACGTGCAGGTTTATGAAATAGGCACTGACGACGGTGTTAAACTTACCGATGGCAATCGGGGTTATATCAACTACCACGAAGGTATGCCTAAATATGATTTCAACGAGGGACGCGATTATCTGTATCCGATACCTCTTTACGACATAAACTTAGCCAAGAGTTTCAATCCGTCAGATCCGCCTCTGACCCAGAACCCCGGTTGGTAAAGTCTCGAAAATAACTTATAAACAATAACAGACTATCATGAAACTGAAACAATATTTTTTCATTGCAGTAGCTCTTGTCTCGGCGGCCTTCTTGCAGAGCTGTAGCGACGACAAGGACACGTCGGCAAAAGCTGTGTTGTCGAGCGTATCGCTACTTAATTACGAAGGTCTGTCACCCGAGTCTCAGACCATAACGGTTGTTTCGGATGCCAACTGGTTCTCAGAAGCTCCCGAATGGATAAGCGTGAGTCCGGCAACGGGACAAGCCGGTCAAACGGAGGTAACCCTGACAGTAAGTCCTAATCTTCGCGAAGGAGCTCTTGACAATCCGCGCCGTGGGACTGTTATATTCCGAGGCAACTCGATGGCAAGTATCTGTGAGGTGTCGGTTCGTCAGGATGGCGACAAATATCGTGATGTTGGTTCCTACACAATCAATGACCTCTACTCGATGGCTGATGAAACAGTTGTTGAAATTAAGAATATTAGTGTGGCAACAGTCGGAACAAAAGGTTTTATAGCGACCGACGGGAAAGACAATCTTCTGGTGATGAATTCTAAGAGTGAAACCATAACAGCGGGTGATGTGGTTTCCATTCAAGGGGAACGCCAGCACGATTCGGCCAACATGCCTTACATTACCTTGGACAACATCACTTCAAGGACTTCCGGAACTGTCCCAGTGGTAACATATCAGGATATAACCGATGAAGTTGACACATATAGATCAACAAGTCGCACGGCCATCACAATCACGGGTTTCTATGATGCAGGTTACGTTAATATCGAAGGTCAGGATTATAGAGTTGCCATAGATGACGCTCCTTCGACATTCAACGCTTCGAGTCTTAATGCCCACGATGTTGTTCTCAACGGTTACTACTGTGGTACTTTAGCTCCTATAGTTCACATTATTGTAGATTCGTTTGTGGATTTGGGACAGCGTGAGGTTATCTATTTCTTCGATGACTTCGAATGGCTCGAAGAATGGTCGATAGCTGCCAATGCAGGCAGGTCGGTGGAGGATGACAACCTGGATGCCAATTCACCTGGTATCAGAAGTGCTAGTTGTACGGCCACCATTGATGGCCAATCGATTAACCTCTTTGATTATACCGAGCAGGTCAAGGGTTACAAGTTCCTCTACGACAAGGATGACAACCAGCGTATTTACTTAAACCGCAACTACTTCAAGTTCGGAAAGACAGGAAATCATGCTGGAATCACGCTACCCAAGATTGATATCGAGGCAGGCACTAAGGTTGTGCTTCAGTTCGATTGGTGCCCAATGCGTCAAGGAAGCGGCAAGATTGATCCGGTAACTCTCTTTGTCGAGGTAACTGAAGACGGTAAAGAACCCGTGAAGATTGACGTTCCTGAAGCAGGTTGGGAGAATGGTCACCGTCTCGAATGGATTCGTGCTGAGGTTGATTTGTCGGCTTATAAAATTGACAAGTACGCCACGATTACTATTTCTCAGAACGAGTTTGATTTGACAACGGCTAACCGTTGGTTCCTCGATAACGTCAAGATAAAGAGTGCTAATTAATGAAAATTATATGAAGAGGGTTTGATAAAACCCTCTTCTTGTTAAATATAACTATGAATAAATTTAAACACTTTAGTCTCGTGCTGTTGGCAGCAACAGCATTCGCAGCATCGGCGGTCACGCCGAAAGTGATAGCTCATCGCGGTTACTGGCGAGCCGATGGTTCTGCACAAAATTCTATTCGTTCGCTAGTCAAGGCCGATTCGATAGGTTGCTACGCATCGGAATTTGATGTTTGGATGACATCGGACAGTGTGCTTGTTGTAAACCATGATTCCGACATAAACGGTATCATAATAGAAACGTCGCCATCCGATATTGTCCTATCGCAGAAGCTTGGCAACGGCGAGACCGTCCCGACTCTCGACGCTTACCTGGCGACCGCATCGGAGCTTCCGATAAGACTGGTGTGTGAGCTCAAAACCCATAATAGCCGAGGGCTGGAAAAAGAAGCGGTAAAACAAATCTTGAAGGCGATAGAGCAATATGGTCTTACCGAAAGAACCGATTATATCACCTTCTCTAAGGATGGCTTCAAGAATTTCATTGCAATGACTCCAGAGACAAGCGACGTTTATTTTCTTAACGGCGACTATGTTCCCGAGCAGATTAAGTTCGAGGGCGGAAAGGGAATAGACTATTCGTTAAAAACACTCAAGAAACATCCCGAATGGATAGAGCAAAGCCATGACCTTGGACTGTTAGTGAACGTTTGGACGGTAGATAAAGAATCGGATATGAAATGGTGCATTGACCATGATGTGGATTTCATCACCACCAACGAACCCGAATTGCTGCAGAAGCTATTGAAGGAGAGAAGCAAGTAATAAAGGTTGACTGTAAATGAGATGTATGGTTAAATTGGTTGTGTCAACGGCACTCTTTGTTATGGGGGTGCCGATGGCATTGTCAACCGACACTCCGGGGAATCCACTTGTTTTTGGAAACAATCGTTTGACTGTGATCACTCCCACGCTGGTTCGTTTGGAATATGCCTTTGACGGTAAATTTATCGATGAGCCAACCCTGTTTGCCTATGACCGTAACAGTCGTTTGGATGTTGACTCAATAACATTGACATCTTTGGATGACGACTGGTTTGAGATAACCACTCCCGCATTGAGGATGATGTTCCACAACGATGGATATCCTTTCTCTACATCCAATTTTATAGTCTACTATAAACACAACGGCAAGGAAAAGAAGTTTACCAACCGTTTTGTAACCCGAAACAATTTGGGTGGTCCAATAGAAACACTGGATCGAGTCACTTCGGAAATACCAATGAACGAGGGACTATTGAGTCGTGATGGATGGTATATTATCGACGATGAGCGCAGCGATTTGTTGGTTGACGGTTGGTTGCAGCCTCGTGATACTAAGTCGCACGTTCAGGATCAGTATTGCTTTATTTACGGCAACGATTACAAAGCCGCTTTGGCAAGTTTAGGCGCAATAAGCGGGCATGTTCCCATGACCCGCAAATATATCCATGGTATTTGGTATTGTCGTTACTGGGACTATACAAGCGCCGAGTTTCTCGATATTATTCGAGGATATGATGAGCACGACTTTCCCTTGGACAATATAGTATTCGATATGGGTTGGCACACGAATGACGCTTCTATTGGAACAGGACACAACGGAAACCTTAACTGGACAGGATACACATGGAACCGAGACCTGATACCGGACCCCAAAGCGTTGCTTGATTCATGTCACGCGCTGGGGGTCACAGTTTCTCTCAATGATCATCCTCATGATGGTATACGCCCTCACGAAGAGCAATACAACGCTTTTGTCGAAGCTTTGGGACACGAAGAGAAACAGCCTCCGTTATTCGACCTGTCAGATCGCGATTACATGGAGAACTTTTTTCGGTTTGCCCATAGGCCGCATGAGGAAATTGGTGTTGACTTTTGGTGGTTGGATTGGCAACAGAACTATCTGTATCCACGTGTCAGAGGGTTCGAGTCATCTTCGCTATTATGGTTAAACGAACTCTACTACCGTGACTCTCAAAACAACGGAAAACGAGGAGCAGGTTACAGCCGTTGGGGAGGCTGGGGCGACCATCGTCATCCTATACAATTTTCGGGCGATGCGCAGTCGAATTGGGAGATACTGGCATTCGAGGTAAAACTGACAGCGTGCAGTGGTCAGGGCGGTTGCTACTATTGGGCCCACGACATCGGTGGTTTCAGAGGCGATCCGAACCCAGAACTTACAGCACGATGGACTCAGTTCGGTGCTCTTTCGGCTGCCTTGCGAGTCCACTCAACGAAAGACAAACGACTTGACCGTAGACCCTGGATTGCTGGCGAGAAGGAAACTGACGCCATGAGAAAAATGTATCATCTGCGCTCACAGCTGATGCCCTATATTTATTCAAGTGTTTGGGAAACCCATAACACCATGGTGCCGTTGAATCGCAGCATGTTCATTGATTACGGACAGTTTGAAGAGTCCTATTCCAATCCTCAACAATTCACTTTCGGTGATCTTCTTCTTGCAGCCCCTATAACTTCACCCGGAGAAGGGGAAAACTTCACATCCTCTCAAGTTGTTTGGTTCCCCGACAACGAGTTGTGGTTTGATTTTTTTACTCACGAATGTCAGGAGGGTGGTGCCAAAAAAGAGGTGACTAAAGATCTCGAACAATTCCCTCTCTTTGTGAAAGGAGGCTGGATTCTTCCTATGCAACCTTATACTGCTCGGCCGGCCTCGGAACCATTGAACACATTAGTCATGCGCGTATATCCGACGCAATCCGATGTTTGTAATACTTTCACATTGTATGAGGACGACGGCATGACACTAGACTATCTCGAAGGGCATTATGTCACCACAGACCTGACCTATAGACAAAATGGGAAAAAAGCCTGTGTTAGCGTTCACCCAGCTAAAGGTTCATATGATGGGATGGTAAAGAGTCGTGGCTATCGCCTGCAGTTACCTACAGTCAAAGATGGAACAAAAGTGTTGATTAATGGTCGTCCCGGCAGATCGAGTTTCGATAATGAACTAAAATGCCTGATAGTGGAAGTAGATGAGCTGCCAGTTGAACAAAGAGTTGATATTGAATATGTAATTTAATTATTTTACGTAAACCTTTTGCTTTGACCTAATTACAGATTAGATAAATATTTCGTTGCTTACTATTATACTATACTCTATTTTTAGAGAGGGGGCGTGGGAGGAAATGTCCAATCACGGCCCCTCTTGTATTGTGATGAGTAGAAAGATATATTTGTAAAATAATAGTTATCATTATTATCATGAAAAAAGTATTATTAGGACTTTCTCTCCTGATGGTTGGTGCAACTGTTTCGGCTCAGCACGTGGGAGAAGAATATCGCCTTAAAAAAACGATTCCCGTAGCAGGTCGTCAAGGAATTGCTATTGATGACAATTATTATTATGTTTCAGACACGAAGGCTCTTCTGAAATATGATAAAGAAGGAAAGCTCGTGGCAAAAAACGATCAACCTTTCCGGCATCCTGAAATTGCCAACCACTTTGGAGACATAGACATTTACAATGGCGAAATCTATTGTGGCCTTGAGAAGTTCGAATATGGCCGTGGATACAACATTGCTGTTTCGGTATACGATGCCAACACTCTTCAATGGAAGCGCGATTTTCCTTGGGTTCCAGAATCGGGTCAAGTTGAAGTATCGGGTTTGGCAGTAGATCGCGACAAGAACATGGTTTGGATGTCGGACTGGGTAGACAGCCGTTACGCTTATGCCTATGATCTCGACACCGGTAAATACTATACAAAGATCCAGCTTGCTCCAACTCCCTACTGGTGTCAAGGGATTTTCATTGCCGACGGGAAAATGATTCTCAGTGCAGATGATGGCGAATCCCTGTATCAACTTCCCGACAACCTTTACATTGTTGACATAACCGAAGTTCCTTATACGGGTCTTGTTGACGGCCAGGAAGTTGTTAAAGACACCCCGTTCAGTGTGGCTCTTGATGAGAACGGAAAACCCATGATGCGTAAAGGGAAAATTGCGGGTGGCGCCATGAAGGGTAGAGTAAAACATTTCCGTGAAATGAATGATTTCAAACGTGCAGGTGAAATTGAAGGTCTCGCAATTGACCCAACCAATGATGACTTGGTAGTGCTGAACAACCGTGGTACTCAAATCGTATTTGGAATGTCTCAGGGCCCCTACGAAGAAGAAGGTTACACCGGTGAAATTCATGAGCTCTACATCTACGAGAAAATTAAATAAGATTCGTTTATCGATATCCCTAAAGGGGGCAGGTCGTTTTCGACGTCCCTCTTTATATTGTTCAAAATGACCTGTAAAATTTCGCTTTCACTAAGTTTTCTGTTTCTTTATTTTCCATTTTCAGTTTTAGCTGAAAACACATCGGATAATGGAATTGGAAATAATCATGACGGAATTGCAAAAGTGCTTCCCACACCTTTCTCAATTCCGGAAAAGGCCTATATCATGAATGGTGACTCAACCGGTGCAGGCTGCATAAAATAAAAGATAAAATTCTGTCATCTTTTCAGAATGTTCCAAGAAAAGTCAATTATGAGCATTTGGCGATGGATTCATGGAGCCAGCGGCAGAATGTGCAGAATTTGGGCAGTAATGGAAGGGGAGAGGTTCTTTCAGTTAGTGATTTAAGATAATCGATAACTTCTTCGTTGACTCCCTGGATCTTATCTTCAGGATATTCTTCCATGTATTTGAAGAGAGCCGGTGCGAGCAATTTGAAGAATTCGGTGATGACATAACCCGGTTGCATTCCCTCTTCAAAGTAGGGTTGATAAATTGGATCGGAGAGTCCGTCCTCCACGAATTCCGAGACAATTTCCAGCATCCATTCTCGATAACACCACAAGTATTCAGTCAGAATCCGGGCATACATGGCCTGTTCCATAGAGGTGGTGATGATGAAATTTTCTCCCGTCATCAGGAATGCAAATCGAATAGCTAAAGGTTCATTCATCTTCTTAGCCACTTCTTCGAGCATTCCCACCAGATAGAAATGATCATATTCTCTGATGTTTTGAGGCACAAACCTCTTTTGCTCCATGAACTCCCATAGGTTAAGCAAAGCATAATGGAAATCCTCGTCCTCAGTTTCGCGACATTTTTTGAAGAGTTGATTGAACTCATCCCGACTCTCCACATTATCGACAATGTCTGACAGTATATTTTGTATCTCCTTGATTTCCATAGTTATACACCAATTTTATTATCCAAGAATTCCTTTGCTTTTCTATAAGACTCGATATCCTGAGAAAGATTCTTCTCGATGAAATTCCACCATTTCTCTTCAGCATGTCTGGCTTCGAAAGGATGACCCATTTGGGCCAACGAGAGGGCGACATCAAATAGATTTCTCATGTATTTGTCTTGTCTGTACCCGTCACGGAAAATAGATTCAGAATTATTATTTTTAGACTCATCCAAGGCTTGAATAGCTTCCTCTCTGAGATTATTGATCAAATCAAAATAGATGGGTGTAAATCTCTCCAAGTAAGTTCCCTCAAGCGAATCGTCAATATCGTTCTCCTCCTTGTATCTTCTTGCCCCCTCATAATCAAGAACCCCCATAAGGTTAACATATTCGAGGTTCTTCAAATCAGAAATCATCTCTGCGTCGGCATCCTCAGGGAGATTTTCTTTCAATTCCGGAATCATGCTGAGAGCTTTCGGGAAATCAGGGATTTCACGGAGTGAGAAGACATATTGGAATAGAGCTGTGTAATAATCATCGGTCTTTTTGAAATAATTCAGACTCTCTTTATAGAGTTTGTTTTCCAGATCGTAGTAATCTTTTCCGTTATCCTCTTCATCTCGAAGATATTCAGTAATCTTCCAGATATTGTAACCCCATTCCTCAAGCATGTTTTCATCAAAATCGGGTATATATTCCTTGAGTTGGTTGTAATAGGAGATTAACTTATCATAGATACCATCTATTTTTTCCTCCGACTCCCCGTAGATGTAGAGAGCCAGAAGAAGGATGTGCATAGCAATCCTGGGGTCATGGTTCCCTCCGGAATATAGGGAAGTCATGATATTGAAGAGAGTGGTGACGGTGTGAAGAGATATAAATCGACCGTCATCAATGAGATATTCAAGCCATTTCCAAAGGGTCTGTTCCGCCATTTTATAATCTTTCCCGGCCCGGAAGAACTGTTGCTCATCGGAACATATTTGCCACGCCAAATCGAAATGTCCATACCAGGCAGCAAGTTTGTGTGCCCTTTCGTAATCCGATGCGATTTCTTCAATATTCTCTTCCCGGTTCTCAACCACAGAATTGTCCAGGATGATTGCCTTTGTAAAAGCTAGATATCGTAAAACCTGGGCGTATGCTGCGGGTTGTTTGTCGGGATTCAATTCTTCGAGACTAAGAGAGAGCTTGTATTTAGCCTCATCCACTCTTCCACGATCGAGAGCATCCATAGCCTCTATGAAGTTGTTCAAGACTTGGGGGAATCCTCCGTCGAGATATTCTGACATCTCTTCGATCGCCATTTCACTTCTCTCATTATTGTTCCCCCGGTTCTGTGTTGTTGTACTCCTCAGTTTTTCGAGAGTCTGTCGATATTGCAACAGGTTGGGTTCATCCTCATCATCGGTTATCCCCTCCATGATATTGACGGCTTCTTCAACATATTTTATGACGTTCTCTACATTCTCATTCAAGTTATAAAGAATAATACCGTAGTTATAATAGGCGTAAGCCAGTTCGAAGGCTGGAGCGAGTTCATATTGAGAGGAAATCTGCATCACTCTTTTAAGAGCATCGCCGGCTTTTTGGAGCTCTCCGGTTTCCATATATGATTTCGCAAGATAGATCAGAGACTTCTGAGCCGGTAAAGGACGATCATTTGAAAGGGAAAGATTCATCGCTTCAAGATAGTGATGCTCCGATTCAACGGGTTTATTGAGGAGATGTTCCACTTTGGCAAGATTGTTGTGGACACTGATTTCCTCTTCGACATTGTCGATTTTTAGAGTCAGCATCTTAAGTGCCACCTCTTCGGCCCTGAAATATTCTCCGGCTCGGTAAGCTGCCATGAAAATATCGTTGAGCAAATGGAAATATAAGTCATTGTTTTCAACCGAAGATTGCCATTCCTTCAGGAAATCGGCTTGCTGCAAGGCTTTGGAATATTCACCGCTACGTAGTAGGGCAAGAGCGAGCATGTAACGGGTCTTTTTGGTTTGCTCGCTATTTTCGCCATGAAGATTCAGATATATTTGGAGGGCCTTATCCAAGAATTCGATACTTTTTTGAGGATCTGATCTAAGTATGAGCGACCCTGTATTGAAATATTGAATGGCGACATCAATGTGGTAGAAGCCATACAGGGCCTCGTATATTTCAAGACTCCGTTTGTTTAACTGAATTGCTTGAGAAAGATTGATATAGAATTCTACCGACCCGAGGTTAGCGTAAGCCACAGCCACTTCGGGATGGATTTCTGTGGCATATTTTTCGATACGCGCTTTCAGAACTTCTGATAGAATGAGTTTGGAGTTTTCGAGGAAACTCCGGTCTTTAGTTTCTTCATAAAGAGAGAGGAGTTTTTCGCCAATGTTTGACACCAACGGATCAGAGAATTTGGTATCGTCCGACAGGAGTTCGCAGAATTTTTTTAGCGACTTCCTGGTGTCTTCATTGTTGAGGGATTGATAGACCGCAATATTATTTTCAATTAAATCCTTCCAGTGATAAATGCTTTCATCTTGTTCCTCATCTGATTCTATCATCATGAGGAGCATATTTAATAATTTTTGGGCGGGTTGAGGATAACGGATGTTCCAACCTAAGAAATTGGCAAAATCGATGATGATGCCGATTTGGGTAGTAAGAATAAGTCTTCGATACATATCGTTGACATACATGTCATTGCACCAAGGTGGCAGGAGCTCATATATCACGTTTGACACATCGAAGCGCACCGAATCTTCACTCAGTAATGTGTTCCAGTATCTTCCGAGTTCGTTTAATTTGCCGAATTTTTTGAAGTCAATGAAGGCCTGAAGATTGGAGATTGAGAGGAAGAGATGATCGAGGTCTTTGAGTTCGTGATATTGGTAGGATATCTCGAAAAGAGCATCAGGGGTTAGTTTATTCGACTCATTCCTTTGTTTTTCGAAGTGGCTTGCGAGATAATCGCGGAGTTCCAGACCAATATCGGCATGGAGTCTTTCGTTCATGAACACCTCACGGAATGTTTCGTTGCTAAATTGGATCTTTCCACCACGGTTGATGAGGTAAAGGTCGTTCATCCCTAAAATTACGGATAATTTCAGACGGGATATTTGGGCAAGTTGCAGGATGTCGGATTCTTGGAGGCCATCATAAGATAATGCGATGAGACCCAGGATAATATCGTAATTGATAATGTCGTCGTTATTACCAAAATGGGATAATTGCCCGGAGATTATTTTGCTGAAAAATTCGTCTGTATTTTTTATTCCGGTTAAGGATTCGATTTCTTTGTCAAGCTGTTCGAAGGAGCCGAAACGTCTTATCTCATCAAGGAAAGAGATGAAGACGAACGTGTTCTCCATGATAGGATTAGCCGTTCCGATTACCTCCACCTGTTGCCGCGAAAGTTGTTTGTTGAATCCGCCTTTGAGGAATCTGTTTGCAAGTTCCACTTTTTCATCCAAGGTGAGCGGACTCAGATTTAACGGTTTTAAATTGAATCTTTCGAGGGAACGGAAGATTGGACTTTCTTTGGGTGTTGAGAAAATTACAGTAACGTTTTCGTTCCATTGCGGCCACCATACCATGTCGTCGTTAGCTGAATCGGATGGTAGGATTTGGTTGATTCCGTCAATAAGGAGGTATAGTTTTCTCTCGGGATGGATTTCAGAGGCTGCTCGTTGGAGCTCATCTATATGTGGTTTTTCGCGGTCGTAATCAAAGTCATAAAGGGCGTGAAGGCCGCGACAGATCCAGTCGGCCAAATCATTGAAACTTGAACCGTTGGTGATATTATTAGGAAAGAATGCAATAACATCGGCATCTATTTCCTTTTCGATTTTGAGAACAGTGTGAGCGAGAAGTGTAGATTTTCCCATTCCGCTTGGAGCACTCAACACGACTCCTTTATTATCGGTATTTTGTAGAAATGCATTGAGGGCTTCCTCGGTCCTGGAAGGAGCTACGAAGAAACGAGTGGCTTGCTGAAGATAGCTTCGTTGCTGATTTCTTTGGGATATCCAGTCGTTAGCATTTTCTATCGGGAATAGAGAATCAAGCAGTTCATCGAAATCTTTGATCACCTCTTGGGCCAGTTCTTCCAGGTTAGAATAGGATTTTACGGGGAAATCCTGTATTTGGCTGATTTCTTGCCGAAATTGTAATTGCAGTGGATCGATATCCTTTTCATGCATCTCCTTGATATAGAAGGAGGCATAAATATTTCGAGGATTTTGTAGGACCCCGTGACGAATCTCGATTTCAGTCATACTCTTTCCGTCACGGATGAGAGTGATGGCATCCTGATACCTATCGCTGATAATCTGAGTCCAGTCCACGGATTCCTGACCGGGAATCCAGCCGTAACGACCACCTAAAAGTCCAATAAAGAAAGGATGGCTACGATCGATTTCTTCGAGGCATATTTCCACCACTTTGCTTTCTTCGGCTTCTTCTTGGGTAATACCCCATCGAAGGTCTATTTCAGTAAGGGAAACGTTTCTTTCGGCAGCTTTTTGGCGCAGGAGCGGGAATACTTTGGATACGAGTTCATCTCTTTCCGCCTGCATGTCATTGAAAGTAGAGGAGATGAAGATACGAATATTTCGGGACTCTCTTGGGTCGGTAATGTTTTGGCTCATAGAGAAGGAGGGTTCTGGGTGATGTGGAAGCCGAGTTTGAGAATTAGTTTAAGGGTCTCGACCGATGTATTACGGTCGTATTGTTTTTCTATCTCGGAGAGTTCTTCGTAAGGGACAAGACCAGGATGCTTGCGGAGGTTGTCGTCCCGTTTTTCGCCGTAGGTCCAACCTTCACTGATGCGTTGTTTTGCCCATACTTCATGGACGTTTTTCGCCATGCTCTCCAAAAGTGGCTTCAGTTCATCCGGGAGTTCTATATCGCTTGTGTCGATGGGAGAGGGAGTGTAATTTTTTTTCATAATTTAATTTTTGGAGATTCGGACAATCCATGGGATGAAGCGAATGATCTGTCGGTCGATTTCCTGAATCTCGTCGAGAGTATGATAGGGACGGATGTCGCTGTGTATATATAAGGCTTTGTGAGCATCCTTCATAGGGGTATATTTCTTGCCATCGATGAAGTTGTCGGGATTGTTTGCATCCTCCTCTTTTGATGGTTTGCGGTAGCCATGCAGGAGTTTTTCCACATTCCATCGGTTGTGTTCCACTCCTGCGAGAATATCAGCCTCTTTGTCGGTAACATTATCGATGGGACTATCATTACCTCTCATGGCCTTAAGGGTTCTGATACGATACTCCATGTTATAAGCGGCATAGAGGTTTGCCCATTGCAGGGCGACATCCAACGCCATCCATTCGGAATGAATTTCGTCCCACGAGGCTTTTGTAACTTCTTCATAGGTAGGTGTTTCCCAGTTTTTGCTCTTACTGATATTATAGATATGGTTGATACATTCAGCCATACGTTGAGCCCTATGGTTGGAATCGAAAGGAATATCGGTCATACCGAAAGGATAGAGATTGAAATACTTTCCTTTGACGGGAGTCTCAATCACCTCGTTGTTAACGACCTTTATCTTTTTATTTTCTACCTCAGACTTGGAATGGATAAGGGACAGGAATTTACTGGAAGAGTTCTGACGCACAAATACCGGGATATTTTTCTCATAAACCTCGTCGGGGAGGTTCATGGCTCCCGCAAGATTTAGGCGCGGATCCTTCATCGCAAACACCAGCGAGAGGTATTCGTTGGGGTTAGAACTCCATTCGGCAATCATCTTCTGTATTTTATCGGAAAAAATGTCCCCCTGGATGAATTCGAACTCTACATCGAGGAAGTTGGCGTCTTCATCTTTGAATTTAGTGGCACATCGTCTATTTCCATTGATCCATGCATCCTGCACTTCAAAGAAATGGCGGAAACGAGTGAAGAAAAGATCAATCTCCTTATCGGCATTGAGTGCAATGAATGTTATGCGGGTAAGATTTTTACCACGACTGAAATTTGGGAAATGGAGAAATTTGGCAGCCTCGATGGCAACGGTTACTCCGAAAGTAGAAATGCCAACTATAACCAGATGAACATGTTGTTCATCACCGGGTTTGATGCCCTCGCGGTCGAGGGTGGGATAGAGATGTTTCTTGTCATTGTCAATGTAATGGTTGTCAACCATCATTTGCTTAGTCCAGGCATTATAGAAGTTATATGGAATGAATTCAATGCCTAGTGAGCGAATGTTATCGAAAAGGTCTGACACCTGGATAGCAGCATAGGTGTCGGGGTCTTCGAAGACGGTGATGATTCTTTCGGGGAGTTTTTGATTACCCTTGTTTTTTTCTTTGCTTTTTTTGAGGATGAGAGCCACTTTTTCGAGACAATCAATATTGGTGGCATCGTGTGAAGGGTTTTCGCGGTTACCCACGATATAAATTTCCGAAGCTGACGGGAGCCGGAGTTCTTCAAGGTCGCTGAGTGATTTACGGTGACCATTTTTGAAAATCACTCTTCTTTCGCAGTCCTGAGCGATTGAGGAATGGATAAGTTCTGCAATTTCTTCACCGGGAAGTGAACTCTGTAGAAGGACATATGCATTAGGATTTTTGCAGATTTCCTTGATGATTGAGGGCACGATTTCGTCATAGCCAAGAATGATGTAATGCCCGTCAATGACATATAAATTTTTACCTTTTCGATAGTTTTCGATTCGACGTTCCAGCATATTGGAAAGGACGGAAATTAGCATACCGCCGAAGAGGATGACACCGAGGAGGGTGCCGAGGATACCGAAGAGGACAACCCAACCTCTTCCTCCATTGGGATAATCGTCGAAATAGAGGTTGTTTAGAGCATTACCGTCAATAAGTAGATAAAGAGCCCACTCATAGAAACTCACTTTGGCACCGTTGGTGCCGAAGTGGAGGAAATAGAGAATGAGGACACCGATGAGAAATGCAATGGCTACAAAGGAAAGAAGGATAAATATCTGACGCCAGATTTTATCCGAGAAAGCCCGGTCGAATTTTAGCAACCAGGAGTGAAGGCGAGTGGTTTTTTTCAATTTATGAGTTTGAGGTTATTGTGGGCGTTGAAACGGTATTTGTGGGATACGCCGGTTGTGAGGTTGGAGACTGTGAAAACGCAGTCTTCGGGATTAAGGCTTATTTTGCCCTTCTCGATGGCATCAGTAATTGCTGATTCTAGATTATGATGACCTGTGGATGTGGTTTCGTAGAGGAGCCGGTCGTCGGGACCGAGGATTGATACTCTGACTTCATCGGAGAATTGTAGTAAATCGTTTTTTTCCATGATTGTAATATTTTTTAAGATAAAATTGATTTGTTTTCAAAGAGTGTCTGAAGATATCCCTCTCTTTTTAAGGTGATCCTTTAAAGTGGGCTCTCATGAAGTAGCTTATCCCACCTCGCTGTCAAGTATTCTATATTACAAAGATAACTGCCTTAAGTTATATTTTTCATAAATGACTAATATTAATTTTGAGAGAAATGAGGTGAGCTTAATATTAGTGTCAAAAGTTGTTTTATCTATCCTCCAATAATTTGGAAAAGACTGGTTTTAAAATTATATTTGTTGAAAAGATCTAAATTACCAACAATCAGAAACTACTGGGGATGGATAAATGTATTTTAACAAAAAGATTAAGTTTTTATTTGTTGTTTATTTTGTTGGTTTCAACAATAAAGGCAGCTGATGTGAGAGTAGAACTTTCCGGATTATCGGAAGGGGACAAAGCGAATGTTTGTATAGCATCAAACACTTTTTTGGCGAGCATTCCTGTTACTTCCAACGGAAGCTATGTTTTCAAAGATGTTACTCCGGGAAAACATGGAGTGAAAGTTGAAGCTCAGGGTTATAATGTCATGGAAGCTTTGACAGTAATAGTTGATGAAAATGGCAATATAAATCCGTCAGTTCCTCTTAAGTTGGTTATTTCCAAGATGGATGAAGATTCCTCAGTATGGAATTTTGAATGGAAAGAGGATGAAAGTCCTTCCGGTTATGTTACTTCGTCACATATAAATGCTCCAGCTGAGATTGAATTTTTAGGTAAAATGATTGTACCGGCTGATGTTCCGTCATTCGGAAACCTGGAAAACAACTATCATATAATCCTTGCTAATGACGAGAAAGAATGGACACAAGAGTACGCGTATAGAATTATAGAAACATTAAAGACTCTTCCAATCGATTATTATGGTTCTAAGCCGGCAAAATTTACGTTGACTTCAGATCATTTAACTGATGATATTTCTATTAATGAAATGGAAAACGGATCAGAGGTAAAGATCTCTGAAGATGTGTTCTATTATGCAAATCCCTTTCTTGTGAGTTTAGATGGGGTCAGAGGAAAACTTTTTTCTAAGCGTCTTCATCATGCTTTGACAAATTTTATAACCGATTTTGGTCGGAAGAGGGATATCGTTAATACAATACTTTTCAATCGGTTTGGTTGTAGTATAGATGTAGATGATTATGAGGGACTGACAGGTGAAAATGCAGCAAATTTTCAGAATTTTCATCCAACAGAGTTGGTAAGCATTATTAATATGTTTGAGGAAATGCCGGAAGGATTTCATAAAATTCCGAACCTTAAATATCTGATTAGAAGACAGGATGGTCACAAAAATCCGTATTATCCCGATGCTGCAGCGGTGTCCTGGACTGTTGAGAACGGATACATTGAATTTATGGAGACTACTTTCGGTGGCAATAATCAGGATTTTGAAACCCTCAGACTGATAATACATGAAAAAGCCCATTTCATATGGTCATCTCTTTTAACTGAAGAAATCAAGAATGAATGGATTGAGATAGGTGGATGGTATCAGGATGTAAATTCTGTCTATGGATGGTCTACCACAAAAGATGCGGAATTTGTGACACAATATGCCCATTCTAAAAATCCTGATGAAGATATGGCTGAGTCAATTGCCTTCTATCTCAAAGACCCGGAATTGTTAATGTCAAGAAGTGTAAATAAATATGATTTTATCAGGGATAGGATAATGCATGGAGTAAGGTATATTTCTACTGTTCCTGATTATCTTTCTTTTGAGGTTTTCAATCTCTGGCCCGATTATGATTATCCTGGTAAAATAAAGAGAGTAGCCGTAAATGTGATTGGGAATCCGGAGGAAGATAAACGAGTGGTATTGGAAGTTGAATTAAATCATATAGATGGATATGATGATGGAGCTTCTTATGCTAGGACTCGGATAACATCTCCCAAGTTTTATGACGACGAGAACACAGAATATTCTCAATATGTTGACTTTTGGTTAATGCCGGTGGACAATAATCCACATGTTCTCAGAGGAGAGGGAGAAATATCTCGATTTAGCAAAAAAGGTCACTGGACCCCCGGGGATATAACTTTGACAGATCTTCAGGGAAATGAGAGATATGAGGGTAGGAATGATTGTGTTGTGGATATTTATGTCAATAATCCTTTAGAAGATGTCATTCCTCCAACTTATGAAGAGGGGAGTTTAGAATATGAACTAACAGATACGATTGTTGAAGGTCACGAATGTAAGAACTTAAAGGTAACCTATAAGGTATGGGATAATACAGGTATCATAGAACCATTTGCACGTATCTATGCTGAAACGGATGGCTTTAATGGAGGAGGTACTTCTTTGACCGATCAATACGGAAGCTATGACGAAAATACAGGAATTGTGGAAGTCAACTTCTTTATTCCGGATTATTTTCCGTCGACTTATTACTATTTGCCTTTTATTATGTTTAAGGATTGTGCGCGAACAGAAAAGCATATATGGTTTTCAGAATCTCCTTCGCACCAGCCAGTAAAGAAAATATTTATTCAAACATCTAACCCGGATTTAAACCATCCAGAGGTAGATTTAAACCGGTTGTATTTATATGCCGAACCCACTCATCCAGAAGCTCCTGATGGAGAAACAAAAGTTACAATTAATCTCTATATAAGGGACGACATATCAGGTTTAGGTCCTATGCATTATCATTTTATAGACCCCCAGGGGATTATGCATGGAAACTATTGGTTCTATCACAGAAATTTCAATACAATGTTTTTTGAAGGAGACCCGACTGTGTGGGAACGTTATCAGATAATACATATTTTGCCACAGGGATCAGCACCTGGACGATGGGGATTGGGACAATTAATGGTATCTGATAAAGCGGGTAATGAGTATACTTACAACTTTGTCGAGACATTAATATTTGAGCCAGATGATGACATGTCTAAATACATATTATTCGCCGAGATGAATGATAATGAGATGTTATATTTGAAGATTTCATCTGAAAATGGAAGTCATTTTGGGTTTAATTATCGTGTTATTCATGAGGAATCGGGTGAGGAGATATCGGGATCTGTGCAATCATCCGATGGTTACAGTTTATCCCGGGATGCAGATGAAGGAATTCAAGTAATTGATGTTTCAAGTTTGCCAGATGGGGACCTCATTGTAATAGCCAATATTTTAGATGGGTATGGTAAAATAGAGACATCGAAGTCAACCCGAATTATTAAAACTTCCAATTCCTCAGGAATAGTAAGTTCAAATAGTCCAAAATTAAAAATAAAAATATTGGGTAGAACTGTATATGTGGATAGTGATACAGATAGAATTATATCGGTTGTTACCATAAATGGACAACAAATGTTTAAACGCTTAATTCAGGGTGAAAATTCATTCATCTTGCCCAATAAGGGAATTTATATTATTGAGAACCAGAAATTCGTTATAAAATAAGTGAAACCTTAATTTTTAATCCTGTTATTTCAATGGTAGCTTGATTCAGTCAATAGCAAATTAATTCACATTAGCTGTTTTATTTATGAAATGAATTAGATCATAGAA
Organism: Muribaculaceae bacterium; assembly: GCA_022510505.1. Lineage (GTDB taxonomy): Bacteria > Bacteroidota > Bacteroidia > Bacteroidales > Muribaculaceae > JAFLTL01. The sequence continues at coordinate 2,556 of JAFLTL010000019.1, read as the reverse complement.
TTAAAATAAAAATCCCGGTTGCAGGAAAAGCAATCGGGATTTTTCTACAAATTCCCTGAAAAGGATTATCAACCTAAACTACAACTATGTCATTATCACTAATTTTTATAAGTAAATTTTCAGGGAATCTGTTTAAGGGCTTGATCAAGGTCGGCAATAATGTCATCTATATGTTCGGTTCCAATCGATAGTCGAATTGTAGCGGGTGTTATGTGTTGCTGTTCCAGCTCTTCGGGTGTCATTTGGGAATGAGTGGTAGTGTAGGGGTGAATAACCAAAGATTTAACATCAGCAACATTGGCAAGCAATGAGAATATTTCCAGAGAATCAATAAATTTCCACGCTTCTTTTTCTCCTCCTTTAATCTCGAATGTGAAGATGGACCCTCCACCGTTGGGGTAGTATTTCTTGTAAAGTTTATGATCGGGGTGGTTTTCGAGTGAGGGATGGTTTACTTTGGCTACTTTAGGATGATTAGCAAGGTATTTCACTACTTTGAGAGCATTCTCAACATGACGTTCAACGCGAAGGGATAACGTTTCTAAGCCTTGGAGAAGAACGAAAGCGTTGAATGGTGAAATTGCGGCTCCCGTATCGCGCAGTAACACGGCTCGAATGCGTGTCACGAAAGCTGCCGGACCCGCAACATCGGCAAAAACTGCTCCATGATAACTGGGATCGGGTTTTGCCAGGGTTGGATACTTGTCGGCATTTGCCTTCCAGTCAAATTTGCCACTGTCAACGATTACACCGCCCAAACTTGAACCATGACCTCCTATAAATTTTGTGGCCGAATGAACCACAATGTCGGCACCATGTTCGATTGGGCGTAGAAGATAGGGTGTGGCAAAAGTATTATCAATTATTAGGGGAATGTTATGTTTATGGGCTATTTCAGCTACAGCGTCAATATTCAGAACATCGGAGTTCGGGTTTCCGAATGTCTCGACGAAAACAGCTTTTGTCTCCGGTCTAATGGCAGCTTCCAGAGCTTCCAGGTCATTTACATTGACGATAGTGTTGGAGATTCCGCGTTCGGCGAGAGTGTGAGTTATCAAATTGAATGAGCCACCATACAGATTATCGGCTGCCACGATATGGTCACCAACTCCCAGGATGTTCTCCAGAGCGTAGGTAACTGCCGCTGCTCCCGAAGCAACAGCGAGAGCTGCAACTCCACCTTCAAGAGCCGCAATGCGTTGTTCAAAAATGTCCTGGGTGGGATTGGTCAAGCGTCCGTAGATGTTTCCGGCATCACGAAGTGCAAAACGGTCGGCTGCATGTTGAGAATTTCTAAAGACATAAGATGTTGTTTGATATATTGGAACCGCACGAGCATCTGTTGCGGGATCGGGATTTTCCTGTCCCACGTGAAGTTGAAGTGTTTCAAAATGAAGATTTTCCTTTTTCATAATACTATTTATAAATGTTTCTTAATGATACTTGTTATTTTCTTTACAAAAGTAGAAATTAAGAATAAACTGACATATAATCCTCCTATAATAAGTAAAAAATAACTATAATTAAGTATATTTGTAGATGATAATTCTAAATTTGAATCTTTTTGACGCCTACAAAGGAATAATTCTCTATGGAAACGCTTGACAAATATGATTTGGAGATATTGAGACTGTTGCAGGAGAATGCAAGGTTGACCGTTAAGGAAGTTGCCTCGAGGGTAAATCTTTCCACGACTCCGGTTTTTGAACGAATCAAAAGATTGGAACGAAACGGTTATATAAAACGATATGTGGCGCTGTTGGATGCTCAGAAGTTAAACCGGGGTTTTGTGGTCTATTGCTGTGTCAAACTTAGCAGACTTAACAGGGAAATTGCATTGAATTTTGTCGAGATGATGAAAAAAGTGCCTCAAGTCAGTGAATGTTATAATATCTCAGGTGAATATGATTATATGTTGAAAATTATGGCTCCTGACATGAAGAGTTATCAGGAATTTGTGTTGAACACGTTGGGTTCTATTGATAATCTTGGATCCTTGACGAGTATGTTTGTAATGGAAGAGATTAAAAACAGTTTTGAACTGACTCTTTGATGAGTCGAAATATTCTTCATACCGCTATGACTGAAAAGATAATGATTCGCGAAGGAAGATCTGAGGAACTTGATGAGATAATGGAAGTCTATCGCAAAGCTATCGCTTTCATGAGGTCAAAGGGTAACAAACACCAATGGGTGAACGGGTATCCTGCCAAAGAAGATATTCTTGAGGATATGAAAAAAGGACATAATTTCGTGGGGGTGGACAGTGACGGGGAGATTGTTGTGTCATTCGCCTATATTCTTGGAAATGATCCTACTTATGAAATTATTGAGGGTGGTTCATGGTTAAATGATGAGGAATATGGAACGATACATCGCATAGCTACCTCGGGCAAATATTCCCGGATGATGGAGCAATGTATTGATTTTTGTAGCCGATTCTCAAATAATATCAGGATAGACACCCATCGGGATAATCGTCCGATGTTAGAAGCCTTGAATCGATTGGGGTTTGTCAGATGCGGGATAATCTACTGCCGCGACGGAAGTCCCCGC
>JAFLTL010000018.1 GCA_022510505.1 Muribaculaceae bacterium | reverse complement strand
AGCACTGGTCTCCAAAACCAGGTGTCGGGAGTTCGAGTCTCTCTTCCCGTGCAAACGTAAAGGAAAAATGAAAAAATTGAGATTACTTACGAATATAGAGGAGTCGTATGCTGAATTGAAGTATAAGACTTCTTGGCCCACGGGTCGACAATTGATCAAGAGCGCGATAATCGTGTTGATAGCTTCCGTTATAATCGCACTGATAATCTTCGTGATGGATCAGATTGTCGACAACATCATGCATCTTATTTATAGTATAGGCCGATAAATGGAAAAGGCACAACCTGTAAAAGGATGGTATGTACTTCGTGCCATCAGCGGTAAGGAATCCAAGGTAAAAGAGACCTTGGAGGGCCAGATGAGAAACACCGACCTGGGAAATTATTTGTTTCAGGTTCTCATCCCCACTGAAAAAGTGGTAGCGGTGAGAAATGGCAAAAAGACGACGAAGGAGCGTAACATGTTTTCGGGTTATGTCTTTATCGAGGCTATCTTAGAGGGCGAAGTTGAGTATTTGCTGCGTAACACGACTTATGTCATCGACTTTTTGAAGGGCAGAGGCAAGGATGCCCGTCCTGAGAGGTTGAGAGAGAATGAAGTGATGCGCATGTTGGGGACGGCTGACGATCTTAATGAACGAGCCGAGGACAGCGTGAACGATTACATCGTTGGCGAGACCGTCAAGGTGATATCGGGTCCGTTTACCGGCTTTAACGGAGAGATTTCTGAGGTATATCCCGACAAGAAGAAACTCAAGGTGTTGGTGAAAATCTTCGGAAGAGGAACGACACTCGAACTGGACAATTCGCAAGTTGAGAGAGAGTAACTGAGAAAAGAATGGATGGCAGCTGTTACGGGCCGCCATTTGTTGAAAAGTGGGTTGCTCTTGTCAATTAAAATCAATTATTAACTGAATACTGAAATGGCTAAAGAAATTGCTGGACAGATCAAACTGCAAATCAAAGGTGGTGCAGCGAATCCGTCACCTCCTGTAGGTCCTGCGCTGGGCTCCAAAGGTATCAATATCATGGAGTTCTGCAAGCAATTCAATGCCCGCACCCAGGACAAGGCCGGCAAGGTTTTGCCGGTAGTCATCACTTACTATGCCGACAAGAGCTTTGATTTCGTAGTAAAAACACCTCCTGTAGCTATTCAGCTTTTGGAGGCGACAAAATTGAAGAGTGGTTCGGCTCAGCCCAACCGCACCAAGGTTGGCGAAGTGACATGGGAGCAGGTTCGTGCGATAGCAGAGGACAAGATGCCTGATCTGAACTGTTTCACCGTCGAATCAGCGATGCGCATGGTTGCCGGAACGGCCAGAAGTATGGGTATCACCGTAAAGGGTGCCTTCCCCACGAATAACTGATTAAAACTTCAATTGCTATGGCAAAACTAACAAAAAAACAGAAGTTGGCTTTAGAGAAGATTGAAGTCGGGAAAGCCTACACCCTAGCCGAAGCTTCGGCCAAGGTGAAAGAAGTGAACTATGCAAATTTCGATGCATCGGTAGACATCGATGTTCGTTTGGGCGTAGACCCGCGTAAGGCCAATCAAATGGTTCGCGGTGTAGTAACACTTCCCCACGGTACAGGAAAACAAGTTCGTGTACTGGTTCTGTGCAGTCCCGATGCCGAGGAGGCAGCAAAAGCTGCTGGTGCCGACTATGTAGGTCTCGACGAATATATTGAGAAGATAAAAGGTGGTTGGACCGATGTTGACGTGATCATCACTCAGCCGGCCATCATGGGTAAGATTGGAGCCTTAGGCCGCATTCTTGGTCCGCGTGGATTGATGCCCAATCCGAAGAGCGGCACTGTAACGATGGATGTTGCCAAGGCTGTAGAAGAAGTAAAGAAAGGAAAGATCGACTTCAAGGTTGACAAGAACGGTATCGTTCACACGTCGATTGGCAAGATAAGTTTCACTCCTGAAATGGTAAAGGAAAATGCTCGTGAGTTTGTTAACACTCTGATCAAACTGAAACCTGCAACTGCGAAGGGAACTTATTTGAAGAGCATATATCTGAGTTCGACCATGAGCCCGGGTATCAAAGTCGATTCGAAGACAATTGACGATTAACCCAGTTCCATCAATTCACTGAAAAGAAAATGAAGAAAGAAGAGAAAGACCTGATCATCGCGAAGATTGGTCAAGAGTTGGAGAATTACTCCTGCTTCTATCTGGTGGAGACAACCGGGTTAAATGCCGAAGAAACCAGTGCGTTGCGTCGCGAGTGTTTCAACAATGACATCAAACTGCTTGTTGTAAAGAACACTCTTCTTCACAAGGCTTTGGAAAAATCTCAGAAGGATTATTCCGAGATCTATTCGGCTCTCCATGGCTCTACTTCGATAATGTTTTCAAACGTTGGAAATGCTCCGGCGAAGCTTTTGAAAAAGGTTATCAAGAAAAATGCAACCCTTCCCGCTCTGAAAGCGGCTTATGTCGAAGAGACGGTATATTTGGGTGCAGACCAGCTTGACACCTTGTCACACATCAAGAGCAAGAACGAGCTTATTGCCGACGTTATCGCCCTCCTGCAGTCTCCTGCGAAGAATGTTGTTTCAGCACTATCTTCAGGTGGTGGCAAACTTCATGGCATCTTAGAGACTTTGTCAAAGAAAGAGGGATAAAATTAACAATAAGAACAAACAAATAACACATAAGAAAAATGGCAGATCTTAAAGCATTTGCAGAACAACTCGTAAATCTTACCGTAAAGGAAGTAAACGAACTTGCCCAGATTCTCAAAGACGAGTATGGCATTGAACCCGCAGCTGCAGCAGTTGCAGTAGCAGCAGGCCCGGCAGCCGGTGGTGCTCCCGCAGAAGAAGAGAAATCATCGTTTGATGTAATCCTGAAGAGTGCAGGTGCAAGCAAGCTGGCAGTAGTTAAGCTTGTAAAAGAATTGACCGGTCTTGGTCTGAAGGAAGCTAAAGAACTCGTAGACGGTGCTCCGAAGCCCGTTAAGGAAGGTCTTCCTAAAGCAGAAGCCGAAGGTCTCAAGAAGCAGCTCGAAGAGGCCGGTGCTGAAGTTGAGCTTAAATAATCAACCTGCTAGTCAGGCAAATAGGTTAAGAGTCCTCGAACCGGGAGATTCTTAACCTTTTCGTGTTCTTTTAACGTTCCGGTTAAATATTTGACAAAAGACACAGAAATATTCTCATGACGACACAGCTCCTCGGTTTAGAGGAGTTGTGGAGTCGTGTGTATATATAATCAAGAACGGATCACATTCAAGAAACATCCCAGATGTCAGAAGAACTTGCAAAACCACGTATAAATTTCACTTCGGTAAAGAATCCCCTCCCATATCCCGATTTTCTGGAGGTACAGCTGAAGTCGTTCCGTGACTTCCTACAGTTAGATACCCCTCCTGAAAAGCGCAACAATGAGGGCTTATATAAAGTGTTCGCGGAGAATTTCCCGATCGCCGACACTCGTAATAATTTCGTATTAGAGTTTCTTGATTATTACATTGATCCTCCCAAGTATACTATTGAGGAGTGTCTGACAAGAGGCTTGACCTACAGCGTGCCGTTGAAGGCAAAGCTGAAACTATATTGTACAGACCCTGACCACGAGGATTTTGCCACAGTGATTCAGGATGTGTACCTAGGACAGATTCCTTATATGACCGAGAACGGCACCTTTGTGATAAATGGAGCCGAACGAGTTGTGGTGTCCCAGCTTCACCGCAGCCCCGGTGTATTTTTCGGTCAGAGCACTCATGCCAACGGAACTAAACTTTATTCGGCAAGAATTATACCATTCCGTGGTAGCTGGATAGAATTCGCGACCGATATAAACAACATGATGTATGCTTATATCGACCGAAAGAAGAAATTACCTGTAACAACTCTTCTAAGGGCTATTGGCCTGGAGAGTGACCGTGACATCGTTGAGGTGTTCGGTTTGGCCGACGAGATAAAAGTCAATAAGACTAACCTGAAGAAGGTTTTAGGTCGCAAACTTGCAGCACGCGTATTGCGCAAATGGTTTGAGGAGCTTCATGATGATGACACCGGTGAGGTTGTATCAATCGAACGTTATGAAACTTTAATAGAACGTAACGTCGAAATAACCGAAGAACATATACAAACCATTCTTGATTCGAAAGCCGATTCGATTTTCGTTCACAAAGAGGATGAGAGTACCTCGGACTATTCCATTATCCTGAACACTTTGTTCAAGGATCCGACGAACTCAGAAAAGGAGGCAGTGCAGCACATCTACCGCCTTCTTCGAAATGCCGAGGCTCCTGACGACGCAAGTGCGCGCGAAGTCATCAACAGTCTATTCTTCTCCGAGAAACGATATGATCTCGGTGAGGTTGGCCGTTACCGTATAAACAAGAAACTTGACGTTGGCATTCCCATGGACGTCAAGGTTTTGACTAAAGAAGATATAATCGCCATCATCAAGCATTTGGTGAAACTGATCAATTCGAAAACAGAAGTTGACGACATCGATCACTTGAGCAATCGAAGAGTCAGAACAGTCGGCGAACAACTCTACAACCAGTTCAATGTTGGATTGGCCCGTATGTCGCGCACAATTCGTGAACGAATGAATGTTCGTGACAACGAGGTGTTCACTCCGAGTGATCTGATCAATGCCAAGACTATTTCTTCGGTTATCAACACATTCTTCGGAACAAATGCTCTGTCACAGTTTATGGACCAGACCAATCCGTTGTCGGAGATAACCCACAAACGTCGTATGTCGGCACTTGGTCCCGGTGGATTGACTCGTGAGAGAGCCGGCTTCGAGGTTCGTGACGTACACTATACCCACTATGGTCGCCTGTGTCCCATCGAGACACCTGAAGGACCAAACATCGGTTTGATCTCGTCTCTTTGCGTATATGCCAAGATAAATGACCTCGGATTCATTGAGACGCCTTATCGTAAGGTTGAAAACGCTTCGGTTAACCTTAATAATGACGAGGTTGTTTACCTGACTGCTGAGATTGAGGACGGTAAGATTATAGCTCAAGGAAATGCTCCGTTGAACGACGACGGTTCGTTTGTCAGAGACAGGGTCAAGGCCCGTCATGATGCTGACTTCCCCATTGTGGCTCCCGATCAGGTTGAACTGATGGACGTTTCACCAACCCAGATTGCATCAATCGCAGCATCGTTGATACCTTTCCTGGAGCATGACGATGCTAACCGTGCGTTGATGGGATCAAACATGATGAGACAGGCTGTGCCTTTGATGAGAACAGAGGCTCCTATTGTAGGAACCGGTGTGGAAGGCCAACTTATCAGGGATTCACGAACCCAGGTGACTGCTGAAGGAGACGGCATTATCGAGTTTGTCGATGCCGACACGATTCGCATACGTTATGACCGCACTGAAGAGGAGGAATTCGTTTCCTTCGAAGATGCAGTCAAAGAATATAAACTTCCCAAGTTCCGCAAGACCAACCAGAGCACTACGATTGACCTTCGCCCGATTTGCAAGGCCGGTCAGAGAGTGAAGACCGGTGATATCTTGACCGAGGGCTATTCCACTCAGAATGGCGAGCTTGCCTTAGGAAAGAACCTGAAGGTTGCGTTCATGCCTTGGAAAGGTTATAACTACGAAGATGCCATTGTTTTGAACGAACGTTTGGTTAGAGAAGATATTTTGACTTCTATCCACGTTGACGAATATGCGCTTGAGGTTCGTGAAACTAAGCGTGGAATGGAGGAACTGACCTCGGATATTCCCAACGTCAGCGAGGATGCTACTAAGGATCTTGACGAAAGAGGAATCATTCGCGTGGGTGCTCATGTAGTTCCAGGCGATATTCTGATTGGAAAGATCACCCCGAAAGGGGAAAGCGATCCCACTCCCGAGGAAAAACTGTTGCGTGCCATTTTCGGTGATAAGGCAGGCGATGTGAAGGATGCTTCCTTGAAAGCTTCTCCGTCATTGAAAGGAGTCATCATAGGAACCAACCTGTTCACCCGTTCAGCAAAGAGTCCTCGCCAGAACAGGAGTGCCAATGCTCAATTGCCGAAGCTTGACGAGGAATATGAGGAGAAACAGGATGAATTGAAGCAGAAGCTTGTTAGCAAGCTGATTACAATCATCGGCGGTCGTTCCAGCCAGGGAGTGAAGGACTTCATTGGTAGTGACATTATTCCAAAAGGAGCCAAATTCTCTTCAGCAACCTTGAAGGAGATCAATTATGACACCATCAATTTGAGCAAATGGACCAATGACAACCATCGCAACGACTTGATCAGAGCAACGGTTGTAAACTATCTGCGCAAATCGAAAGAGCTTGAAACTGAATTGCGTCGTAAGAAGGTTGACATCGCAATGGGTGATGACCTCCCCACCGGTATCATGCAAATGGCAAAGGTTTATGTTGCCAAGAAGAGAAAGATCAGTGTGGGTGACAAAATGGCAGGTCGCCATGGAAACAAGGGTATAGTTTCCCGCATAGTTCGTGAAGAAGACATGCCGTTCCTTGCCGATGGAACTCCTGTGGATATTGTGTTGAACCCGCTTGGTGTGCCATCTCGTATGAACCTTGGTCAGATATTCGAGACTGTCTTGGGGTGGGCCGGAAAAGAGCTTGGTGAGAAATTTGCTACTCCTATATTTGATGGTGCAACCCTAGACGATTTGAACGAATGGACCGACAAGGCTCGGTTGCCACGTTACGGTAAGACATTCCTCTATGACGGTGGAACGGGAGAACGTTTCGACCAGCCGGCTACAGTTGGAGTCATCTATATGCTGAAACTTGGCCACATGGTTGAGGACAAGATGCATGCCCGTAGTATTGGTCCGTACTCACTGATAACTCAGCAACCTCTTGGTGGTAAGGCTCAGTTTGGTGGTCAGCGCTTCGGAGAGATGGAGGTATGGGCACTTGAGGCATTCGGTGCGGCCCATATTCTTCAGGAGATTCTGACTGTGAAGAGCGATGACGTTACCGGTCGTTCAAAAGCCTACGAGGCAATCGTTAAGGGAGATCAGATGCCGAACCCGGGCATACCGGAATCACTTAACGTGCTTCTACATGAGTTGCGTGGCCTAGGTTTGAGCATCACACTTGATTGATAACATTACAGGACAATTAGTCTTTTATAATAATGGCTTTTAAGAAAGATTCACGAGGGAGAAACAATTTCTCCAAAATAACAATCGGTTTGGCCTCTCCCGATGAGATCCTACGGAACTCAAGCGGTGAGGTTCTGAAACCCGAAACCATAAACTACAGGACTTACAAGCCCGAGCGTGACGGTTTGTTTTGTGAGCGCATCTTCGGTCCGGTAAAGGACTATGAATGTCATTGCGGCAAATACAAACGCATCAGATATAAGGGAACAACTTGTAACAATTGTGGTGTGGAGGTAACCGAGAAGAAGGTTCGTCGTGAAAGGATGGGTCACATCAAACTTGTTGTTCCGGTGGCTCATATCTGGTATTTCCGTTCCCTTCCAAATAAAATAGGTTATCTTCTTGGCCTTCCTTCAAAGAAGCTTGACTCGGTAATCTACTATGAACGTTACATCGTTATAAATCCGGGTCCTTTCAAGGATGAGCTTCAAGTTAATTCACTCCTGACCGAGGAAGAATACTTTGAATATCTTGACAAACTTCCGTCTGACAACCGCAATTTGCCCGATGACCATGAAGATAAGTTCATCGCAAAGATGGGTGCTGAGGCAATTTATGATCTTCTGAGCAAGCTGGACCTCGACAAATTATCTTATGAGTTGAGAGACCAGGCTGCGAAGGAGGGTTCGCAACAGCGCAAATCGGAAGCCTTGAAACGTTTGCAGGTTGTTGAATTGTTCCGTGCCTCGGCCGACAGGAATAAGCCCGAATGGATGATACTGAAGGCTGTTCCGGTCATTCCGCCCGATTTGCGTCCTTTGGTGCCTCTAGATGGCGGACGTTTTGCGACATCGGACCTTAACGACCTTTATCGTCGTGTGATTATCCGTAACAACCGTTTGAAGAGACTTCTTGAGATCAAAGCTCCCGAAGTAATTCTTCGAAACGAAAAGCGTATGCTTCAGGAAGCCGTAGACTCGTTGCTCGACAATTCGCGCAAATCGACAGCGGTCAAGACCGAGGCAAACCGTGCGTTGAAATCACTTAGCGACAGTTTGAAAGGAAAACAGGGACGTTTCCGTCAGAACCTACTCGGTAAGCGTGTTGACTATTCGGCCCGTTCGGTAATCGTTGTGGGTCCTGAATTGAAGATGCACGAATGCGGCCTTCCCAAAAATATGGCAGCCGAACTATATAAACCTTTCGTTATTCGAAAACTTATCGAGCGAGGCATTGTAAAGACCGTTAAATCGGCTAAGAAGATTGTGGACCGTAAGGAACCGGTAGTATGGGATATTCTGGAATATGTAATGAAGGGTCATCCCGTTCTATTGAACCGTGCTCCGACACTTCACCGTCTCGGTATTCAGGCTTTCCAGCCGAAGCTGATAGAAGGAAAGGCTATCCAGTTGCATCCATTGGCTTGTACGGCATTCAACGCCGACTTCGACGGTGACCAGATGGCGGTTCATTTGCCCTTGGGAAATGAAGCGATTCTTGAGGCCCAGATGCTTATGTTGGGTGCCCACAATATCTTGAATCCAGCCAACGGAGCTCCAATCACCGTTCCGTCGCAGGACATGGTCCTTGGTTTGTACTACATCACCAAGTTGCGTCATGGCGACAAGGGAGAAGGTTTGAAGTTCTACGGTCCTGAAGAGGCTGAAATCGCCTATAACGAAGGTCGCGTGACATTGCATGCTCCGGTTTCGGTTATGGTTGACGATGTAGATGAAAATGGTAATCCGGTCAAGCGATTGATCGAGAATACCTCCGTAGGTCGAATTCTCGTGAACCAGTATGTGCCGAAGGAGATAGGTTTCGTTAACGAGCTCTTGTCAAAGAAGAGTCTTCGCGACATCATCAGTCGTGTAATCAAGAAATGCGGTATACCTCGTTCGGCTCAGTTCCTCGACGATATTAAGAATCTAGGGTACTATATGGCCTTCAAGGGCGGTTTGTCATTCAATTTGGGCGATGTCATCATCCCTGAAGAGAAAGAAGCTATCGTTGCCGAGGGTCAGGCTCAGGTTGAGGAGGTCATCGACAACTACGATAACGGATTCATCACCAATACTGAGCGCTATAATCAGGTCATCGACATCTGGACACACGTGAACGCCCGTTTGACTGACGTGCTGATGAAGCAAATGAAAGAAAACAATCAGGGCTTCAACTCAGTTTACATGATGCTTGATTCAGGTGCCCGCGGATCAAAGGACCAGATTCGTCAGCTCGCCGGAATGCGCGGACTGATGGCGAAACCTCAGAAAGCAGGTGCCGAAGGTGGTCAGATTATCGAGAACCCGATTCTTGCCAACTTTAAGGAAGGCTTGTCGGTGTTGGAATACTTCATTTCCACCCACGGAGCTCGTAAGGGTTTGGCCGACACAGCGTTGAAGACTGCCGACGCAGGATATCTTACCCGTCGTCTTGTCGACGTGGCCCACGATGTGATAATCAACGAAGAAGACTGTGGAACTCTTCGCGGTCTTGTTTGTACTGAAATTAAGAAGAACGACGAAGTTGTCGTTTCTCTTGGCGAGAGAATTCTCGGTCGTGTATCTGTTCATGATATCGTAGATCCTTCTACCGGTGACATAATCGTTCATGCAGGCGAGGAAATCAACGATGCAGCTGCTGACCGCATCGACGCATCCCCCATCGAATCGGTTGAAATTCGTTCAGTCCTGACTTGCGAAGCCAAGAAAGGTGTGTGTGCCAAGTGCTATGGTCGCAATCTGGCAACCAACCGTTTGGTTCAAAAAGGTGAGGCTGTTGGTGTAATCGCCGCTCAGTCAATCGGTGAACCAGGAACACAGCTGACTCTGCGAACATTCCACGTTGGAGGTGTGGCCTCGAATATTGCAGCGATTTCATCGGTGACATCCCGTTACAACGGTTTGCTAGAGATCGATGAACTTCGTTCAGTGACAACTGATGAGAAGGTCGAGCATGTTGCTCCTCCCGTAGATGGTTTGACTGAAGGTCAGGAATTGGCCGACCGCAATGTGGAGGTAGTTATTGGCCGAATGGCTGAAATGAGAATAACCGATCCCGATACCAAGATGCTCTATACAACAGCGCATATACCTTACGGTTCGAAACTTTTCTTCCGTAACGGTGATATGGTGAAGGTTGGTGATGTGATTTGCGAATGGGACCCGTTCAACGCTGTAATCGTCAGTGAAGTTGGCGGTAAGTTGCAATATCAGAACCTCATTGAGAATGTTACCTATCGTGTGGAAGGTGATCCTCAGTCGGGTGTAGAAGAGAAGATAATCACGGAGAGCAAGGATCGTACGCGTGTTCCCGAGGCTCATATCGTTGACAGCAAGGGCGAGATTCTGAAGACCTATGCATTGCCTGTAGGAGCCCATCTGATATACAACGAAGGAACCGAAATTAAGGCAGGTGAGATTTTCGTAAAGATACCTCGTGCATCGGGAGGTGCCGGTGACATCACTGGTGGTCTGCCCCGCGTTCAGGAACTGTTCGAAGCTCGTAACCCGTCGAATCCCGCCATCGTATCGGAAATTGACGGTGAAGTTCAGTTTGGAAACGTGAAACGCGGTAACCGCGAAATCACGATTGTACCGAAAGTCGGTGAGGTCAAGAAATATCTTGTTCCGTTGTCCAAACAGATTCTCGTGCAGGAGAACGACTATGTTCGTGCAGGTACTCCTCTTTCTGATGGTGCCATCACTCCAGCCGATATCCTCAGCATCATGGGTCCGACAGCCGTTCAGGAATATATCGTGAACGAAGTTCAGGATGTTTATCGAATGCAGGGTGTTAAGATAAACGACAAGCACTTTGAGGTTATTGTTCGTCAGATGATGCGCAAAGTGAACATCATAGATCCGGGTGACACCCACTTCCTGGAACAGCAGGTTGTCGACAAACGTGACTTCATGGAAGAAAACGACCGCATCTGGGGTAAGAAAGTCGTTGTCGATGCCGGTGACTCGGAGACTATGGTCAAGGGAATGATCGTGACCGCACGCCGTCTGCGCGATGAGAACTCGGCATTGAAACGTCGTGACAAGAAGATTGTGACGGTTCGCGATGCCGTTCCCGCTACTTCCGAACAGATTCTTCAGGGAATCACCCGTGCTGCTCTTCAAACTTCAAGCTTTATGTCGGCAGCTTCCTTCCAGGAAACTACTAAAGTTTTGAATGAAGCTGCGATAAACGGTAAGACCGACTATCTGGAAGGCATGAAAGAGAATGTCATTTGCGGACATTTGATTCCCGCCGGAACAGGTTTGCGCGAGTATGACCGCATCGTAGTAGCCAGCACCGACGATCTGAATGTTCGTCTTGAGAATGAGGACCCTTCTTTGTTGAAGAATAATCGTCTTGACGACAGTGAAGTGATTGACGTCACTCCCGAAGAAATCGTAGAAGCTAACTGATAAGCTGATAATAGTATTAGAAGAAGGCATGGTAACATGCCTTCTTTTTTTATCTTTGCAAACAATGGTTACTGCATCGACTGTATTATATAAGACTCCTGCCGAAGATGTGGCTTCTCTGATTAGGATTGTCACCGAGTCATTGGTCGATCGTTTCTACGTGATAGACCATTCGCCCACAGAATGCTTGTCGAAAATTATCCCGCAAGATGATCGGATAGTATACATTGCAAGACCGAACAAGGGATATGGTGCAGGCAACAATTTTGCAATAAGACGGGCTCAGGAAGATGGAAGCATTTACCACCTGGTTCTTAACCCCGATGTTTCGTGGACAGGAGATGTCATGACTCCCCTCCTGAAATTTATGGAGTCAAATGGAGATGTTGGGATGGTTATGCCTCGAATTCTCTATCCGTCGGGTAAACTCCAGTGTCAAACCAAATTGTTGCCAACGCCTTTCGACATGTTTCTTCGCCGGTTTCTACCTCGAAATTTTTTCACCAGGAGAAGGGAATTGTTCGAAATGTCGCGCAGCAGCTACGACAAGATAATGAATGTGCCCTATCTATCGGGCTGCTTCATGCTCTTGAGAATGTCGGTTCTTGAAGAAATCGGTTTGTTCGACGAGCGATTCTTCATGTATCCCGAGGATATAGATTTGACTCGAAGAATTCATGAGCGATATAAGACGATATTTTACCCCGAGGTTTCGGTAGTTCACAAACTGAACCAGGAATCGAGGCGCAATCCGCGTCTTTTTGCGATCCATGTGGTGAATTTGATCAGATACTTTAATAAATGGGGATGGTTTGATGATCCTCAGCGGAAAATATTCAATAGGGAAACTATAGAAGCTTATCGGTTATAGAATTGAGTTTTCTTCGATATATTGCTCGATCTTCTTGACGGCCAAATGATAGGAGGCTTTTAATGCGCCTGTAGAAGTTCCTAGTATTTCCGAGATTTCCTCATATTTCATCTCGTCGAAATAGCGCATGTTGAACACTATTCTTTGCTTTTCAGGCAACGTGGCTATTGCTTTTCTTAAAAGGAGAGATGTCTCGTCGCCGTCGACCCATTCGTCGGCTTCAATCGTTTCATGAATATAATCCTCGGGCTTGTCCATGTACACCTGATTGCGTTTCTGCTCTTTCGACAGGAATGTCAAGCTCTCATTGAGAGCAATTTTATAAAGCCAGGTGGCTAGTTTAGCCTCACCGCGGAAATTCTCGATTGACATCCAGGCCTTGATGAAGGTGTTTTGCAGTATGTCATCGGCATCCTCGTGTTTTTGCACGAGTCGTCGAATTTGCCAATATAACGGTTGGGAGTATTTCCTGATGACATCGTTCATGGCGTTACGACACGTCGATGCGTCACGCAGACGTGCAATGAGCTGCGGATCCTCATCGAGATGTATGTTCCGGTCTTTCTCGGCCATAAACAGCGTAAAGATAGCTAAAAAATCTTGAAACTCGGCTATAGTTTCATACCAATGCCGAAAAGAGCAAAGTCATAGATTGCCGGATCATTGGGATTCATTTCCCGACAATTATTGGTCAGTTCAGCCACCGCCTTCTTGTCGTTGCTTTTCCTGACCAGAAGTCCAAGCTCGCGCGAAGTTTTCGACACATGAGTGTCTAGTGGAATAAACAGTTGTGATGGTTTGATGACATTCCAAACGCCCATGTCGACAATCCCGTCGTTCCTGACGAGCCATCTCAACGCCATGTTGAACCTTTTCAGTGCCGATGCCTGAAGGTTAACAGGCATGCATCGGGCATCTTTCGACATTTCGTTGGCCTGCTGAAGCTCTTTAAGAATTGCCTCGGCAATAGTCCAGGCGGGGAATTCCGATTCAGCTGCGTGAGATTTTCGGGCGAGTCCTTCCACCGAACCGTAGTCGGTAAAAATTTTTTTCAATCCCCGTGCCCAATATTTCAGGTTTTTACCAAAGAAAGTCCGATGAATGTTCATTTCATCATGTATTGTCTCAAAAGCGCCCTCCAGGATGAAATTGGCGGGGTCATCAGCCATTAGACCTAACAGACGGTCACAGTTTCGGCAAATCATCTTCCGGTTTCCCCATGCAATGGTCGAAGCCAGAAGAGACGCGGCTTCAATATCCTGCAATTTGGAAAATCTTCGAGGGAACTGAACCGGGTCATCTTTGATAAATTCGGGAGAATTGATTCTTTGTGCCTCTGCATCCATCAATTCCTGTATGTGTGACTCAACCATTGTGCATATTCTGATAATGTTGTATGTGGGCTGCAAATTTATATATTTTGCTGAAAATAATTATATTTGTAACAAATTGTAAAGCGCAATGGATAAAGGTTATTGGATAAACAGGAGAAGCATCAGAAACTTTTTGACTAAAGATGTTGACGATGCCATTCTGTTCGATTTGATTGAGAAAGCAGCCAAAGCTCCAACAACAGGGAACATGCAGCTTTACAGTGTCATTATAACCCGTGACGAAGCGAGGAGAAAGCAACTTGCTGAGTGTCATTTCAATCAGCCGGCGTCGAAAGCTCCCGTGTTACTGACCGTTACAGCCGACTTTAATCGATTCGAAAAATGGTGCCGGCAACGAGGTGCCAAACCAGGATTCGATAATTTCGAGTCTTTTGTGGCGGCCTTTCTTGATGCAGTAATTTTTACCCAGCAGTTGAACACCCTGCTTGAGCTGAACGGGCTTGGATGTTGTTATCTTGGTACCGCAACCTACACTGCCTCTCGGATTGGTGAAATGCTGAAATTGCCTCGGCTTGTTGTTCCGGTGACCTCCTTGGCAATAGGGTGGCCGGCCGACAACGGGGTTGAAACCGACCGTTTGGCGCCCGGTGCATTGATTCACCATGAAGTTTATGATGATTATACAGAGGACCGCATTGATGAAATTTATGCACCTAAAGAAGCTTTAGAGGAAAATAAGGCCTATGTCAGGGAAAATTCCAAACCTTCGTTAGCCCATGTTTTTACCGACATCCGATATCCCGAGAAAAACGCCCTAGCTTTTTCAAAGGATTTCTATGAATATATTAAAAAACAAGGATTCTCTTTTCCAGAAAAATAAAATGACATGGAAAATTTAGATATCTCTGAGATTTTCAAAGCTCGTGAAGTATTAAAGAATGTTGCAGTAGAAACACCGGTAGTTGGTCCCACTAATATATCCGACCGGTGTGAAGTGTATCTCAAGGCTGAATGTCTTCAGTTGACAGGTTCCTTTAAGCTGAGAGGAGCCTATTATAAAATCTCTCAGCTCAGCGACGAAGAAAAGAGCAGGGGAGTTATAGCATGCTCTGCCGGGAATCATGCTCAGGGAGTGGCACTGGGCGCAACCCATAATGGAATCAAGTCCTTGATTTGCTTGCCAGCCGGTGCACCGTTGTCAAAGATAGAAGCTACAAAGAGACTGGGCGCAGAAGTTTGCCTGGTCGACGGGGTTTACGATGATGCCTATGAAAAAGCATTGGAACTGCGCGACAAAGAGGGTTATACTTTTGTACATCCCTTTGACGACGTAAAGGTGATCGCCGGTCAAGGAACTATCGGTATAGAAATAATCGAACAATTACCCCAAACGCAGGCTATTGTTGTACCCATCGGCGGAGGTGGTCTTATCTCTGGAATTGCGTTTGCTGTTAAGACCCTGCGCCCCGATATAAAAATTTACGGTGTTCAAGCCGAAGGCGCTCCGTCGATGAAGAAATCGATTGACGAAGGAAAACGTGTTCATCTCGACAGTGTGTCTACGATAGCCGACGGCATTTCGGTAAAGGAACCGGGAATCAACACGTTCGAGATGTGTCGCAAGTATGTCGACGAAGTCGTGACAGTCACCGACGATGAGGTCGCAGCGGCGATACTGAATCTTCTTGAAAAACAAAAGATGGTGGCCGAAGGAGCGGGGGCCGTGTCGGTTGCCGCAGTTATGTTCAATAAACTTCCGGTCGATGGCAAGAAAGTGGTTTGTGTCGTCTCGGGAGGTAACATCGACGTCAACATCCTAAATCGTGCCATGACACGTGGCCTGGTTAAAAGCGGCCGCGTCACCACAGTGACCCTCGACCTTTCCGACCGTCCGGGTGCTCTGTCGGGTGTTTGTAAGGTTATAGCCGACCTTGGAGCGAATGTCCTTTCGGTAATTCATGAAAGGGTTTCGACCTCGACTCAAATCAACGGATGTGTCATTCACATGGAACTTGAGACACGAAACAACGAACATGTCGCTGAAATCCGCAAAGGATTGGAGGATGCAGGTTATAGCTTGATAACCGAGATAAGGAATAAGGGGTGATGGATGCTAGTTCTTAGTTTTTAGTTTTAAGTTTACAGTTAATATAGATCGAGACCATGAAATACAAAATTCTTCCTGTTTTGTCCCTGTTTTTGTTAGGTTGCAGCTTCGGTTTGAGTGCTGATGTATTAAATGTGTCGACACCCGAGTCGACTCTTTTGCTCCAGGCGACTAAGGGCGGACAGTTGAAGTTTCTCTATTATGGTGACCTGCTTGATGCCAAGGAGGTAAAAAGTGTGGCAGAAACAACTCCTGCACGCTACGACGCTTATCCGTTCTTTGGTTCTTACCCTCAGAATGAGTCGGCCCTAAGTGTTGTTCATCCCGATGGCAATCTTACTCTCGACATGGAGGTCGAAGGGTGGAAAACCGTAAAGAATGGAAATGCAACCGAAACGGTCATCACCTTGAAGGACCGAAAATATCCCGTGACTGTTAACGTCAATTATCTGACGAGAGAGGGTGACAATGTAATTGAAACATGGACCGATGTCACCAACAAGAGCGACTCAGTTCTGAAACTTCTCCGTTTCGATTCGGGCTATCTGCCCATCAGAAAAAGCGATGTTTGGATGTCTCAGCTTTATGGCACCTGGGCAAACGAGGGTAGGGTTGAAGAAGCACCGTTGCCCCACGGAATGAAGGTGATTCAAAACAAGGATGGCGGAAGAAATTCCCACACATCTCATGCCGAGGTGATGTTCTCTCTCGACGGCAAAGGTCGTGAAAACGAAGGTCGTGTAATTGGCGCTGCACTTTGTTACAGCGGCAACTATAAATTAAGAGTCAACACCGATGATACCGATTATCATCACTTTTTTGCAGGCATAAATGAAGAAAACTCGAGTTATAATCTTCAGCCGGGCGAAACATTCGTTACACCGGCTTTGGCATTGACCTATTCATCGGAAGGTTTGTCGGGAGTGAGCCGTAATTTCCATCGCTGGGGAAGAAATTATCGACTGGCCCATGGTGATCGACCGCGCAAGGTGCTTCTCAACAGTTGGGAAGGTGTCTATTTCGACATAAACGAGGATGGAATGGACCGCATGATGGGTGATATTGCTTCAATGGGTGGCGAACTCTTCGTTATGGACGACGGATGGTTCGGAGTGAAGTATCCTCGAAACAATGATTCTTCCTCTTTGGGCGACTGGTATGTCGACACTCGCAAATTGCCTCACGGACTGAAGGGATTGCTCGATTCGGCAAAGAAACATGGCGTCAAATTCGGAATATGGTATGAGCCCGAGATGACCAACAGTGTCAGTGAGCTCTATGAATCTCATCCCGAATGGATTGTCAATTCGGTTGGCCGCAAACCTGTAGAAGGCCGCGGAGGTACACAGTTGGTTCTTGATATGGGTAATCCCGAAGTGCAGGACCATGTGTTTGACATGATAGACACTCTGCTGACCAATTATCCCGACATAGACTATATAAAATGGGACGCTAACGCTCCAATAATGAGTCTGGGCTCAAATTATCTGACCAAGGATAACCAAAGCCACACTTATATAGAATATCATCGTGGCTTTGCCAAGGTTATGGATCGAATCCGAGCCAAGTATCCCGATGTGACCATCCAGGCTTGTGCCAGTGGTGGAGGTCGTGCCAACTGGGGTGTTCTTCCCTGGTTCGACGAGTTCTGGGTTAGCGACAATACCGATGCTCTGCAACGCGTCTACATGCAGTGGGGGACTAGTTACTTCTTCCCGGCAATAGCGATGGGCAGCCACATCAGCGCGGCTCCCAACCATCAGACCTTCCGCACGATTCCCATCAAGTATCGAACCGACGTTGCCATGAGCGGTCGACTTGGCATGGAAATTCAGCCGGCTAACATGACCGAGGAGGAGAAGGACTTCTGTCGCAATGCAATCGCCCAATATAAGGAAATTCGCGACGTTGTTCAGTTTGGCGACATCTATCGTTTACTATCCCCTTATGATAACAAGGGAGCCGCTTCCCTGATGTATGTGTCACCCGACAAGGACGAGGCTGTCTACTATTGGTGGAAGACCGAGACTTTCGTTGGACAACAGTTACCTCGTGTTCCAATGGCCGGACTCAACCCCGACAAACACTATAAGGTTCTCGAGCTGAACAGGATTGACAACAGTCCTTTGCCTTATGAAGGGAGAACTTTCTCGGGTCGCTACCTTATGTCCAACGGGCTGGAGATGCCGGTGACCCACGATGTTGACTATCACAAGAGAAATGATTATTCCTCACGTGTTCTGAGACTTCAGGCCGTGGATTGAAAAACAACAAGCACCAAGAGTAACTAATTAAAAACAGTGAAAAATGAAAAACGTAATTTTAGGAGCTGGAGTGTTGTTGACATCTGTGATGTTGGCGGCATGTACAGCAACCACGCAGGAAACAAAAAGTGCCGACTCTACCGATGCTGTCATTGAAAACATTATGACACGTGCTTCGGTTCGTCAGTTCACCGATCAGAAGATTCCCGAGGACACTCTCCAGGCAATCGTGAAGTGTGGCATGGCTGCTCCTTCGGCAGTCAACGCCCAGCCATGGGCCTATGTTGTCGTGACCGAAAGAGAAGTCCTCGACAGTTTGGACGCCAACCATCCATGGGCTAATTTGAAGACTGCCACAGCCGCTATAATAGTTTGTGGCGATATGGAAAGAGCCTTGAAAGGTCCGAATCAGGAATATTGGGTTCAGGATTGCTCGGCAGCCACCGAAAACATTCTTTTGGCGGCTCACGCCTACGGCCTCGGTGCAGTTTGGTGTGGAGTATATCATGGTCCCGAGTCGGAACGCGTTGATCCGGTCAAGCGAATTCTGAATCTTCCCGAAGGAATCATCCCGTTGAATATTATCACCATGGGATTCCCAGCCACGAAGGTTGAACCCAAGGACAAATGGAAACCCGAACTTATTCATTACCAGACCTGGTAATTAGTTTACAGTTTACAGTTGGGTTGAAGAACAATAAAAATTTTTGGGGTGTGAGCGGGTATTTTGCTCACACCCTGTTTTACTTTTGTGGTGCTAACGGTCCCCTACGTTTGCGAGCGAGAAGATTGAAGTGTTGGTATAAACTATAAACTGTAAACTAAAAACCACTATCATATTAGTCTCAATGTCGCTATTAATGCTTTTTGTTAAAAAAAATATATATATTTGTATTCAAACTAATTTAACATCTTAAATCATGAAAATACTTTTACCTTTCTGTCTTTTAATTTGTTGATTACTTGTAAGGTGTCAAAATAGCCATTTTGAAGACACTTTAGATAATACACAGGACTTTGGATTTCAATCAAGATGCATCATTATTATCCTCCTCGACCAATTTCTATAACTGCCATTCTTATGCACAAGAGTTCTCTCATATGGATACCAGGCAATAGTTGAGAATGTATAATTAAACTTTGTAAATAATGAAAACATTTAAGAAATCGATAAAGAACCTTATGGTGGTTCTTTTGTTGGCGGTTGGCGCTCAAATCGCTATGGCACAAAATGAGATAAGTATCTTTTACGGCGGTTTTCCGTTGGGTCACATTTATGAACCGGTTGTAGAGCAAAACACAGGAGGTTCGGCATCTTCATCCATTCCCCCTGTGGATGTAATTTCAGGACAATTCTATAATGACAAAAAAACATGGGGTTCAGTTGGCATTATGTATATGAGGGATATTTCAAGCCGGTTTTCAATGGGAATTTCTTATATATTCTCGACAGCTTGCATGGATACCTATGGTATCGACACCAATTTAAACGAGCCACGAATAACCTCCCACATTGCAATGCTGAGTGGAAAATGGACATGGATAAATGTAGAAAAGTTCCATCTTTACAGTCGAGTTGGGTTTGGTGTGCGCTACAGTAAAGCCGGATTTCCCCATGCCGAAGCGTTCAAGGCCGATATGTTCCATAAAGAACCTCCAGTAGTATTGGAAGATCACGCAACTTATTTTGCTTGGCAGGTTTCAGCGTTGTGTTTCGACTATATGTTTTCCCGTAATTTCGGATTCTTCGTTGAGGCCGGAGCAGGTACCCAAGGCTGTGTTTTGGCAGGGTTAAAAACAATCTTCTGAATAAATTGTTAGTAGGTAGTTAGTAACTAGTTAGTTTATAGTTTATAATTTTCATCGAACTCACGTTAATTTACTGTTTACTGTTAAATTAAGAAAAATTTTTGGGGTGTGAGCAGGTGTTTTGTTCACACCCGGTTTTACTTTTGTGGTGCTAACGGTCCCCTACGTTGGCGAACGAGAAGATTTACATACTGATATATTGTTATGTTGGTAAACTGTAAACTATACAAAGGCTTTTTTTGCAACTTACAACATAAATTCCTAAATTTGCAGGCTGAAATCTCTTGGGAGATTCGCATTGTCGTGTTAGATAGTGCAATAAGTCGAATAACAAAAAAATAAATATAACCATCATTATCACAAAATGAACAACAAAGGAGCTTTAGGAAGCTTAATTGCCGGAGTAATCGCTGTGTTCCTTGTATTGGTATGCGCGTTCTACTTATCTTTTTCAATCGTAGGAAATCACTACGAAGGCAAAGCGAAGGACTACGCCGCTCAGGTAGCAGGTGAACAGGGTGTTAATTCCGATTCTTATAATAGAGCTTATAAAGCCTACATCGACTCTATTTCCAAAGAGCCTGTCTATTTAGGTTACAACTACAATCAGGTGCAAAAATGGGGTGTGGGCTTAGGTCTTGACCTCAAAGGTGGTATGAACGTGATTCTTCAGGTTTCAATGCCTGACATTCTGCGTTCGATGAAGAATGCCGATGCCGATCCTGCATTTGATGCCGCTATCGCCGCCACCGACTCAATCATTGCACGTCACATCAGCGACGATTACGTTACAACCTTCACCGAGGAATACAGGAAACTGAATCCTTCGGCCGACTATTCGGTTGTATTCAACGGAGTCGTAAAAAGAGGTTCCGACGACAAGGCTGTTGCCACGACTTTGAAGAACGAAGTTCAAGATCGTGTTAACAATTCAGCTACAAATGTATTGCGTAGCCGTATTGATGCCTACGGTGTCGTTTCTCCCAACATACAGGTTCTTCAGGGCAAGGACGGTCAAATCCTCCTCGAACTCCCCGGCGTGAAAGAACACCAGCGCGTTCGCGAACTGCTTCAGCGTTCGGCCAACCTGGAATTTTATGAAACCTACACAGCAAGCGAAATTGCTCCCGAACTAAATCGTTTGAACTCGGCTGTAGCAGCCGACTCGGCACTGAATCTTCCCCAAGGGCTTTTCAGTCTCTTCGCTGGAGTTGAAAACTCGGCAACACCGGTTGTCGGCTATGCAACTGCCTCGAACCGCGATGAGATTACAGCTATTCTTAACTCCAACCTTGCAAAGCAGATTCTCCCCTCGAATCTCAAGCTTCTTTGGGACGTGAAGCCTGAAATTGTTCAGGGTCCCAATGGACGTGGCAATCAGGAGCTTTACACACTTATAGCCCTCAAGACTAACAACGGAAAACCTGCTCTCGACGGTTCATGCGTTATTTCGGCATCAGCCGACTTCGACAACCTTCAGGGTAATGTCGTTTCAATGACCATGAACAACGAAGGTGCAAAGCAATGGTCGCGCGTGACCGGTGCCAACATCGGTAAATCGGTCGCCATTGTCCTCGACGATTATGTCTACTCTTTCCCGAGAGTCAACAGCGCCATCGATGGCGGACGTTCTCAGATAACCGGTAACTTCACCGTAGAAGAAGCCCAAGACCTCGCCAACGTTCTTAAGAGTGGTAAGATGACCGCCAAAGTCGACATCATCTCCGACATGGTAATCGGTCCGTCACTCGGTGAACAGGCAATCAAGGCCGGATTCCTTTCGTTTATCATTGCTTTGGTAGTCCTGATGATCTTCATGGGATTCATCTACGGCATTATCCCCGGACTTGTTGCCGACCTTGGTTTGGTATTTAACCTCTTCTTTACTTTCGGTATCCTATCGTCATTCCAGGCTGTCCTGACTCTCTCGGGTATAGCAGGTATCGTGCTCGCACTCGGTATGGCAGTTGACGCCAACGTGCTCATTTTCGAGCGTACGAAGGAAGAACTTCGCTCAGGCAAGAATGTTCGTACAGCTATAGCCGACGGTTACAGCAACGCCTTCTCAGCCATCTTTGACTCCAACTTGACCTCAATCATCACCGGTGTTGTTCTGCTCCTCTACGGCACAGGTCCTATCAAAGGTTTCGCTACAACCTTGATCATCGGTATCGCCTGCTCGTTCTTCACCGCAGTTTATCTGACACGTCTGGTGTTCATCATCGGAGCGAAGAGCAAGGCCTTCCAGTCATTGACATTTGACACCAAGATTTCACGCAACTGGCTTCTCAACACTAAGGTCGACTTTCTCGGTCAGCGCAAAGGCGCCGCCCTCGTTTGCTCAATCTTCATCATCGCAGTTGTAATCTCATTCTTCTGCCGTGGTTTGAATCAAGGTATCGACTTCTCGGGTGGTAGGAACTATGTTGTCAAATTCGACAAACCTGTCAGCACAACAGATCTGCAGGCTCGCCTTGCTCCTGAATTCCCTGAGGCTTCGGTTAGCGTTATAACTATCGAGAACTCCAATCAGGTTCGAATTTCCACAAACTATAAGATTGACGACGACAATCCAGGTGTTGAAGAAGAAATAACCGGCAAGCTGTTTAACGCATTGCAGCCCGATCTTCGTCCCGGAATGACAGCCGAACAGTTCTCAACTACCGATGAAACCCAAGGTATCCTGTCATCTCAGAAAGTAGGTCCTACTGTGGCCGACGACATGAGGAATGATGCATATATTGCGGTTATTATCGCACTTATAGCAATGTTCCTGTATATTCTGCTCCGTTTCCGCAACATCGCTTTCTCTTTGGGTGCGCTCGCAGCAGTAGCCTTTACAGCGTTCACAATTATCGGTTTCTATTCACTATTCTGGGGTGTGTTCCCGTTTGCAATGGAAATTGATCAATCGTTCATTGCTGCTATCCTAACGGTAATCGGTTATCAAATTAATGATACGGTGGTTGTGTTTGACCGTGTGCGTGAGAACATCAGTCTTTATCCAAAGCAAGACTTCTTCTCCTTGGTTAACCGTTCAATCAATTCAACCTTGTCACGTACGATCATAACCTCCGGATCTACGATGCTCGTACTTCTGTGCATCTTTATTCTGGGTGGCGATTCATTGCGTAGCTTTATTTTCGCTATGTTGTTTGGTGTAATCACGGGAACCTTGTCAACAATATACATTGCGGCTCCTGTTGCTTATCTGACCGACCGTCGTCAACAGTTGTCACGTGAAAAGAAGGCGATAGCTGCAAGTTCAGCTACAACGGCACCTAAGAAACAAAAGAAGTCCTCTAAGACTCCACCGGCAAATAATGCCTGATAGATAATATTAATAAAAATCCCGGTTCATTCCGGGATTTTTTTATTATATTGCATCCGTTGGAGTTATAAGAATTTTTTTCGATTGCCTTAAATTCTTTACCGAATGTCGTCTATTCGAATAGAGCCGAGTTGGTTGGAAGTTTTGAAGGATGAATGGTATAAACCCTATTTCAAAGAATTGACAGGGTTCGTTCGTCAACGCTATTCCCAAACTCAAGTCTATCCTCCGGGTGGTAAGATTTTTGCTGCCTTTGACATTACTCCATTCAGTGATGTGAAGGTGGTTATTTTAGGTCAGGACCCCTACCATGGTCATGGGCAGGCCAATGGTCTCTGCTTCTCTGTAAATCGTGGAGTTCCCCTTCCGCCGTCGTTGGTAAATATCTTCAAGGAAATCTCTTGCGATTTGAATGTTCCCATCAGCCATGATGGTGATTTGTCGCGTTGGGCACGTCAGGGCGTTTTGCTGTTGAACTCAACATTAACCGTTGAAGAAGGTAGGGCCGGATCTCATCAGGGAAAAGGCTGGGAAATTTTCACCGATGCAGTAATTGAGAAGTTAAACAATGAAATGAACAACTTGGTGTTCATTCTATGGGGAAGTTATGCTATTAAGAAAGGCGAGCACATCGACAAAACAAGACATCTGGTTCTGTCGTCTCCCCACCCTTCACCTTTGTCGGCCCATCGAGGTTTCTTTGGAAACCATCATTTTTCCCTTGCCAATGATTATCTTGAGAAACATGGTAAGACTCCGATTGACTGGAGATAAAATTGTTTACTGTTAACTTTTTCAATACAGACTAAACCTTAAAGGGAAACTGCAGTCTAATGGATAAAAAGAATTCAAAAATGGAATCACATAAACGAATTTCGTTGGAAGACAAACGAATTCCCGATGGCATGAATGTTCCGGAAGGATATTTTGAAGATTTTTCAGCGAAAATGGTCAATTTGCTGCCTCGCAATGAAGCGGCTGAGAATCCAACTGCAGTAGAATCCAACGACAAAAGGTCGTGGTGGGATCGTTATCGTCCCTATATTTATATGGCGGCTATGTTCGCCGGCGTTTGGTGTATGACCAAGATGTTCTCTTTGATGAAGGAAAATAACCTCTCGTTTGAATCGAATAATATCACAGCAGCCTTGAGCAACAACGATTTTGTCGATGACTATGTATATTATTCCATCGATGAATATGATATTCTCGACAACCTTTATAACGAAGGCCTATCAGTTGATGATCTAAATAATTGATGTCATGAAAACTATTTTGTCGCTTCTTCTTTCCCTCTCTTTTTTGTTCCCAATTAACGCAACCGCCGGTCATCACCGAACTCCCTTTCATGGCGAGATGCCACAATCAAAGGAAGACCGCCAGAAATGGTTCCAGGAGGTTCGTGAACTGAAACATCAGTTCCTGGCAAAGGAGCTTAAGTTGACAAAAGAACAGCAGAATGCATTTTTTCCACTCTATGACCACATGGAGGATGAGAACCGCAAAGTGAACCAAGAGGTGCGCCTGATGGAACGGCGTGTCTACGAACTGAAAGGAGAAGCAACCGATCTTGACTATCAGAAAGCGACCGAAGCAATCTATGAGGTAAAGGCAAAAGAAGTCGAGATCGACATGAAATATAAAGAAGAGTTCAGTAAAATACTGAACTCTCGTCAAATGTTTCTGTTAAAAGGAGTCGAGCGTAAATTCACCCGCGATTTGATGGATCGTCACCAGAAGATTAAGAACAAATAGTTCTTAATCGATTTGGGCGACCGTCTCTTTCTTACCCCCTGAAATACAAAGCAATCCGATTAACGTCAAGAAGGCGTTCATCAACAGCAATTCGAAGCTGGTCTCATAGCCGAAAGTTTGCTTTAATGCCCATTGAATGCACCATGACAGACATGGAGCAAGAATGCATATTGCCGGAACCCATTTGTCATGGACCGGTTTCTTGAAGAACATCCCATAGACGAATAGTCCCAGTATTGGTCCGTAGGTGTAGGACGCCAGAGTGTAGACCGCACTGATTGCATCCTGTTCGCTCAGGTAGTAGAAAATCACAATGACAGCTCCCATGATAATCGACATGAAGAAATGAACTCCTTTTCTCTTGCGAGTCAACTTTTCAGCGTCATCTTTCTTATGGGCCTGCAGAATGTCGACAGTGAACGAAGTTGTCAGTGAAGTCAGTGCCGAACCAGCCGCCGAGTAGGCTGCAGCTACCAGGCCCAGAATGAAGAGTATTCCAACGATGATGGGCATATCGTCATGAAAGGCAACAGTAGCGAAAATGTCGTCGGTCTTTGCCGGCATCTCGACATTCTTGTTTTCCATGTAGATTGCCAGCAACGTTCCAAGCAACAAAAACAGTGCGATTACGAAGAATTGGATGATTCCGCTAACAATCATGTTCTTCTGGGAATCCTTCGAGTCTTTACAAGCGAGGGTTCTTTGCATCATGTCCTGGTCGAGCCCTGTCATCGCAATGGCCATGAACACACCCGCAACGAACTGTTTCCAAAAATAGGTTCCTTCCTTGAGGTTCTCGAAGAAGAACATCTGTGATGTCGGATGGTTTGCAATTGCCGTTGTCATTTCCTTGAATGAGAATCCAAGATTCGACATTACGAAGAAAATGCACAGGATGACCGACATGATAAGGCAGAAGCTTTTAAGGGTGTCGGTCCAGATAACTGATTTTACTCCTCCTTGGACGGTGTAAAGCCAAATTAAAGCTATTGTTACTATAACCGTGAAGTAGAATGGCAAATTCAACGGACCAAACACTAAAAGTTGCAGAACTGCGCAAACCACAAAGAACCTAACTGCTGCTCCCAGCATTTTCGAAAGGAAGAAGAACCAGGCTCCGGTCTTATAAGTAGAATTTCCAAAACGTTTTTCAAGGAAACCATATATGGAAATCAGGTTATGACGATAAAACATCGGGATAAGGACCCATGCGATTGTAAAATAGCCCACAATGAAGCCAAGACACATTTGCAGATAGGCATATCCTTTCCCAACCACCATTCCGGGTACCGAGATGAACGTTACTCCCGAGATTGGCGCGCCAATCATGGCGATGGCAACAACAATCCAGGGGACCTTGCGGTTGCCCGTGAAGAACGTACTGTTGTCAGATCCTCTTCCGGCAATATAGGAAATTATCAGAAGTACGGCGAAATAGGCCACTATAACGCCAATTATAATCCAAGCTTTATCCATTTTTAGTTGCTAGTTCTTAGTTGCTAGTTCTTAGTTGCTAGTTCTTAGTTCTTAGTTCCTAGTTCCTGGTCTTTTTATTTCTTTAATGATTTTCTTAAATAATCGATTAAACCACCTATCATTTTGTTAATTTCTTTAGTTCTGATTAGAATATCTTCTAATAAGTTCTCATTTATCATTCCAAGTTCTTTACTAATTATAAATTGAGTTTCTAATTCTGCCAAGGAACCACGAGAAATGAATAGAAAATGTATAAAATCCTTAGTATATTCTCTTGATTGTCCTTCGGCTATATTGGATGGTACCGATATTGCAGCTCTTTTAATTTGGTCAATTATATTATATCTTTCATCTTTTGGAAAATTCGTTAATATCAAATATATAAACTTAACCAATTCGATTGATTTTTGCCAAACCAGTAACTCTTTATAATCCGTACTCTTCATGTCATAATTAACCAGTTATTAACTAAGAACTAGGAACTGAATTTATTCCTCGTACAACAGGAACGGTTTGCGCTGTTCTTTGAATTTGGCAACGTCGTCGGCCCAGGTTGCTTTGATTTCTTCAGCACTTTTTCCTTCCTCAATCATCTGGCGAATGTCGCCACGACCAATCAGCTTTTCGAAATTGTTCCTGAAGAATTCGTCACCCATACCGAGTGTGTTATAAGCGTCAATGACGTAGGCCATCGTTACCCCTTGGGCTATCGCATCGTCATCGGATATCTCGCGTAAGTCAACACCGTAGCACAGCTGGTCCTGCAAAGGCGGTTCCTTTGCACCGTAGGAACTAACAGGAGTGAACTCGAATTCATGTCCTTCACCTTTCATGTCGGGATGACCATACACGAGGAAGGGGAAATCAGTTCCACGGCCCAGACTAACGGGAGTAGCCTCGAAATAGCAGGTTGCCGGGTAGAGGTAAATTGCCTTCATATCGCGAAGATTGGGTGACGGAGCAATTGGTAATTCGTAACGTGTCGAATGGGTATAATTCTCGACCGGAACCACAGTCAACGACTCAACCTTCACACTGTCATCCAGCCATCCCATCTCATTTGCCATTATGCCTAATTCGCCAAGAGTCATGCCATGAACCACCGGAATTGGTAGGCGACCGACCCCCGAACGATATTTCATGTCGAGGATAGGACCGTCGACATACATTCCGTTGGGATTAGGACGGTCAAGAATCAAAAATTCCTTGCCGTTAGCAGCTGCTATTTCCATGAGCTTGATCATGGTAGCATAGTAGGTGTAATATCTCAAACCAACGTCCTGAATATCGGATACAATAACGTCCAGACTATCAATCAGCTCTTGATTCGGTCCACGGCGGTTGCGGTCGTAAAGAGATGCAATAGGTACTCCTGTTTTTTCGTCGACACCGCTACTTACATGTTCACCGGCATCGGCATCACCGCGGAAACCATGTTCAGGTGAAAATATGGCCACAACGTCAATTCCGTTTTCAAGCAGTATATCAAGTGTGTGTTTGTCATCAACCATACCGGTATGATTTGAGAATAGAGCAACCTTCTTGCCTTTGAGTAACGGCAGATATTTTTCAGTTTGTGCGGCCCCGACAATTACTTCGGGCTCATCGGCCTCTTCGGCCTGTTTGTTTCCTTTGCAAGCGGTGGCAACTGTCGAAACTAATGCCAAAGCGAGCAGGATGTTTTTAAGTTTCATGATAATGAGATTTGCTTGTAAAAAATAAGGGTTTGTCAAAGATACTTGAAATTTGACAAACCCTTATGTTAATTATTCAATTACTTTCCCGAAGGATCAATTCCATCCCGGATTCTGTTTAAGATTCGGATTTTGGTTAATCTGAGTCTGACCGATAGGATAGAGATAGTATTTATCTTCGAATATGCGCTGGTTGTTGGGGAACATCTGGAAGTAACCGTTAACATTGTTAGCAGGAGCAACTTCCAAAGCCGGAGTGATGTTCGCGCCTAAGTTTATGTTAGGATATTTGGTTGTATCCAGTTTGTCAAGTTGATGCCAGCGAATAAGGTCCCAGTAACGGTAACCGTCATACATCAGTTCGGCACGGCGGCAACGACGTACTTCCCAAATCAAAGAAGAAACTCCCATGTTGTTGGCAGGGTCGTTGATTGAACTCAGACTTGAAACCGTCTGTGCGGGCAATCCGGCTCTTAGATAAAGCGGATTCAACGAAATGTTCAGGTCGGCATCGGTCAAAGTTCCCATTTCAGCCTTAGCCTCGGCATATTCCAAAGCGACTTTTGAGATCCAGAACAAAGGAGCTGCAAGGAAACCTTGCGAATCGGTCTGAGCTGAAGCAGTGTTCATCAACGGATTGCTGAACTTTTTGCAACCGTAGCCCGAAAGGGATGTCATTAAGTCGGAATTGCTACGTTTCCAAGGCAGTCCGTCATAATATACATAAGGGTCGATAACAGCTGACAAACGTTTGTCGCGAACGTCCAGAAGATTCTGGATGCAAAGACCTGTCTCATCCATGTAACCCATATCGGAGGTGTTCTCAGATGTTGATGCCAATGGCTTTCCGTCAACGAACAAATAACTGTCAAAAGCATCCTTCGACATTCCATCGATTGGAGTTGCTGTAGCAGTATATTTCGAAATCGAATTGGAAACGACACCTCTTTCGTAGGCCTTCATGAAGATGATTTCAGGATTGTTCTGCAAGAGAGCAATTCCGTCTTCACCGCTATAGCATGAATTGTAGATTGATGCATAGTCGCTGCAGAATGAATATTTGTTCAATAACTGAGCAGCAGCGTCTACGGCCATTTGGAAAAATTGATTGGCACGGGTGTTGTCGTTGTTGTAATATTTTTGATATGTTGCCTCGTAAAGACATGCTTCTACCTTCAGAGCTCTAGCCATATCCTGAGAGAAGTCAAGAGGCTCCTTCACAGTTCCGATATTAGCAATTGCATAGTCAAGGTCAGCTACAACAGAGTCCATGACAACGTTGCGGTCGGTTGCAGGACCATAGAGGAGAGCGTCGTCGCTGGGGTCTATAACTTGCATTATCAGAGGTACGTTTCCGAAATGCTGAACCAGGCTATAGTTTTCACGTGCACGGTTAACCTTTGCCATACCCATGAAATTGGCCTTCTGGGATGGCGACATCGAGTTAGTGGCCACATTCTCGATGATATAATTACAACGACGTATAACTATATAGGAATTGTTCCATGAAGTTTGGGCTCCAGGTACTGTCAGGTTGTCCCACTGTTTGAAACCACCGTTTTCAACGTCACCAATTTGGTCGTCGTTCAGTGACTGGAAGTAGAATGTACCGTTACGTCCAGCTGCATTACCGTAGCCGTAGTAGTAGTTGTACAATCCGTTTACCTCACCCTGAACATTAACTACGTTGTTCCAGAACTCAGGACTATTGGTCTGAGTATCCTCCGGGTAACGGTTGTCGTCCAGCAGTTTGTTACAACTTGTCAGAGACGCAATCGTTCCGGCCGTTAGTAATATATATAGATATTTTTTCATGTCTGATTTCATTTTTAGAATGTAACCTGAATACCGAATGAGAATGTTTTTGGCATGGGATATGTGCGACCGAAGGATGCAACACCCATTGATCCTGAACCATTGTCACCACCGAAGATTTCGGGATCGATACCAAATTTCTTAGCGCCGTTGTAGAGCATGCAAAGGTTCTCAGCCGAGAAATAGATGCGAGCATTCTGAATTAATGCATACTTTGTCCATTCGTAGGGGAGAGTGTAACCGATTGTCAAAGTCTTGAAACGCAGGTAGGCCATGTTGGTCAAATAACGTGATGACGGGAGGAAGTTGTTAACGCCCTGTCCAAACATAGTTTGCCATGTGCCGAAGCTGAAGTTAGGTCCGTAGGGAACGGGATAAAGATTGTTCTGGTCTACGTTATAACCTGCAACATAGCGGTTTCCATCGGCATCGGTGTCATAAGAAATGCTGTTATAAGAAAGCTGCCATTCGAATATACCGGCTGCGGTCTGTGCCAAGGGCACCACGTTAGAACTGACGTTCCAAACGTTTCTCTTGCCAACACCCTGGAAGAACATGTCGATGTCAATGCCTTTCCATGAACCGCCCAGACGGAACGAGTATTCGTAGCGAGGCATCATGTTACCGATAACCTTAGCATCACCGTGGTCACTGATAACCTGTGTGCCATTGTTTATAACACCATTGCCATCGAGGTCTTTGAACTTCACGTCACCAGGACCATAGATGAATGCACCTGTTTGCAAACCACTTTGGTCGGCAATGCCGGGAGCATAACCAGTCTGTGATGCACCGGGAGCCCATTTGCCATCGGCAGTGTTCCATGTGAAGTCATCTACTGTGAAGAAACGGTCGAATTCGAAGCCCCAGATGTCACCGACATATTGGCCTTCATAGTAACGTCCGCGGTCAGTGTTATAAGGTATTGCCTGATAGATTGTACCGGCGGGGTTGCTTATCTTTGTTACTTTTGTTTTTGCATCGGCAATCATGAAGGTTGCATAAACGTTGGCGTCACCAAATGAGTGATTCCAGTTTAATGCGAGTTCCCATCCGTTGGTACGAAGTGAACCGGCGTTTGTCAAAGCGTTTGAAGCTCCGAATACGGTCGGAAGAACTTCACCTTGTGTCAGCATGTCCTTGGTGTCGCGACGATACCAGTCAAACGAAAGGTTCAGCGAGTTGTTCAGGAAGCCGAGGTCGATACCGATGTCGTAGGTTGTAACACGTTCCCAAGTCAGGTTGCTCGAAACAACACCGGGAAGGTTCCAGTAGTCAAGGTTACCGGTCGAACCAATCCAGTTTGCCTTTCCTGCCTTAGAAATAGTAGAGATAAACACATTGTCACCAACAGCTTCGTTACCGATTGAACCGATTGAACCGCGGAGCTTACCGTTGCTCCACCAGTCACGAAGAGGTTCGAAGTATTTTTCTTCTGAGAAGCGGTAACCTGCCGAACCTGAGGGGAAGAACGCCCACTGGTGATTTGCAGGGAAACGGCTCGAACCGTCGTAACGTCCGTTCAATTCCAACAACCAGATTCCATTCCAGTCATAGTTGATACGACCGAAGAAACCAGCTGTAGCTCTGTGTTTCCTTGAGATTGAAGGAGCGGTGTATCCTGTCGAGCCACCGTCGGTCAGGTTAGGAGTTACAAGGTCATAGTCAATAAGACCACGATATCTGCCGTTGAAATAATCGTAGCTGTAACGTTCGGCCTGTGAACCAACCATCACTTTCAAGTGATTGCTGTGAGGGAACATATGGTCATAAGTTGCATAGATGTTCATTGTCCAGCGGTCGCTGTCCCAACGTGTAACGTCGGCATAAGAAGTTGCCTGTGTCGGAGTCGTATAGGGCTGCAAATTTCCGCTCCAGTCCCAAACTGTTGCCGGGGTCCAACCTTCATTGGTCTTTGAAGTGCGAATGTCATAGTTGAATTCGCCACGTAGAGTCAAATCTTTGAAAAGTGTAGCCTGCATCCATCCCTGAAGACGTGTCTGGCGATCGGTTTGGTGGTCGATATAGGCAAGTTCGCGATATGCAAGCGGGTTACGGAAGTAACGTGGATTTCCATTCTCGTCATCAATCCATCCGAATGCTTGAATGAAGCTGTTCCAACGCCACAAGTACTGATAGGTGTTAATTGAAAGGTCGGGCCATGAGAAATTACGCTGGGTCCAGTTTACAATCGCACCGGCTTTCAACCATGGGAAAATTTCGGTCGAAATGTTGGCATTGGCCATATAACGTTGCATCTTTTGGGGGTTGATTCTTTCCAACCCTTGCTTTGAGTCGTAGCCGAACGACAGGCGGTAGTTAGTCTTGCCGCTCTGTCCTTCCAACGAAACGTTGTGTTTCTGGGCTGGTGAAGCATTGTTGAACGCAAGCTTCTTAACATCCCATTGAGCATATTTATAAATGCTTCCATTTTCAAATAGACGATAGTCACCAACGTCGCTATCGCTAACATAAGGACGAAGTTCGCGGAAGTCAGTGTAAAGCTTGCCATTGTGTTGTTTGGTCCATGCTTCCAGATAAGGAATAATAGCCTCATAAGGCATGTTACCTACTTCAGTGTTGGCGGCTGCAGCCATACCACGATAGTTTGCCTGCAGAGCTACGTAAGCTTCATCAACTGCACTTGCGAAGGTTGGCAGATAAGTTGCTTGGCTCCAAGCAAAGTTGTTGGAGTAGCGGACCGATACCTTATCCTCCTTGTTGGCCGATTTGGTGGTAATCAACAGCACACCGAAAGCAGCGCGCGCACCATAGATTGATGTAGAAGCAGCATCCTTCAATACCGAGATATCGGCGATGTCTTCAGGATTTACGAAGTTAAGGTTGTCTACTGCCACACCGTCAACTACGATAAGAGGGCTTGAATCCTGGCCGTTGGACAGGGTGCCGACTCCACGAATCTTTACAGAGGCATCGGTCCAGATGCTACCGTCGGTTGTGGTGATGGTCAACCCCGGTATATTACCCTGGAGGGCCTTGGTCACGTCCTGAACAGGGCGACTCTCCATGACACGGGGAACGTCTACGGTAGAAACCGCACCGGTCAAGTCGACACGACGCTGTGTACCGAATCCCACTACGACAACCTCGTCGAGATATTCGGTTGTCGGAGTCATGTAAACATACATGTTCTGAGATGCTTTGACCTCCTCGGTCTGGTAGCCTACATAGGAAACTCTAACTAGGGTTCCTTCGGGTACGTTGATTCTGAAATGTCCGTCTACGTCGGTAGCAGTAGCTGCACTTTCATAGCCAACGGGTAACACGGTCGCGCCAATGATTGGCTCGTCGTTCTGATCCAATACAGTACCTGTAATGGATACAACATTCTGGTTCTGATTCTGAGGTTCAGGAGCCGCATAAGCATTAAATCCTATGCCGGAAACTCCTGCCGTCAGAAGCAGCGCCGTCAGTAACAGATTTTTTCTCATAAATAATTGGTATTTGTGATAATTTCTGAAGTTTCTCAGGTTTGACTTTTCTAGTGAATGGTATAGTTAAGGTTTGCAATACAAACATAATTCATTTTTTTTAACCAAAATCAAAAAATATGTTTCCAAAGTTTAAAAAATGTAAATTATTGGCTTGTCACGATTCTTAATTTATTGACTTATCGTTTATTGGAAATTTTCGAAATTTTTTATGTTTTGCAACATATTTTGATGATCAGGTCAACAAAAAAGAATGTCCCGGGACCAAATTCCCGAGACATTCCCATTATGAAGAATGTAAAATCTGTTACTTCAGATAAGCCTCATATTCTGCATCGGAGGTGCAGTCCCACCATACCGGAATGCTCCAGATGAAGGGCTCCTGGGCATTTGCATTCATTGCCAAAGCATTAATTGTGTTATAGGCTAACTCCAATGTTGGAGGCAATTGCCAACGACGAATCCAGTATTGAACATCGTCAGGACCTGAACCACGCAATGCTGCGCTACCGGTAAACACTTTTGTGCGACCGTAACCGGGATAAACCACCCCGAACGAACCGATGTTGCCGGCCGAATAGTTGAAGCGACGCATGTCGACCCAGTTCTCAATGCTCCATCCCATTGCGATATACTTCTGCAACATGATGTCGCTCATTGTCAGGTCGCCTGCGTTCTGACAAACGGCTGCGCTCGACATGTAGTTGGAGATGGCTGTCGGGTCCATCGGCTGCATGTTCGGATTTTCATAGGAACCTGCCCATTGGTTGAGCTTGTTCTGCATGCGGTCCATGCTGGCCTGGATACCTGCCTTGTAGGCTGTCAACGCGCCGCTGGCATCACCGTTACGCATCAGAACCTCGGCCTTGATGAAGCACATCTCGGCATAGGTCAAAACGTCGAAGTCCGACTGTGGGTAAATCTGGAACGAACCTGTTCCCGAAACAGCTCCTGCATTGGCTGCCGCAGCATCGTTTGAGTGATAGTATGTGTCGTTGGCTGGCATTCCCCAGGTTCCGTTGTTGGTGTTCTGAGAACCTGTGTTGAGGTTTACGTAGGCAGTGTCACCTGCGAGAACATAGTTATTAGAATTGACATACCATGCACCTGCAGGGTAGCATACAGAAACCTTATTACCGTCAACATTATATTGACGACCACTCAGTTCAGTTGCCGTTGTTTGCACGTAACCATTCGAAGCCACTCCCTCTACAAATTCTGTTAAATCTGATGAGTCTTCAATAGTATAGTTCATTGTAACATCATTCAAGGCCAATGTCTGTACGCCAATTGAAGCTGCGCCACCGGCAACGAGGCGTTTTGCGTCGCCATAGAGGTCAACGCCAACCGCACGACGCCAGCTGTAGCTTTTGACGTGACCTGATTCGTCAAGAACGATGTTGGTCATTGATGAAGGAATCAGTTTGTCGGCGCGGGGGTCTTCAACGCCAGCACCACGCATATTGGTCAGCAGGTCTATGAAGTATTTCGAAGCCCATTGGGTCTTGCCGTAAGCTGCGGTGTCCCAGTTTCCGTTGGTCATGATGGGGTCGCCAAGGAGGAAGTCGGTTTGGTCACCTTTGACATCAAAACAAGCCTGGTAGGTGTTGTCGTCAACGCTTTGGGGAGCGTTCGCGAGGGCTGCGAGGATTGCCTGCGGATCATAGTAGCTGGCGTTCTTTGTCAGGCGAAGCAACCAGCGGGCCTTCAGGCCGTAGCAAAGCTTGATCCATTTCTGGACGTCACCACCGTTCCAGATGTCGCCCGATGACAACGGAGTTGCACCGGCTGCCTGGGGGGTGTTGAAGAGGTCGATGGCCTCGTCAATTTTTGCCATGCAACCTTCCCAGATTGTCTTTCCGTTGTCATAGGCAGGAGCTGCATTTCCGGGGAGCGCTTCTGTGAAAGGCATCTCACCGTAAAGGTCGGCCATTTCCATGAATCCCAGGGCCTGAACGACCAGGGCAGCACCCATGTAGTGGTAGGCACCTTCCGACTGGGCCTTGTTATAGAGGTCGATTACATTCGAGCTCGTACCGGTAAACCATGTCTGATATGGAGTCGTGGATATTCCGTTATTACAAGCCCAAGTTACTGACATTGCGTTCATCGATGCGTTGGTTGAATAAAAACCTCCACAGGTCGAGAACGTACGGGTATTAGCACATCCTGCGCTATAGGTGTATTCCTTCTGAATCCAGGGCAGACGGTTCTCGACGAGAATCGACTCGTTGTTTGGGCTATCGGGGTCAACGTTGACATCGAGCCATTCTTCGCAGGATGTCAGGCCCAGACCCAACACTCCGCAAAAAGCGATATATTTGAACAAATTCTTATTCATTGTGATTCTCCTTTATTTTTTAGAATGTTAGGGTTACACCGAAGGTGAAGCTTGAAGTTGCAGGAACCGAGCAGTAGTCGATACCGGTAGAGCCGGCACCACCTGTACCGCCGGCGGTCGAGACTTCAGGATCCATTCCCTTGTAGTTAGTGATGGTGAATACGTTGCTGGCAGTAGCGCTGGCTGTGAGACCCTTGATGACTCTGCGGCTCTTGAGCAAGCGGGTGAAATCATAGGTCAGTGAGATATAGCGTAGCTTGAGCCAGTTTACATCGGTCAGGAAGTGATGGGAGTTCGACAGGTAATTGTTCCAGTACTGCTGGATCATATATTCTCCAGAACGGGTTACACCACCGATTTCATATTCCTTGCCGGCCTCGTAGGTCTGGTTGAATGGTTCTCCCGAGACATAGTCGATACCTGAGACGGTAACCGACTGACGGTCGTTGAGCAAGGTGCGCTTGTCAAGACCATTGGAAGTCATTACATAGGAGGTTCCATCGTAAACTGCGCCACCGAATCGGAAATCGAGCAGGAACGACAGTGAGAGTCCCTTGTAGGAAAGCGTGTTGGTGAAGCCCATCAAAAGTTTCGGCTCACGGTTTGCTACGATGACGTTGTTATTGTTGACGCGATAGAGACCGGTTGCCGGGTCAACCTGGTATTGACCTGTTTCCTGGTCTACATAGAATTCGCTACCTGTCAAACCGAGGAAGTAGTTCTTGCCATAGTCAAGATTGAGGCTTCCATCGGCTTTGTACTGTTCTACTTTTGGAATTGAAGCAGATTTAACTGTACCGAACTGAGCGTCGGTGGGGTAGAAGTACTGCACTCCCTCAAGGAACTTGCCAAGACGACCCTTGTTGTAGGCCAGGTTGAGCGACATGTCCCAGGTGAAGTCACGGTTTGTGACAGGAACAGCGTTGATTGCTATTTCCATACCGGTGTTGATAACCGAACCCGAGTTGATGGAGGTGAAGATAAATCCGGAAGCGTTGGACAGACGCGGCTGAGCGATCTGTTCGCTTGTTTCGGTATGATAGTAGGTGTAGTCAATTCCGAAACGGTTGTTGAAGAATTTCAGTTCGGCACCGATTTCCCAGGAATCCTGGATTTCAGGCTTCAGATAGGGGTTACCTCCTGACCAACTGTTAGCAATACCAACGAATCCGTTGTAGGGGTAGGGGTCCCAAACATAGGTGTTGGTGGCATAGGCGTTTGCGTCCTTACCGACACGTGCCCATGAACCGCGGATCTTACCGAAGGAGAATACATCGCTGCCCATGATGCCCTTATCCTGCAGGAGCTGGGTGAATACGAACGAAGCGTTGACCGAAGGATAGAAATATGAGCGGTTTTCCTTAGGAAGAGTCGAAGACCAGTCGTTACGTCCTGTTACGCTGAGGAACAATGTGTTTTTCCAGTCGAAGCGAAGCTCACCGTATACACCAACGAGACGCTTTTTTGATGTGGCGTCGGTGAAGAACTTGTCGGTGGTAGCGATGTTTCCGAAGCTGATTGTTCCGGGGGTGATGAAGTTGTAACCGTAGTGGGTCTGGTTGTGACGCTTTGTCGCCTCGGCAGTCATACCAACGAGTCCGCCAACGGTGAAGTCACCCAGATTCTTGTTGATGCTGGTCATCAAGGTCGTTGAGTTGTAGTTGTAAACATAGTCACTCTTACTTAGACGACCGTTCTGATATTTGGGGCTGACAACCGAACCCGGAGCGATGTAGGTGTAACCGTCGGTGGTGTAGTTGTCAAGACCGAAGCGGGCGTTGATGCTCCACCAGTCGGTGATGTCGAAGTTGACGTTCAAAGAACCGGTGAAACGGTTTGTCTTGTCGTTGATCTTGTCCTTATTGACAATCCAGTAGGGATTTTCCTTATCGTCCTCAAGTGCCCAGATACCTTCGAACAGACGGTATTTCTGTCCGTCTTCGGTCAGGTAGTGGCTCATGTCCTCGGTGCGGGGCCATGTGAACACACCGTTCATGGCACCTGTACCGCCACCTCCGTAGAGACCACCTGAAGTCAGGGTCTTGTCGGTGCGGGCGATAGAATAGGCGGCGTTTGCTCCGATGGTGAATTTCCAGATTTTCTGCTCACCGTTGAAACGGAAAGTTGTTTTGTTATAGCCGGTTTCGGGGACGATACCTCCTTGGTCGTAGTTAGAAGCCGAGAGGAAGAAAGTGGTGTTCTTGCTACCGCCCGAGATGCTTACAGTGTTGTCGAACACGGCACCTGTCTGGAAGAAGTTGCCGATGTTGTCATAGATGGGTTCGTTGGAGATTTTCTTACCCCATGACTGATATGTCTGGTCGTTGAAGACTCCGTTGGATGTGTATACACCGCGTCCGAAAGTCGTCTGGGTTTCGGGAAGTTTGTTGGCCCACGACGCGGTCACGTTGCTCGAGAAGTTGACTTTGACAGTTCCTTCCGAACCTTTCTTGGTTGTGATTACAACGACACCGTCGGCAGCGCGTGAACCGTAAAGAGCCGAAGCGGCCGCACCCTTAAGGATTGACATCGATTCGATGTCTTCGGGGTTGATGTCCATCACGCGGTTTGAATAGGTGGTGTTGGAACGGGTCATACCGTCGGTACCCGAGTTACCTACAACCGTAGTGGAGTTGTCGTAGATGATACCGTCGACAACGAACAGAGGTTCGTTCGAGCGGCCTTCGGATGAAGAGTTACCACCACGGATGGTGATGTTTGCACCGGCACCGGCAGCACCGCTGTACTGAGTGACCTGCACACCTGCTACTTTACCTGCAAGAGCGTTGATTACGTTCGGACTCTTGTTTTCAAGAATCTCGTCGGACTGCATTTCAGTAACCGAATAACCCAGTGCCTTGCGGTCTTTTTTGATACCGAGCGCGGTCACGACGATTTCGTCGAGGTTGGTAGAATTGGGTTTGAGTGTGACAATAACGGGTTCTCCGTTGAACACTGCCTCGGCCTGGTCGTAGCCAACATAACGGAAAATCAGCGTGCTGCCAATTTTGGCATTGATGCTGAAATTACCATCCAGGTCGGTGGATGCACCGTTGTTTGTACCTTTAACAATGACAGAGACTCCTGTCAAAGGATCGCCATTCTCGTCAAGAACCGTACCGGTAGCACGAGAAGTTGCCTGACTCTGACTTTGTGGTTCCGGAGCTGCCATTGCATTGAAACAAGGCATCCCGGCTGTCAGAAGCAGCGCGGTTAACAATAGATTTTTTCTCATAAATAATTGGTATATGTGATAAAATTTCTGATGTTATTAGCTTTAAATTCAAAGGAGAAAAGTCGGATGCTTTTAACTATATATAATGAGATTCGGATGTTTTTCTACCGCAAACATAATTTATTTTTTTTAACTATTTTCAAAAAATATTAAGCTTATAATAAGGAACCTATTCAATTTTGGTCATGTTTTGAGCTAAGTTATTGAAATATGAAAAAATAGTTATTTGAATATTTTTTTATGTTTTGCAACATATTTTGTAGTTTATGGTTTATGGGATACATTTTTAGTCATTTGATTTCGTTAGAAAGTATTAGGTTTTTACTTTTATGAAGGTTCTGAAGTTATACCAAAGGATATTGGCTTTGATCCTTTAGCCACGCTAAAAGACTAATTATAGTTATGTATTGCAAATTACGGAACTCACTTTTTGAGATATCTTGTCATTATAATAAAAAGAGAGGCGGGGATTTCTCCTCGCCTCTTCTTATAGAGTATTATCCAAAGTTTATGATGCCCAACCTGGGTTCTGTGTCAAAGCCGGGTTGAGGTCAATCTGGCCAGTTGGAATCGGGTAGAAATACTCACGCGGCAAACCCCAAGGTGAACCTGATGCAGGCGTGTTGTTGAAGTTGCGAACGTCGGGCCAAGAAAGAATGTATCCATTATCATTACGATAGTCATTGCCTTCCTCAAGCCAAGCCGAGATGTTGGCACCAATGCGCGTGTTGGGATACTGATTTTGATCCATCTTGTCAAGCTGTTTCCAACGGATAAGATCGAAGAAACGGAACCCATCATACATCAATTCGCAACGGCGGCAGCGACGAACCTCCCAAATCAATGAAGATACTCCCATGTTGTTGGCCGGGTCATTGATTGAACTCAAGCTCGAAACTGTCTGTGAGGGAAGACCTGCACGGGCATATAACGGATTGAGGTAAGTGGCAACATCCTGGTCGGTCAGGGTGCCAAGCTCAGCTTTTGCCTCAGCTATTTCAACATACAGTTTGGCTCCCCAATACAACGGGCAAGAAGTGTAGTTCTTGTTGGCAACCTGAGCATCGGCTTGGGCGATGCTGAAGTTATTGTATTTTTTGATACCGTAACCAGTGGAAGATGCCAAACCGTTGGCATTTGGAGCATTCCAGGTTGTTCCGGTCCAGAAGACGTAATCATAGATACACATTGAAAGACGCTGGTCGCGAACGGCAAGCAAATCAGAGATATTGATAGTAACTCCGGAGTTGATGTCATTTCCTGCTGCATCTTTATAGTCAACGAGTTTACCCTTGTCGTTTGTGTCATAGGAGGTTGATGCCAATGGTTTTCCATCAAGGAAGAGGAAGCTATCGAAAGCATCTTTTGTCATACCGCCGACACCGTCGGTTGCGTTGGTGTAGTCAATGGTGGAATGCATTGCCAATCCTTGGGAATAGGTGCGACACCAAATGATTTCACTGTTGGAATTCAAGCCGGTATTGAGCGTATTATAGATTGCCCAGTAGGAATCAATACTCGAACCGATGGGATAACGTCCGGCTATTTCTTCACCAGCAGCAACTGCCATTTGCAGGTATTGCTGTGCGCGGGAATTGTCACCCTCAATATATTTTGCAAAGGTTCCTTCGAAAAGACAAACTTCAGTCTTGATAGCCGAAGCGAGGTCCTTACAGAATGCACCTTTATTTGACTGTAACGACAGGTTTTCAATCGCGTAGTTGAGGTCGGCCACCACATTGTCCATTACTTCGTTACGCGGAGTGCGTG
Source organism: Muribaculaceae bacterium (assembly GCA_022510505.1). Taxonomy (GTDB): domain Bacteria; phylum Bacteroidota; class Bacteroidia; order Bacteroidales; family Muribaculaceae; genus JAFLTL01. Next base: position 3,291 of record JAFLTL010000018.1, on the reverse strand, counting down.
GACCGTAAAGCTCGGGGCTGTCGGTGTCAAGAACATAGTCAATATAAGGCACATCTCCAAAGTATTTTACCAGATAGTAGTACTGGCGTGCGCGATGGAGTCGAGCCATAGCAATGTAGTTCTTACCGGCGGCAGTAGCACCGAAAGCGGCTTTTCCAACACCATCAATTATTAGGTTTGCACCACGAATCTCAGTGTAGGGGCTTGTGAAGGCCGAAATTGATGCTGTTGCATTCGTGTAGGTCCAGTTGGCGAAAGATTGGCGTCCACATTGGTCATCGCTGAGGAAGCTCATACCGTAGGCACCGTAACTTGTCGAGTTGCCATATCCCGTGTAGTCGGTATAGAACCTGTTGGTCTGTCCCTGCACATTCGCCTCACTCTCATAGAAGTCAGGAGTCTGGCTAATGGACGACTGAGGGAATCGGTTATCGTTGAGGAAGTCGTCACAGCTTGTCAGGCCGAACAATACCGCAACTGAACCGAATATCATTAATTTTTTCATATTGCAAATGAATTTGAGAGATTATAAAGTTACCTGAATACCGAACGAAAGTGTAGCTTGCTGTGGAATTGTGCGACCGAAGACTGCGTTCGAGTTGTTGTAACCCTGAACGGATGAGCTAGTTGAAGTAGTCATTTCGGGGTCGAGCTGATATTTGCGAGCCGGTGCATAGATGAATGCGAGATTGTCGGCACTGAAGTAGAGGCGTGCTTTCTGGATGTATGCTTTCTGTGTGATATTGCGCGGTATGGTGTAACCGATGGTCAGGTTCTTCACGCGCAGGTAAGCGAGGTTAATCAAATAACGGTCCTGAGGATAGAAGTTATAAGTACCGATACCGATATTCGAGATGTTACCGCTGGCAGCAGCTCCCGAGAACATACGAGGATAGGTGTTGTTCTGATCGATTTCGTAGCTCATTAGTTGAGTTCCGTTATATTCAGCCTTATTGTAGCTTGTTTGGTTGGTGAATGTACCGTAACCGCTCTGTCCCATAGGAACGATGGTCGAACCGGTTGCCCACATGTCACGTTTTCCTACGCCCTGGAAGAAGACGTCAACGTCAAATCCTTTCCATGCTGCGCCAAGACGGAACGAATATTCGTAGCGTGGCATTGCGTTACCGATAACCTTCAAGTCACCATGGTCGTCAAGCGTGCCTGAACCGGCATTGATCTTCTTATCACCGTTCTGGTCGACAAACTTGACGTCACCGGGGCCATACACGAAGTTGCCGTTCTGCAGACCTGTCTGGTCGGCTACGCCCGAAGCATAACCGGTGATGGAAGCTCCGCTTTGCCATTTACCATCGGCTGTATCCCATGTAAAGTCATCTACTGTGAAGTAACGTTCGGTTTCGAATCCCCAGATATCACCGAATTTCATGCCTTCTGTATAGTTGCTGTTGGCCGGAAGGAAGGTGTAGAGCAAACCCGAAGGATTGTTCCACTTGGTAATCTTTGTCTGAGCATCGGAAAGCATGAAGCTACCCCATACATCTACATCACCGAAGCGGTTGTTGTACATAACAGAGAGTTCCCATCCTTTTGTGCTCAAAGCACCTGCGTTCTGATAGGGAGTGGTTGTACCGTAAACACCTGGGAGAGTCACACCAGGAGCAAGCATGTCTTTGGTGTCACGCTTGAACCAGTCGAAGCCGAAATTAAGAGTGTTATTTAGGAAGCCGAGGTCAAGACCGACGTCATAGGTAATCAAACGTTCCCAAGTCAGTGTTTCGCTGACAGCAGTCGGAGCATTGAAGTATACATACTGCTGACCCGAAGCGTTCAGGAAAGCTGTGTTGCCACCCTTGCTGACTGTCGAGATGAACATGTTGGAACCGATGGCCTGGTTACCGACCTGACCGTAGCTGAAGCGGATCTTACCGTTGTTCCACCATGACTCACGAAGCTGTTCGAAGTAGTTTTCCTGAGAGAATCGATAACCGGCCGATGCCGATGGGAACCATGCCCACTGGTCTTTTGCGGGGAACAGTGACGAACCGTCGTAACGGATGTTACCTTCCAACAACCAGATGTCATTGTAGTTGTAGTTCAAACGACCGAAGAAACCGGTGGTTGCGCGGTTATAGGCGTTTGCCGAAATTGTCCAGGAGTCGGATGAAGTTGCCAATGCCTGGTTGACATAGTTCGGGTCGATCAACTCGCTGCGGTCTGAGTAGAAGTAGTCATAGTGCTGACGGTCGGCTGTCCAACCCAACATAACTTTCAAGTTGTGCTTTTCTGCGAAGGTCTTATCGAAGGTTGCGTAGATGTTGGTAGCCCAACGTGTGTCTTTAAAGGCACTGTTGCCTGCCCAGTCAGTTGTGTCAGTATAATAGGAGAACTTACTGAATGGCGATGCGGGTGACCATGTGTTCCACAGATAATAAGGAATCTTACCTTCTTTTGAATAACGACTATTGATGTTGTAGGTGAAGTCTCCCTGGAGCATAAGGTCCTTGGTGATATTTGCAAGGAAGTATGCCTGCATCTGGGTCTTCGACCAGGAATATTCCTGTTCGTACGCACCTATACGGGCTGCGAGCTCATTACGGAAATAGGTCTTTTCACCGGTTTCTTCGTCCTTGGTGTAACCATACATCATGAACTGTCCGGGCCAACGCCAAGTATACTGATAGAAGTTGTAGCTTACGCCCGGGTCGGTGTAGATTCTCTGAGAGAAGTTGAAGCGAGCACCGGCTTTCAACCATGAGAAGATCTGGGTGTCAACTGTTGCGTTGGCAGTGTAACGCTTAATTTTATCGGGATTAACCTTAATCAGTCCTTCACGGTCATCATAGCTGAAGGATACACGATAGTTTGTCCTACCGCTGCTTCCTTCGAGAGAGAGATTATGTTTCTGTGAGAAAGCACCGCTTGAGAATGCTGTCTTGGCAACATCCCAGTCGGCATAGGTCAGCATCATACCATTGACAATACGATAGTCACCCACGTTGCTGTCATTCTGGTAAGGCTTGATCTCTACCATTGAGGTGTAGGGTTTGCCGTTGTGTTGCTGTAACCAAAGTTCAGCGTAAGGAAGAAGGTCGGTGTAGTACATACCGAAGATTTCCTGGTCACCACCTGGGTTTGTGTTGTCCAAAGCAACTTTGAGGTCGGTAACGATGTCGTTGAACTCGGGAAGAACTGTGGCATGGCTCCATGCGAAGTTGTTGCTGTAGTTCACGCGAACTCTTTCGGTTGTCTCGCCCTGCTTGGTAGTGATGAGGATCACACCGAATGCAGCGCGGCTACCATAAATTGCCGATGATGCAGCATCTTTCA
>JAFLTL010000017.1 GCA_022510505.1 Muribaculaceae bacterium | reverse complement strand
GTGACCCCGGAGGGGCTCGAACCCTCGACCCATTGATTAAGAGTCAATTGCTCTACCAACTGAGCTACGGAGTCATTTTTAGCGCCACAAAGGTAAGGCTACCTTTTGGATTCTGCAAATAATTGAAGGTTTTATTTTATGCTACTGGTAAATTAAATGCTTTTAAAATGAATCGTCCGACTCAAAAGTGCGATAGTCTTCCCACTCTATGTTCATGTTCTCCTGGAAAAAGTCATATTGAGCTTGGGTTATAAGCTGATCCGTCAACAGGGAATGGATCTGGGGTAGATAGCGTTCAACGTCGCTTCGAGTCTCAATATACCATCCTAAGATCATGGAGGCACCTTTGAAAAGTATGTCCTGCTGAGAAGGAGTCAGACTGGGGTCACATAGGACCTCCTTGATTATCTCAACGATCCGGTCCTCGAGCTGCAAATAACGATGTTCTTCATATTCCTCCGAATAATCCAGCTGCTCCAATGCCTGTTTTATTTTTGATAGCAGTTCTTTGTACTCTTCCATAGACATAAATAATTACTTAAAAATAACTGTAAACTTCTACAAGACGAGGGTCTGCACTCAAGTCGTTAGGATTTGTCCCTTCAATGCCTTCAGGAACCTCTTCCCCAAGAGAAGAAAATAATTCTACCCAGAAATCAGGAATATTCCCTTTGGAATCCTTGAAATTCATCGGTTTGGATTGAAAAATGTGATTGCCGTTGTTGTCAACGTAAGATTCATAGACCAGTTCCGAGCAATAGAGCTTGCCGTTGTCGGGCCTATAGCTCCAATCATATTCTTCACCCAGATGACTCATTGCATTGGCTACACACTTTGGAAAGTCAACATCCGATAGCAGTCGCTTCACTACAATTCCCTTCTGACCGTTAATTTCCGGCGTGCCATTCAGAAACTCTGTCAATGGGGTCATCGTAACACCATTTTTGGGAGAGGCTTCCATCACTGCTTGGTGACCGTTTTCATCAACACTAATTATTCCGACATGATCGAATTTCAAATTCCGGTCATTTCCTGTTGTAGATGTAATCGCAACGGAAAAATCTGATTGGTTGCCTAACTGAAAAATCAAATCTCCCGATCTGAATTTAGGGATACCGGGATTCGATTTCTCAAAATGCTGGTAGTCCTTCACACTTCTCCAAGTGCCTCCCCATTGAAACCCATGCTCCCGAAACAGACGGTAACACAAATCCTCACGATCAATCTTATGGGGGAATTCTGCTGAACGATCGGAATATTCGGCCGATGTCTCAGGTTTTACTGTAACAACCCCGTTTCTGTTCTTCACATAGGGATTATATCGAGGATTAACATCTACTGCCAAACCTCGAGCATGAACCGATAGTTCATTTACGCCGGTCTTCTTTCGAAAGTTGAAGCAAGATGTGTTGTTCATCTCCATCGACATTTCGTCATTGCCATCATAGACATCGATTAATTCCATTCGTTCAATCGGATAACGAGCCTTATAAAGACTTTGGAATATTTCAATCAGATCTATGGCAACTGTTTTGTGACACATCATAACACCTGTTCGGTCCTCTCCTTCAAAGTCAACATAGGATAACTCCAACAATCTCATCTCATTGAGGTCAACCCATGATGCCGTTTCGGGATTTATTCCATAGGTTTCCATTGAGAGGCTGTCTAATCTTTTGACATTGAATGTCTCCCGAAATTGACTTCCGACTGAGAGGGTCGTGTCTATTTTAACCTCTACATCCTCAACCGAAGATTGGCAAGTTGTCTCCTGCGCTGTCTTATTGTTTTGGCATGCCCATGGCAAAGCCAACCAAACAGTGAAAATCAGAAGTAACCTGGCAGCTTTCAATCCTGTTTGCGACGCTTACGGCTTCTCAACAACAAGATTAACGTGATGATGTTGGTGATTAAGAGAACGCCACCCACTATGGAAAGTACCAAAACAGCACTTTCTACATCATTATCACCCGATACTGTCTTCAACAGTTTGATTCTTGAAACACCGTCCTGAAGGGCACGGTCCTGAAGAATCATCATATTGGCGTTTGAAGAAGTGACCACGGTTGGGGGTGGAAGTAGGTTAACTCGGGTATAGGGTTTGTCGGTTACGATGTCGATAGCGGTTCTCAATAGCTGTTCTCCATCGGAAGGATGGAGGAAAGTAGCGTTTATCTTACCATCGGCAACTGCTTGAATCCCGGTGTAAACCGTGCCGTCAATGCCATAGACTTGTATGTTATTTCGGTTTTGTGAACGAGCCGCTTCTGATGCTCCAAGTGCCATGCGGTCGTTGTGCGCAAAAATCAAATCTACGTGGGGATAAACTCTTAGGAGAGAATCCGCTAACTTGCGGGCATCTTCATAGTCCCAGTTTGCATAACCACGGGCCAGAATATGGACATTGGGGAAACGTTCCAGTATCTGTTCAAAACCGATTCGACGATCCTCCGTGCTGAAAACCCCCTCGATACCCATTATTTCAAGAATATTGAAGCTTGTTCCAAACTCTGAAAGAGCAAACAAACCAACCTGCTGGCCGATTTGCTTGTTATCGGCACCATGGAACGCTGTCCAGCACTCCTCTTCTGTTGGGGTGTTGAACACTACGACCGGTATGCCCTTTGCCCAAGCTTCCCTGATAATCGGAGTGATGGCCTTTGAATCAATAGGATCAACTATAATCGCATCATAGTTGTTCTCTATCATCGAACGAATGTTGTCGATTTGAAGAATCGTGTCGTCATCGGCCGACAAAATGTCCATGATGACATCGTCATGGAAAAGAGCTTCGCGCGTTAACTCTTTGTTGAGCCTTGTGCGCCAGTCATTTACGCTCGGTTCGGAAATTCCGATTCGATATTTCTGGGTTTCTTCACTGCAGGAGAAGAACAACAAACCGGCTAAAAGTAAAAGGATGTAATAATGGGTTTTCATAGCTTGCAAATATATTAAAAATAGTTTACTATAACAATAAAAATTTCTAACTTTGCGTTAGAGATGAAAAATAGATCAATATGATGCTAATAGACCTGATACCACTTTTTATAAACCGCATTGGCGGCCCTCAACTGATAATAATCCTCTTCATCATTCTTCTTCTTTTCGGAGCTAAGAAAATACCCGATTTGATGAAAAGCCTGGGAAAGGGTGTCAATTCCTTCAAACAGGGTCTTAATGACATTGAGAAGGACACGAATCTCGATGACAACGATAAGACTCAATCGAAATAAAATATAATGTCCGGTCCATCTAAGGACATGGGATTCTGGGACCACCTTGATGCATTGCGAAAGGTGATCTTTAAAATTGGAGCCACAGTTATATTAGCTGCGGTTCTACTTTTTATTTTCATGCGTCCCATTATGGATTCGGTAATCCTAGCCCCTTGCTCGGGCGATTTTTGCCTCTACCGGTTTCTCGACTTTCTAAACAACGACAGTGATTCGGCTTGGGTTCCTTCATTAGGAAGCGAGGGATTCAACGTAACGCTGATTAACATCGAGCTGGCGTCGCAGTTCTTCATCCACATGTCGCTTTCTTGCTGGTTGGCTTTTGTCCTCGTGTTTCCTGTTGTTATCTATCAGTTATGGACCTTCGTCCGCCCCGGACTGTATCCTCATGAACGACGCGGTGCCGTTAAAGCTTTCGCGTTCGGTAACATTATGTTCTATGCCGGAGTGGCAACGGGATACTTCCTGGTTTTCCCTCTTACTCTACGGTTCCTGGCCGATTATCAACTGAGCGAGAAAATCCCCAATACCATTTCTCTTTCTTCCTATATGGACAATTTCCTGATGATTATTCTTCTGATGGGTATTGTCTTCGAGCTTCCTTTGCTTGCGTGGATGTTGGGAAGAATGGGACTTCTAACACGTAGATTCTTCAGCACCTATCGAAAACATGCCATTGTATTTCTATTGATTATGGCCGCGATTATTACACCCACAGGCGATCCATTCACCCTCTTTATGGTGTTTCTGCCTATATACCTCCTTTGGGAGGGTTCGTCATTTATCGTCCCAAAGCCAGCTGAACCACCAAAAGAAACAAACGAAGAAAAATAAAAAGACGCGAGGAAATTTCCCCGCGTCTTTTATTATCATCATTTCAATGATTATTCGGGAAGTTTAGTCTTCTTGCCGTAGCCATATTGAGCTGCTGCACCAAGCTCTTCCTCAATTCTCAGCAACTGGTTGTATTTTGCCATACGGTCGGAACGAGATGCCGAACCGGTTTTGATCTGACCTGCATTCGTGGCAACCGCGATGTCGGCGATTGTAGCATCCTCGGTCTCACCTGAACGGTGGGAAATAACTGCAGTGTAGCCGTTACGCTGAGCAAGTTCTACTGCACGGAGAGTTTCGGTCAAAGAACCAATCTGGTTAACCTTAACCAAGATTGAGTTGGCACAACCTTCGTTGATACCGCGCTGCAGATATTTCACATTGGTTACGAACAGGTCATCACCAACCAATTGACAACGCTTGCCAATCAAGTCGGTCAAGATCTTCCAACCTTCCCAGTCACCTTCGGCCATACCGTCCTCAATTGAGTCGATAGGATATTTTTCTACCAAACCTTTCAGGTATTCGGCCTGTTCCTGTGAAGACAGTTTGGGAGCCGATGCACCTTGTTTCCAGGTGTAGTCATATTTACCATCCTTGTAGAACTCGGAACTAGCGCAGTCCAGACCGATGGTAACATCCTTACCGGGCTTGTAGCCTGCCAGTTCGATAGCTTTCAGGATTACTTCCAAAGCATCTTCAGTGCCGTCCAGGTTTGGAGCGAAACCACCTTCGTCACCAACTGCTGTTGACAAACCGCGGTCCTTCAACACTTTCTTCAGGTTGTGGAATACTTCGGTTCCCATTCTGATGCCTTCTTTGAAGGATGTGGCACCAATGGGACGAATCATGAATTCCTGGAAACAAATGGGAGCGTCACTGTGAGCACCACCATTGATGATGTTCATCATCGGAACAGGCAAAACATAAGAGTTAACGCCACCGATGTATTTGTATAACGGCTGGTCAAGATATTCTGCTGCTGCCTTTGCTACTGCAAGAGAAACACCAAGAATTGCATTTGCACCCAATTTACTCTTTGTGTCGGTTCCATCAAGAGCCAACATCTTTTCGTCAACTGCAATCTGATCGAGAGCGCTCATTCCCTTCAACGCTTCGGCTATTGGACCGTTTACGTTTGCTACTGCTTTCTGAACTCCCTTTCCAAGATAGCGGTTCTTATCACCGTCGCGGAGTTCAAGAGCTTCGTTAACACCTGTTGATGCCCCTGAAGGAACCGATGCACGACCACGTACTCCCGATTCAAGGATTACGTCAACTTCTACTGTAGGATTTCCGCGTGAATCAAGCACTTCGCGGCCTATGATTTTTTCAATCTTCATGATTAAATGTTGATTATAATAAATAGTTGTTTTCTTGTCTTACAAAGATAATATCTTTCACTTTCATTTGAATATTAAACAAAAAAAATATTCAGCTAAGAGGCTGAATATTTTTTCTGTTGCTCCACAATCAATGAAGGATCATCGAAATAGTTTATCTTCATCGCAGCTCTAACACGGTCTAAAGTATGCGATGCTGTTTCGCGTGCCTTCTCCGAACCTTTGTGAAGTATGTCGTAGACTCCCGCAATATCCTTCTCATAAACTTTTCTTCGTTCTCTGATCGGTACCAGAATCTCTTCAATGACCGAAGTGAGCAGTTTCTTTACAGTGCCGTCTCCTAAACCACCGCGAGTATAATGCTCTTTCATCTCGGAAAGTGAGTTATAGGCAGGGGCATAGTTCCTCACCTGTTCGTCGCTGGCGAAAGCATCAAGATATATGAACGGACAGTTCCCTTCTAGATGACCCGGATCGTTGATGTTCAAATGCTCGGGGTCAGTGTACATACTCTTGATTTGCTTAGCAACGGTCTTCGGATCGTCAGACAAATAGATGCAGTTGCCCAAACTTTTGCTCATCTTGGCCTTTCCGTCGGTACCGGGAAGACGCAAGCATGCGGCATTGTCAGGCAACAGTATCTCGGGCTTAACTAATGTGGGACCATAGATCGAATTGAACCTGTCAACAATCTCACGCGTCAGTTCAATCATTGGAGCCTGGTCCTCGCCAACCGGAACTGTCGTGGCATCGAATGCAGTTATGTCACTAGCCTGGCTAACAGGGTAACAGAAGAAACCAACTGGAATGCTCTGCTCAAAGTTGCGCATCTTGATCTCGGTCTTAACCGTCGGGTTTCGCTGTACTCTCGAAACCGTCACAAGATTCATGTAGTAGAACGCAAGCTCGGCAAGCTCCGGAACCTGACTCTGAATGAAGATGGTCGTTTTTTCAGGATCGAGACCAACCGACAGATAGTCCAACGCTACCTCTATAACATTCTGCCTCACCTTCTCGGGATTGTCGGCATTGTCGGTCAACGCTTGGGCATCGGCAATCATGACGAATATTTTGTCGAACTCGCCCGAATTCTGAAGCTGGACTCTACGTAGCAAAGAACCGACAAAATGTCCTAGATGTAGCTTTCCCGTCGGCCTATCGCCGGTCAATATGATTTTCTTCATTTTACTTCCCATGTTTCTCCCGACATAATCATGTCACGGAGCGTGTCAAAGCCTTTCTTCGCCCTGACTTCCTCGATTTGCATGTCAATTTCTTCGTTATAAACCGGAGAATCATAGTCGCGGATGATACCAATTGCTAACGGAAGGGTGTCACCATCCATCATCGCAAGCTGCTGATGCAAGAAATTGCTCTGACAATGAGCATCATGAACCAAAACGTCGTCAATCGTGTAGCCGTCTTTACCGATTTCTACCGCTTTTAAGGTGAAGCCGTCCTGTACCAGACCCTTCTCATTATCCTTGCCGAATACCATCTTCTGACCGTCTACCAAGTGGATGGTGCGGTCCGCTCTGAATTCTCGGTCGGTGACTTTACTGTGAATGCCATGATTGAAGATGACACAGTTTGTCAAAATCTCGGTAACCGAGGCACCCTTGTGACGAGCTGCTGCTTCAAGAATCTCCTGGGTTACCTTTAGTTCCACATCAAACGAACGGGCAAAGAAATTGCCTCTAGCACCAAAAACAAGTTCTGCAGGAATAAAAGGATCCTCAGTTGTTCCATAGGGGGATGACTTCGATACGAAACCGCGATCACTCGTAGGTGAGTACTGTCCCTTTGTCAAACCGTAAATCTTGTTGTTGAACAAAATCATGTTGATGTCAACATTTCTTCTGACGGCATGGATGAAATGATTGCCACCGATTGCAAGACCATCACCATCACCCGAAATCTGCCATACAGTCATTTCGGGATTCGCTACCTTAAAACCGGTCGCTATCGCTGCTGCACGCCCATGAATCGTGTGGAATCCATAAGTGTTCATGTAGTAGGGCAGACGTGAACTGCATCCGATACCCGATATTACAGCTGTCTTATGCGGAGCGATTCCAAGATTGGCCATCGCCTTATGGAGAACATTCAAAACAGCATGGTCACCGCAACCGGGACACCATCTGACGGGTTGGTCGCTCTTGAAATGAGCAGGTGCATATGTCAAGTTTTCCATTATTTATTCTCCATTATTTTGTTAACACCATCTACTATCTCTCTGACTAGGAACGGCTGTCCTTGTATCTTGTTAATCCGACGGATATTCAATCCGGGGAATTTCGACTGAAGATAGTCAGCCAACATTCCCGTGTTCAACTCGGCCACAATTACGGTTTTGTAGCTCTTCAATATTTCCTCAAAATTCTTGGGCAAAGGATTGATGTAACGAAGCTGGGTGAATGCTATCGGTTTTCCCGAGGCATTGAGCTCTTCGGCCGCTGTATAAAGGTGACCGTAAGTGCCTCCCCAACCAACAAGAAGTGTATCGGCATTTTTGTCACACAGTACCTCCTGCTCAGGAATGTCATTTGCTATGCGTGCTATTTTCTCACGACGCAGGTTGACCATCTTTTCATGGTTGGCAGGGTCATTGGAAATCGCTCCGGTGTCGGAGTCTTTTTCCAAACCGCCTATGCGATGCTGCAAACCTTCGGTGCCGGGTAGAGCCCAATATCTTGCCAACGTTTTCGAATCACGGACATAAGGTTTCCAGGTGTCTATGATTTCTTGAGGTACAAACCTGCATTTTATGTCGGGATATTCGTCTGATTCCGGTATTCTCCATGCCGATGAACCGTTCCCGATAAAGGCATCGGTCAACAGTATGACCGGGGTCATGTGCTCCAGGGCAATTCGAGATGCCTCAAATGCCATTGTAAAACAGTCAGTCGGTGACAAAGCCGAAACTACTGCCAATGGTGATTCACCGTTTCTTCCATATAATGCCTGCATCAAATCGGTCTGCTCGGTCTTTGTAGGCAAACCTGTCGAAGGACCTCCACGTTGAACATCTATCACAACCAACGGTAGCTCAGCCATCACCGCCAGGCCAATTCCCTCGCTCTTGAGCGCCAGACCCGGACCGGATGTCGAGGTTACAGCTAAATCTCCTGCAAAAGATGCTCCAATTGCCGAACAAACACCAGCTATCTCATCTTCCATTTGACAGGCTTTCACCCCAAGGTCTTTTCTCTTGGCCAGTTCATGAAGTATATCAGTTGCCGGAGTAATCGGATAACTGCCAAGGAACAAAGGACGACCCGATTTCTCGGATGCCATGATCAAACCCCAAGCGGTAGCGGTGTTACCGTTAATATCGGTATAAATTCCAGGAATAATCGATTCGGTTTCTACCCTATAGGTCGACACTGAAGCGTGTATGTTGTGGCCATAGTCGTAACCGGCCTCGATAACCTTCTTGTTGGCTTCATATACCGCCGGCTTCTTTGCGAATTTATTCTTCAGAAGTTTCAACGCACCATCCAACGGACGATCGAATAGCCAGCAAACCAATCCCAATGCAAATATATTCCTACATTTTAGAATCGATTTGATGTCCATTCCTGAGTCGGCCAACGCTGCCTTTGTCATCGAGGTTATTGGCGCTTCAACAACTTGTGCACTTATGCCTAGTTCCGATATGGCATCATCGGTCTTAAACATAGCTTTCTTCAAGCCATCGGCATTGAAGGTGTCGGTGTCTATGATGATGACTCCACCGGGTTTCAGAAACTTCACGTTCTGCTTTAATGCAGCCGGATTCATCGCCACAAGGACATCACACTGGTCACCGGGCGTGTGAACGCCCTTTCCAACACTGACCTGAAATGCCGACACCCCACTAAGAGAACCTTGAGGTGCACGCATGTCGGCCGGATAATCGGGGAAGGTTGATACGGAGTTCCCTAATCCTGCCGATACATTGGTGAAGATGTTGCCGGCAAGCTGCATTCCGTCGCCAGAATCTCCCGAGAATCTGACAACGACCTTGTCAAGAGTCTTGACACTGGTTTTTTCCATATTAAATATTAGATTTAGTTTTTTTCGAATGTTGCAAAATTACTAAATATCGTAGAATCTATTTCAAGCAAGTTTCGAGAAATGTTTCCTATTTCCTACTAACCACAAAATGTCACCCGAAGAGAATATAAGTTGGGCTACATCTGTGATGAATTCATCCCCTCGTTGAACAGCAAGTATAGATGATGTATAGTTTCTGCGAAGGTCGGCCTCCGATACTGTCATCCCTAACACCGGAGAACCCTCGCTTAATGTTACTCGGTTTATCTCAAAGTCCTGGGCGCTTCCTGTCGATTCATCTTGTGAGTCTTTCTCCATGACCGTCAGCAACTTCTCAATCTGTTCCTCGGTGCCCACTACACCTATAATGTCACCGGGAAATAACCTCGCATCACCGGCGGGAACCGGAATAAAAGCTGACCCCCTTTGGATGTTGACGACATTAACTCCGAATTCGCTCTGAAGATTTGTGTCCATCAAACGCTCACCTATAAATGGACTATCGGAACCAACCTCCATATAGGCCAGGTGCAAGTCGCTCACCACGCTGTTGTTTTTACCCGAACGCGTGAGCTCACGTTCGTTCAGGTTGTTGAAGAATTTCTCCTGAATGTTGGCCATGCGGGCCTTAACCTGACTGCTGAATACCTTGGTGATTAAATATAGCATCAGGATTGCTGCTATCAGAGCGATCCATAAGGAATAGTTGGCTGCGATAAGCTGTACAACAAAAATGAAACAAATGAATGTTTTAAAGAATGATAGAACAACAAGGGGCACGTAATAGTGGCTGTGAGACTGAGCAAGGATGTTCCTTTCGAATTTTTTTGATATCGGTGTCGTCATTGCAACTATGAATGGTGCCATGACAAGCAAAGTTCCAACAACTCCTATGATTTTGCCAATGTCATGGAAATAAAGGATCAGCTGAGGTATGACATAGCTCTGCGATATAATGGTCAAGGCAATCAAAATAATGGAGTATAGCATGATTCTCCACAAATACCTCTTTATCAAGGAAATCCATACCTGTGTCGCTGTTTCTCTTCCCGTTTCAGCCTCTTCGGTGTATCTCTCTATCAGAAAATGTAATCGTTCGGGCAAATGACGCTCTATGAAATTATAAACCGGGTCGGCCATCTTGATAAAATACGGGGTGGTGAAGGTAGTAATCACTGAAACTGTAACAACGATGGGATAGATCGTTGCATCAAGAACACCTAACGATAAACCCAAAGAGGCTATGATAAAGGCAAATTCTCCTATCTGAGTCAAAGAGAAACCCGATTGAACAGCTACTTTCAATGTTTGGCCGGTCAACAGCAATCCTGTGCCTGCAAATACTATCATCCCTAATATGACTACACCTGAAAGCAATAGGATAGGACCCCAATATTCCACAATCATCATTGGCTGAACCATCATTCCAACCGAAATGAAAAACACCGATCCGAACAAATCCTTTACCGGCATTGTAATGTGTTCAATCCGCTCGGCATAACTCGTTCCGGCCAAAATAGAACCCATCACAAAAGCTCCCAAGGCCAATGAAAATCCGCATTTTACAGAAAAAACTGCCATTCCGAAGCAAAGCCCTAAAGAGACAACCAGTAATGTCTCCGAGTTCAAATAACGTCTAATGCGGTTTAACAGCGATGGTATCAGATATACTCCCACAAGGAACCATATCACAAGGAAGAACACAAGCTTGGCTACGCTTGTCAATAATTCCATACCCTCCACACTGTTGTTGATGGCTATCGATGAAAGAATCACCATTAACAACACGGCGAATAAATCCTCCACTATCAACACTCCGAACACTACCGAAGCGAATTTCTTCTGCCTTAATCCAAGGTCGGTGAAAGCCTTGATGATAATGGTTGTGGACGACATCGATAACATTCCCCCAAGGAAAAGGCAGTTGATAAACGACATCCCCAGGAAATGCCCTACAGCTATCCCCGACAGCATCATCCCGGTTATGATTATTATCACCGAGACAATCGCAGAACCACCAACATTGACAAGTTTCTTGAAACTGAACTCAACTCCCAAGGAAAACAGAAGAACCACAATTCCGATTTGTGCCCAGAACTCAATGTTGGCTTCATTGGCTACCGAGGGTATTAACGTGAAATTTGGACTTGCAAGGAAACCGGCAACGATATAGCCTAACACAACCGGTTGCTTGATCCATTTGAATACTACTGTTACGATAGCACCGAGAATGAGAATGAACGCCAAATCGGTGATCAGACTGTTGACATCCATCAATGAAGTCTCTTCAGCCGTTTCTGCCGCAAGCTGGGCTGTCAGGAGTATTGAACTTAACACAAACTGAAAAATTAAACGCTAAGTTGATTAGCTATAGAAATGGATATGGTTGGATTCAATGTTTTTAAACTTGCAAGTAATGACACGTAATCCGTCTTTTCCTTGGCTAGAATTACGAGATTTAGGAAGGTGATGTTGTTGGCATAGTCATATTCGACATAGACATTTGACAAATGAATATGATTCTCCTTTAACAATGTCCTGTAGGAACTGACATCTTCCAGAATAGTCCCAAGTTTGATGCGGATAATTCGTGACTCGGAACCTAATGACACCTTATGCTCGATTTTTTCAAGTTGAACCAGTACGAAAAGAATCAACAGTGTCGCAATGCATGCAACAAAATACATTCCAACTCCTACGGCCAAACCAATGGTCGCTATCATCCAGATTCCGGCGGCAGTCGTCAAACCTCTGACTGAACCTTTCATCTGAATAATCGCACCGGCTCCAAGGAAACCTATGCCCGACAATACCTGCGCAGCTATTCTTCCGGGGTCGCCGTTGGCTACATGTCCCAAATATTCCTGGGGAACATATATCGAAATAATCATCGCCAACGTCGCACCGATGGAAATCAATGCAAATGTCCTGATTCCTGCCGGCTGACCCTTACGCTTCCGCTCGAGACCGACTATGGAACCAAGAGTCAAACTCAAAAGAAGTTTGAATATTGCCTGGAACGGAGTGACTACTATTCCGTTCAGTTCATCTATCCACGGGCCACAGAATTCAAACACTCGATTGTTGTCTTTACTTTAATGTGAAGTTGCGTGATGCTAAACGATAATTGTCGGCAAACAGCTCTACCTTATAGTCTCCCGCTGTCAAAGCGGTATTTACATCCCAATAGATTTTTATTCCTCCAATTTCCTCACCGGCATATTCGATTGTCTTCTTTGCTGTGCAAACCAGTTGGGCACCCTCAAATGGGAATGTCCCTGCATTGCCCAACAATGTGCCTTCCGGACTCGTTATGCGACAATAAATTGTTTTCTCGCCCACAGGTGTGGAATTGTTTTGAGGTATCGTAAACGAGACTTGCAGCTGACGTGCTTTGGTTACTTTCTTCTCGACTTTACCGTTCTTGTTCAAGCCGATGAGGTCCAAACCGGTGACATTCAGTTTTTCAGCCAAGGTCATCCGCTCTGAAAGCACCTCATTTTTCTTTGTCTCGGTAGCAACACGGGCTGTCAACTGTTCGTTCCTGGTCTTGATCTCTGTGTTCTCAGAACGCAAGGCAGCATTCTCCTTCCCTAAGGAGTCAATCTGGGCTACATAATGACGAAGAATGCCCTTCAATGTCGATATTTCATTTTCTAACTGTTTGATGCGGGCTGCATTCTTTGTCTTCTCGTTGTTGAGCTCCTGAAGCAATTTTTCAACTTTTGCTCTGGCGGCAGCATATTTCTCTACCAACGAATCATTTGCAAGTAACATTGACTGATTCTCATACTGAGCGAACTCATGGTTCAAACTCTCATATTCATTGGCTAGTTGCAACTGATCGTTCGTTAGCTGTAGCTGCTCATACGACGATTCAAGATTCTTGATGCGGGAATGAGTAACAGTCGATATAATCACGATTGCTACTATTGCAAGGGCAAGTGCCATCCCCAATATGATTAACCATTTAAGATTCTTCATGACTGGTTAATGGATTTAGTTTGAATATTAAACGTTGCGACCATGGCAGTTCTTGAATTTCTTTCCCGAACCACATGGACATGGATCATTCCTCCCAACTCGCGGGGCTGCCTTGGCTGGCATAACTTTCTGTGGCGCTCCCTGTGGGGCCGAAGCTGCCTGACGCTGTGCATTCTCCCCCGGTAGGGCTTCTTTGGTCGCCTGATAATTCGAGTAATCATGGGGCAACTCGGGGGCGGCCTGTTTAACTTCGGGCTGTCGACGCTGAGGGACTTCTCCTTCCTGCGAAGGTTCCTGACGACGCACAAACACCTGACCGCGCATCAAGGCCGACATCGCTTTGATGTTCAGGTTGTTCAGCATCTGTTCGAAGAGATGGAACGATTCGACTTTATAAATCACCAACGGATCTTTCTGTTCGTAGGATGCGTTCTGAACCGATTGACGAAGCTGATCCAACTCTCTCAGATGTTCTTTCCATAGCTCATCAATCGAAACCAGCATTATCGCCTTGTGCCATTCCTTGACTATACTGCGACATTCGGTTTCATAAGCCTCGAGAATATCTACCGGAAGGTTAAAAAGACGTTTTCCATCGGTGATGGGGACGATAATCTTCTCTTTGTGACCTTTTACTTCTACCCATTCTTTTATAACAGGCCAAGTGATGTCGATTATTCTTTGACTCTTACGGTTCAAGGCTTCATTTGCTGCCTCATGCAAGCGGTCTATGGC
Organism: Muribaculaceae bacterium; assembly: GCA_022510505.1. GTDB lineage: Bacteria > Bacteroidota > Bacteroidia > Bacteroidales > Muribaculaceae > JAFLTL01. The sequence continues at coordinate 30,934 of JAFLTL010000017.1, read as the reverse complement.
ATCTTCTTTGGTCAAATTCCTTAATTCTTCACGAGTAAATGGCAACTCAATAGTCAAAGACCTCATGGTCTCGGCTGCCAATATGTCGTAGTCATCGGGATTTTGACCATAATTCTCTATCAGATTCTCGATGAGATCATAGAGCATGTTGGCAATGTCGATGCCAATTCGTTCTCCAACTAATGCATGATGACGACGATTGTAGATGTAGGTCCTCTGCTTATTCATCACATCGTCATATTCAAGCAGACGTTTTCTTATTCCGAAATTGTTCTCCTCGACTCGTTTCTGGGCATTCTCTATCGCACGGGTGACCATCTTGCTCTCGATCATCTCGCCCTCTTTCAGTCCCAGAGTGTCGAGCATCTTCATGACACGGTCGGTGGCGAAAAGTCTCATCAGCTGGTCCTCAAACGATACATAAAATACCGATGAACCGGGATCGCCCTGACGACCCGAACGACCGCGCAACTGACGGTCTACACGACGCGACTCGTGACGCTCGGTTCCTATGATGGCTAAACCTCCGGCACCTTTAACCTCATCGGTCAGCTTGATGTCGGTTCCTCGACCAGCCATGTTAGTCGCTATTGTAACGGTTCCCTTACGACCAGCCAAAGCGACAACCTCTGCCTCTTTCTGGTGGAGTTTTGCATTCAGAACCTGAGAGTCAATGTGACGCATGTCAAGCATCCTTTTCAATAACTCTGAGATCTCAACCGAAGTCGTACCAACTAACACGGGCCTGCCTTGGTCGCGAAGTTTTACAATTTCATCGATTACGGCAGCATATTTCTCTTTTTTGGTCTTGTAGACCCTGTCGTTCATGTCCTGACGAGCTACCGGCTTGTTGGTCGGTATCGTTACAACATCAAGTTTGTAGATGTCCCAAAGCTCGCCAGCTTCTGTCTCGGCCGTACCGGTCATACCCGCCAGCTTATGGTACATCCTGAAATAATTCTGAAGGGTTATGGTTGCGAATGTCTGGGTGGCGGCCTCTACTTTTACTCCTTCCTTGGCTTCGATAGCCTGATGCAAACCATCGCTGTAACGTCTTCCTTCCATTATACGACCAGTCTGTTCGTCGACAATCTTGATCTTGTTGTCGTCGATGACATATTCGACGTCCTTGTCAAACAATGTATAGGCTTTCAATAGCTGTGAAACAGTGTGGACGCGCTCGGCTTTAACCGCATATTCCTGCATCACCTCGTCCTTTTTCTCCTGACGCTCTTCCGGATCAGCGATATGTTCCAATTCTGAAAGTCGACTCGCGATGTCAGGTAACACGAAGAACTGGGGATCAGATGTTTTGCCGGTCAATTCGTCGATTCCCTTGTCGGTCAGCTCCACACTACGGTTTTTTTCATCTATGACGAAATACAACGGATCGGTAACCGTTGGCATCTCACGCTGATTGTCTTGTAAATAGTAAGCTTCAGTTTGGAGCATGATGTTCTTCATTCCTTCCTGAGAAAGGAACTTAATCAAGGCCCCGTTTTTAGGTAAACCTTTATAGGCACGGAACAATAACAAGGCTCCCTCTTTTTTCTCTTCCTTGTCCTCCGACTCAAGTTTCTTTTTAGCTTCCGAAAGGATCTGGGTGACGAGACGGCGTTGTGCCTGTACGACTTTCTCGACATTTGGCTTGTACTCGTTGAAGAGTTGGTCATCACCACGTGGAACCGGACCCGAAATGATCAAAGGTGTTCGGGCATCATCAATTAACACCGAGTCTACCTCGTCGACTATAGCATAATAATGCTTTCTTTGAACCATGTCGGCAGGCGACATTGCCATGTTATCACGAAGATAGTCGAAGCCGAACTCATTGTTGGTTCCAAAAGTGATATCACATTCGTAGGCTTTGCGACGAGCAAGCGTGTTAGGCTGATGTTTGTCGATGCAGTCAACAGTCGCCCCATGGAACATGTATAGAGGACCCATCCACTCCGAGTCACGTTTTGACAGATAGTCATTGACAGTCACAACGTGAACACCTCTTTTCGAGAGCGACCGTAGGAATACCGGGAGGGTCGCCACGAGTGTTTTACCTTCACCCGTCGCCATTTCGGCAATTTTGCCCTGATGAAGAACAACACCGCCAATCAACTGTACGTCATAATGAATCATGTCCCAGGTGATTTCGTTACCACCTGCGATCCATTTGTTTTTCCATAGAGCCTTGTCACCTTCTATAGTCACAAAGTCACGACCCTGACCTGCAAGGTCACGATCGAAATCATTCGCAGTTACCTCTACAGTCTCATTCTTTGCAAAACGAGCTGCCGTCTCACGCATCACCGCAAAGACTATAGGCAAATGCTCTTCCAGTTTCTCCTCGATGATTTCCAGAAGATTTTTCTCATGATGATCTATCTCATCCCAAACAGGCTGCCTCTTGTCAAAGGGTAGTTTCTCAACATCCTGCTTCAGACGTTTGATATTCGTTTCGTCGTCGTTCAAAGCATTGGCAATGTCTTTCCTGACTTCGTCAATCTTCGAACGCAATTCGTCATTGCTCAAGGCTTCAACCTCGGGACCTAATGCCTTTATTTTATCGATTATCGGTTGTATTTCCTTTAAGTCTCTTTGAGACTTGTTTCCGAATATTTTATTTAGAAAACTGTTAAATGACATTTATAGTAGGAATTAAATATACAAGTTAGGTTATTTGAGTCTAAGTGATGGTACCGATGAACCATTAGGAGGTCTAATTCTTAGGAGTGAACTGATTGTCGGGGCAAAACAACGTGCATCAACCGGTGTGATGATGATCTCGGGTTCTAAGTCCCTGGCTACAATAAATGCAGGGGCTGTTGAGTTTCCTGAACGCTCTACCATATTGTAGCTGTCCTCCTGTAAATCGGATACCACAATGTGCCACCCGGGTAGTACGTCAACCTTGATGTCACCAACTGTGTCCAAACGTGTGTTGCGCGCAATCGCATCACCGTTACCATGAACATTCCCCGTAACCACATCGTCTACCGAATAGGCGCCGGCAACTCCTGCCATTCTTCTAAGGAAAGCAGCTGCCTCAAGCCTTACCTCGCGAGAATTGGTGTCATGCTCCGAAATTGCCAGAGGGTTGAGATAGAAATATCCGTCATAATATCCTCTGACCCAATCGGCATTCCCGAACTTATTGATAAGATATAGGTTTAAAAGCGATATGGCTCGATCGGGATAAAAATTGCCGCTCGGTATTCTCCATCGGTCATGCTCGCGTGGCGAACGTGAAGTAACCGGAGTGCCGGCAAGATATATCAACGTATTTTCAAGTTTCGTGTTCTCCTCCACAACTTCCATCAAACGGGCAAGTTCCTTGTCTAATTCAATATATCCCTCGGTCAACAGCTCGTTATAATTAACGCCTGGATCACGATGGAATGGCTGAAGGGTATAGGACAATGAAAGCATGTCGGGAACCTCGTCAGCTCCTATGTCGGAGTTGCGGAGTAAGTCTATAGCAAGGTCGGTAATCTGTACATTTACCAGAGGAGTGGCCTTATAGTCGATATACCTGTCTTTCCGATTCTTTGGAAAACGCAGGAAGTAACCCATTCCCTTTGTCTCTTTTGAAGAACTCCATTTGAGGGTGTCAAGAACCGCCGATATGGGTCTCATTCGATTCCTGTTCTGTACAATCGAGGGTTTGTCGGGATAGAATGTCGATGTGGTCCATTTGCCGCTGACATCGTTTATCCAGTAGGCCGAATTGCCTGTGTGACCTGCACTGATAACAGCAATTGATGCATCGGGGGATATAGAATGTATCAAAGATTTCCCGTCGGTGGAGATCTTCAACTCGTCGCCAATGGTCGAGGATAGAAGACGCGTTGGTGAGAAGTTCTCATCGGCCGCCGACGGAGAATCACTGTTAAGTAACGGTAGGACTCGATGGGTCGTCGGATTGTAGACACATCGGCCCGACACTCCGTTGATGTTGGCCGAACCACCGGTTTGGAGAACAGCTTCGGCAGCTGCAGCATCTAATGGAGTGCCAAATTCCAAGTCAGTGATTGTTACACCATTATTAAGGAAATAGTTAAACCCGTTCGACTTAAACTGTGACTTTAATCGGTCGATTTGTTCGATTGACAAGCCGTCGACTGTTATCCCTATGATTAGAGAAGGATGTGACGAGATGCTGTCGGCATATAAAGTGGATAAGCCGGCCGAAAGAGCTACTGCCATCGAGGACAGAATAATTTTCTTTCCTGAAATCAACGATGATCGTCTTATTTTCTTTTTGTCCATTTGGCCGATTGAATCCACACTATTGAACGCATCGCATCGCTTGCTATCAACGGGATAAATGCATCGTTCAATGATTGCACTCCTGTTAATGCCAGCACAACTAACGCTATTAGAAATACAAAGTTAACAATTTGCCACCATATAACTGTGGATAAACATTTTTTTATCCAAATACAATAGGCGCCTATAAAACAAAGCGGGTTAAGCCACAAATAGAGCCAATTGGGACTCGTTGCTTCATGTACCGAAATAAAGATGAGAAATGTCAACAACAAGCCCCCTATGCCGCATAGGGTGTAATAAAAGCAATCGAACCAACGTGAGATTTTCTTTCTCATCATGTCACGATTGCTGATGATTATAGTGAATGCCAGAAATATCCAGCATACAAATCCGGGACTTAGCGGAAGAGGAGTGGGACCCTCCGGACCTCCTCCGTTTTGGGGAAGTAATTCGTGGGACTCCCCGAAAATCGGACTTCCATCTTTGAATCTCGACCCTTCGACCATCAAGTCCATGGAAAGCGGCGCGAATTTATGCTCTTCTGGCACCAGTTTATAATCTATCCCCGAACCTAACGCCAAATCAATCCCGAATTGATACCATGGATAATTCTCATGAAAAGCTGTCATGTCCTCCCTGAACGTTTGTGTGGGTCGTGACAACGCTGTTACTTCTTTAAGAGGAATCGGTTGACCTATGGCCTTCGAGATGTAGTCCAACGGACGTGTAGCACAGTTGTCCTTAACGTAGTTGTAACGATAAACAGGACTTCCTTTTGTCAATGTGCTGTCAATTAGCTCAAGCAATCTTTGTCGTTGAACTGAGTCCAGATATATTACCCTTTCAGTGACTCTGCGCCCCTCGGCTTTATATTGTTGAATGAAGTTGTCGAATGGTAGTATTGCCATTCTGTAATCGGTTTCTCCTTTTACAAACCGGTATATGAAGTTGGGCGAATTAAAATCAAATGTCCCCCAATTGACTGTCAGGTCACGGTTGTCGTTGAATTGAAGCCGAAGGGCTGTGTGGCCTTCCAGCTCATATATGTCCGAACCGGGACCGCAGGTTAGCAGGCTCACTCTTTCAACCGTCTGTGCTACACTTGTAAATGCTGTCGATAAAAAGAGAGAAACAAGTAGAACTATAGCGAACTTTCGATTCAATACTTCGCTTGTTTATTCATTTATATAATCGATTATGAGGTCGCGCCATTGGACATAGGCAGGCAGAAGAAGGTGGAGGCCGTCAGCTGTCCAGTCGGCCTTGAGGTTCTGATCCTCATCACAGAAAGCATCATATAGGTCAATGAATGTGATGTTCCGTTTCTCAGCTTCCTGTTTTAAAAGTACATTGACGTCACGAACAGTCTGCTCTTTCCCAATCATTGTTTTATAGCGTTCAAACGAGTTGTTGATTGGTAGCAACGACTGCAAGTAGAGCTTTGTGTCAGGAGTTTGCGACTGGATGCTGTCTAAAAGTTCATTGACGCATATCATCACCGAGTCGGGAGTCAGATCGTGGGATATGTCGTTTACTCCAGCAAGCAGGAAAATCTTGGCAGGTTTGCCCGATGTGACACATTCCAATCGGTTCATGATGTCAATCGAAGTGTCACCGACTATTCCACGGTTCACAACGTTTCCATTGTGAAGTAACTCATGCCAGTCGACACCCGCTGTCAAACTGTTGCCAAGCATGACTATTGATGTCGAATCGGTGCCGAACAACTCAAAATAGGCCTGACGACCTTGAGCATTGGCCGAAAGACAGTTTGTTCCGAGAATGACACTCAGAAAAAAGAATAGCTTCAGGATCGTTTTCATCTCAGGGATAATTAAAGAAATCCGGAAACCGTCTGAGTTCATTTACGATGACTCCAACGAGCTTCCGGATTAAATAAGTTTTGAGAACTCTTGTTTATTTTGCGAGCAAATCTTTTACCGCTTCATTGGGAACCATGTCTTCCTTGAAGGTATAGGCTCCTGTTTTCGGTGATTTCATCATTCTGATGACTTTGCTGTATGTACGGCCTTCACCCTTCTGAAGTGAGGCCACTGTTTTCTTTGCCATGATTCTATAGGGTTAAGACTGATTATTTGATTTCTTTGTGAACTGTGACTTTCTTCAGAATTGGATTGTATTTCTTCAATTCAAGACGTTCGGTCGTGTTCTTGCGGTTCTTGGTTGTAATATAACGAGATGTTCCGGGCATTCCGCTAGCTTTGTGCTCGGTGCATTCCAATATAACTTGCACCCGGTTTTCTTTGGTTTTCTTTGCCATGGCGACGATTATTGGAGATAAGTGATTTCAGTTAGATAACCTTTGTCGGCTGCTTGACGTATTGCTGCGTCCAAACCGATTTTGTTGATTAAACGAAGGCCGGCTGCTGTTAGGGTCAACAATACCCATGCATCCTGTTCAACCCAATAGAATTTCTTTGTGAAAAGGTTTACGTTGAAACGACGTTTTGTGCGACGCTTCGAGTGCGACACATTATTGCCGGTTGCTGCCTTCTTGCCTGTAATTTGACAAACTTTTGACATGGCTTTTTTTATTTCAATGTATATTTTTGTTTTTACTTGTCATGCAGGCTGTTAACCGCCTCATATCACAAACGGCGCATCACTTCCGCTCGCTTTTTCGGTTTGCTCCGCATTAATCAGGGTGCAAAGTAACAACTTTTTTCTGTCTTAACCAAATACTTTTTTATCACAATTTCAATAAAAAATGATAATTTTGTCAACATCCCAATTAAATTTCTCTTTGATGCGTAAAATCTTTTTCTGGATTGTTGTCTCCTTCATCGTTTCTTGTACTTCGGGAAAGGATAACGAGCTGTTGGCCGACTTGACTTCCGAAGTTGACGCAATGTTGGAAGGTGAAACCAATGAAAATATCTATCTCATCAAGTTCGATTCAATGCCTCCCGGAGGCGTTAAAATGATGATAAACCCTGTTGGGCGATCCCTGCCACGTGTTTTCAACGACAGCAATTATCTACATCTCGAAGCCGCCCAGGAACTGGGTATCGCACCAATAGAATCACTGGCCGATGCATGGCGCCAAGGTGAACGACTCGTAAAACTCAAAACAAACCGGTATTATTATCTTGACAATCTGACACATTCTGTCCCCTATCTGGTTCCTGAAGCTGAACAACTCTTGGTCGATATAGGACGCAGCTTCAACGATTCACTGAAAGCACGAGGGGGAGGAGATTACAGAATAAAGGTCACTTCGGTTACAAGAACACCCGAATCGGTCAAGAAACTTCAACGGCGCAACAGCAACGCATCTGAACTCTCGGCCCATCAGTATGCTACTACGTTCGACATCAGTTATACTAAGTTTATTTGCGATTCGGTAACGGTTCCAAGAACTCAGGAAGATCTTAAGAATCTTCTGGCCGAAATAATTAAGACTCAACGTGACAGTGATCGTTGCTATGTCAAATACGAACGTAAACAAGCCTGTTTTCACATAACAGCACGTCCTCATAAATGAAAAAACTCCCTCGTTGGGCCAAATGGTCCCTTACCATATTAGTCTCAATAATAGTTGTTCTATGCGCTGCTATAACAGCTGTCGTAACTATTCTCAAACCTGAAAGATTAACACCATTGGTGCTTGAATATGCGCCCGATTATATCGACGGAACAGTTTCGGCATCCCGAATTGAACTGACGTTTTGGAGAACTTTCCCCCGGTTGACATTGGATGTCGACTCATTGGTGGTGATATCCAATGCACTTAATAATCTTGACGGCTCGGTTAGAGAAAAACTTCCACAATGGGCCGACTCGCTTTTAAGTATTGAAAAATTCTCAGGAGCAGTTAATATTCAAAAAGCTTTCACCGGTAACTGGGAAATTTATGATCTTCTTGTTAAAGGACCATCAATGAACATCGTCGTCATCAATGACTCTGTTGCTAACTATAATATTATCTTACCATCCGACGACGAGCAACCGGAATCACCTATACCGAATATTGAAATCAAACATTTCCGTTTGACCGATTCCCGACCTATTCGCTATTTCTCATTGCCCGATTCGTTATTGGCCGAAGTTTATGTCAAGACCATACATCTCGATGGAAAGAAACCGCCACTATATCAGTTGCAGACCTCTACTAAAGGAGATCTTTTCTCTCCATTGCTGGGAGTGCTGAATGTCGACAGTCTAGATTTCTCAATCGATGGTAAGATAAAATGGAATGTTTCACAACCGAAAACAATAGGACTCGAAGATTTTAAGATTGTCGTAGATAATGTGGAAGCCAATTTCTCCGCTAACGTCGATATGGCCGATACTCTAACCGTCAATGAGCTGAAGTGGAGTCTCCCTTCGGTCAGGATTGAAGATGTCGTAAGGTTCTTCCCGTCCGATGTCAGGAAGGGAATGGGAAATTTCAAGTCCGACATGGCTCTGAAATTCGAGGGTGAATTGACTGAACCTTATGTTTATGATTCTTTGTCGAACGATTTGCCATCGTTCAAAGGAAAGCTTGTTGTTCCTGAATGTTATGTGAAATGGCCTGAGAAGCATCTCGATATCAAGAAGTTTATTCTTGATTCTAAATTCACGGTCGATGGAAAAAATCTCAACAATTCGAAGATAGAAGTTCCTCGACTTTTTATGCACGGGAATGCTGTTGACCTTGATATGAGAGGAATGATGACCTCTCCGGTGAATGACCCTCGTATAGCCGGTGAGATTAAAGGACGAGTCTTTCTGGACCGTCTTGAATCATTTGTTAAATCTCAGTTGCCAGGACGATTTTCAGGTACTATCGGTTTGAACACTTCCTTCCGTTTCTTTACCAGTCAGCTGACCCAAAATAAATTCCATAAAATTTATGCTAAAGGTACAATGTCGTTCCGTGATTTCGATGTAGCGATAGAACAACACAAGGATAGCGGCGAGATTGACAGTTTGAAATTCTTCACTCCGCTTTCAATGCTGCGATTGGATTCTGACAAAGTTGTGGAGTCTAATGGCGTGATGGTAGATTCGCTCCTTTCCGTGAGCCTCGATTCCGACTCTTTGTTTTTCCATGGAGAAGGCATTGACATAATGACGAAAAACCTGACGGTGGGTGTCGGAACTAAGAACGTCTCGACGTCAGCCGACACCACAGTAATTAATCCTTTTGGAGGAACCGTAACAGCCAAAAGACTGAGAATTTTCTCTTATCATGACTCCACAAGGGTCTCTATGAGAGACTTCACGTGCACCGGTTCATTGAGCCGATATAATGACCTTTCAAAGGTGCCCCAGCTGAAACTCAGCATCGAAACAAAGCGTTTCTCTCTGGGTGAACCGGGATTCAGAATTGCCCTGAGTAAGCCGCAACTGAATATGACGGCCCACTTGAAGCCCCGAAGGATAGAACGACGAGCCCATCTTCGTGATTCCCTCTCCAACGATTCAACACGAGGCGCGCGACGAAACCGTCGAGTAAATCAAACACCGGTGAGTTCCGAGGATTCTTTGACACGTGCATTCCTTCGTTTATTAAATCGTTGGGAAGCAACCGGTAGTTTCAATGCATCAAGGGGAAGAATCTACACCCCGGCTTTCCCAATTAACAATTCGGTAGAAAAAATGGATCTTCAATGCACAACCGACAGCATTGAGGTGCGCTCTCTAAGGATTAAGGCCGGGTCCTCCAATTTCAATATAACAGGTAAGGTAAACAACATTCTGAAATCGGTAGCCCGCAGAAGAAAAAAGGAAGCACTCGAAATTAACTTCAATGTTACTTCCGACACTATCCATGTCGATGAACTCTCGGCTGTGCTTTTTGCCGGAGCTGCAGCTACTCATAACCTGGAATCTATAAGAGACTCCGTCATGTGGAACGCATCGATAGATGAGACTGAAATGGAAACCGATGTCAAAACCGACACTACATCGTCGGGACCATTCCTTGTGACACCCTATCTCGACGCCACATTGACGCTGGAAGCTAGGAATGTGGTCTATATGGGACTGCTCCTGAATAACTTTCAAGGTGAACTCGAAGTGTGGGATTCGGCAATCCGACTGCGTGACCTCGAAGCAAACTCTTCATTCGGAAGTATTGGAATTTCTGCGCTTTATTCGGCTCCCGATGTAAATGATATGGAGTTTGGAATGGGTATGCTACTTAATGATTTTCACATCAAGCAGTTCCTTCAGGTAACACCTTCAATCCGAGAACTCCTGCCGGCGATGGAGAATTTCAGCGGTATAATCAATGCCGATGTCGCGATTGCAAGTGAAATCGACTCAGCTATGAATTTCATAATCCCGTCGATGCAAGGTGCCGTAAAAATTAATGGAGATTCTTTGGTTCTTCTTGATCCCGACACTTTCAAGTCGCTCTCGAAATGGCTCATGTTTAAGAATAAGAAAGAAAATCTAATTAAGCACATGAGTGTGGAGATGATGATCGATAGCTCACAAATCGTTGTCTTCCCATTTATTTTCGATATCGACCGCTACAAACTCGGAGTAATGGGTAGTAACGACCTGAATATGAATCTTAATTATCATGTGTCGGTGCTGAAGTCTCCAATCCCATTCAAATTCGGCATCAATATAAAAGGCAACCCCGATGATCTTAAGATAAGACTTGGCGGAGCAAAGGTCAAGGAAAATATGGTGGTGGACCGAATGGATATCTCGGGTGACACAAGAATCAATCTTCTTGAACAACTCGAAGGAATCTTCCGTCGTGGTGCAAATACCTATGACAAGGATAAAATTAACATAAACCAGCAGCGTCAAATTGACCGTGATATAGTAAGTGAGTCACTCTCCGTAGAAAATGACTCACTTTCCCAAGAAGCCGATTCGATTCTTTCGGCTCCTGTGATAGAACAATTAAAGTAACGGTTCTATCTTAACCCTGTACTTTTTGTCGGCTGTCGTGACCCGATAAGCCGGCAGTGCCCAGGCTCCTTTGCCCCAGGAGTCAATTCCACCCACTCCTGCATGGTAACCGTCGATGTATAACATTACATCTTCGGTTGGGTCAACTTCCTGGAAGTGTAGCCCGGTCTTTTCGTCACCCTCGTCTAAAGATGAAACGGAGTAGTGAAGCGCCGAAGCATAGAATGGCGAATCAGAGGTTATCTTGAGTCCGTTACCTTCGCTATCAACTTGAATCCATTCGCGAATATCGCTTTTTGTCCCGCTTTCCTGCGGGCGAATATAGGGATATATCTGTTCTCCGGCTGTCAGTCTGTAATTGCCAATGAATGTTGAGGCGTGACGGTCATTATAGTTTTCGCCCGGACCACGTCCATAGAACTCGCTGATATCCATGTTGCCCGGTAAGGTCATCTCAATACCGAATCTTGGCATGAATTTGTCCTCGTTGCCTCCGTTCATCGACTCTTCGAGAATTATGTCGCCGTTGTTTCCTATTCTATAGGTTAGATTAAGGTTAATTCCGGTTCCTTCAATTTCATGGACCGTTGAAACTGTTACTGTTCCGTCACTGTTGGTCTTGTTATCCATGGATCTTAGGATTATAGTCGGATTCCTCCATTCCCGGACGGCTCTTGAGAAACCACCACCCATGTCGTTGTCGGTTGGTGCTCTCCAGAAGTTTGGGCGAATGACACTACCATCTCTCAATAATGATTTTCCGCCTGATTCATAGTTTGTGATCAAACCCGAAGTCGTGTCAAATGAAATTTCGAAGTTTTCTCCGGCTACTGTCAATTGATTCTCTTTTGGCTTATTGACTGAAATTTTTGAGGAACCCTCCAATGCAAGGGGTTGGAAGACATAGGGTTTTAACTCGAATTGTTGACGTGCCACGGTTTGTCCTTTCTTCAGTAGTCCCTTGTCAGTGTTTAGTTTATAGCTGACATTAAGTAGAATCTCTGCCGGTGACTTCAGAAAATCTTGATTATAGGGAATCAGAATATAGGAGGTTTCCTGAGGGCCTGTCGACGGTACCACAAGTTGTCCCGATTCTTTTACATTTCCATTTTCAATCAGCTCCCAGTCCAATAATATGTCCGAGAGATCGGTAAAGAAGTTCTCGTTGTAGATTTTGAATTCTCCGCTTTCAGGATTGACCGGTGATGTCCAAATGTTCTGGTAATAATAGCCCACTTCTCCCATCGAGGGATTGGGAATCCGGTCGGGATTAATCAAGCCGTTGTCACAGAAGTTAGTGTCGTGGGGATCATGGTCATTATAGTCACCGCCGTATGCGTAGATCATTTTGCCGTTTTTACCCTCTTTGTGAAGGCCCTGGTCAACAAAGTCCCAGATGAATCCGCCTTGAAATATAGGATATTCCCTAACTGCATCCCAATATTCTTTGAAACCTCCAACACTGTTGCCCATAGCGTGGGCATACTCACACTGAATCAATGGTTGCTCCGATGCTGGGTTCGACGCATAGGCAATGCATGCCTCCTGGCTATAGTACATCGGACAGAAGATGTCGGAATTCGGTCCTGGTTTCCCGCTGTAGTCAATTGTTCTCTCGTAATGGATAGGTCGCGACGGATCTTCGTTCTTTATCCATTCGTACGCGGCCGAAAAGTTTGGCCCGTCACCCGCTTCATTGCCGAGAGACCAGATGATAACTGACGGATGATTGAAATTCCTTTGGACATTTCTTTGGTTCCTTTGCAAATGGGCCAATGCAAACTGCGGATCCTTTGCAAGAGTCTTTTCACCGTAACCCATCCCGTGACTTTCCACATTAGCTTCGGCCACTACATATATTCCATATTCGTCACATAGATCATACCATTTCGAGTCATCGGGATAATGACACGTTCTGACAGCATTAATGTTGTTCTCCTTCATGATCCTGATGTCCTCTACCATCCTTTCTTCACTGACAACATATCCGCCGTCGGGGTCCAGCTCATGACGGTTAACTCCCTTTATTAGGACCGGGCGCCCGTTCACTAATAGCTGACGGTCCTTTATCTCTACAGTTCTGAATCCCACTTTTACCGGTACCGACTCTATGGTCTTCCCATTTTCATTGACCTCAGCTACCAATGTATATAACGTAGGTTCCTCGGCACTCCATTTTTTTGGACCCTCCACGTTTAGCAATGCTTTTGCGTCACCACCCGATTTGACGGTTTGAGAGGTGACAAGTTTACCGTCCGGGTCAAACAACTTCAGTGTGACATAAGGTTTACCCTCGGTCCACAATTCCACGTGAAGTTGACCGTTAACATAGTCACTGCTAAGCTCCGGTGTAATCCTGATGTCTTTCAAGTGGGTGTCTTTGTCGCGAGCATATAGATAGGAATCTCTCGCAACTCCCGACAATCGCCAGAAGTCCTGGTCCTCCAGATAGGTCCCGTCGCTCCACCTGAAAACCTGCATGGCTATCAGGTTATCACCCTTATTCAGGTAAGGAGTGATGTCAAATTCCGGTTCCAATTTGCTATCCTCGCTATATCCCACGAAATTACCGTTCACCCAAAGATAAACACACGACGTCACCGATCCCAAATGGGCTATGATCTGTTTCCCATCCCAACTGTCGGGAATCGTTATGGTTTTTCTGTAGGAACCGACATGATTGTCGGTTATCGGTACATTAGGTGGAACTCTTTCAAAGTCATGACTGAAGGCATACCCGGCATTGACATAGACCGGGTCGCCGAATCCGTTAAGCTCCCAGATTCCGGGGGTCGGCATGGTTACCCACCCCGAGTCGTCGAAATCAACAACGTAAAATTCAGTCGGTCTCTGGTCGGCATCCTTTACCCAATTGAACTTCCATTCGCCATCAAGCGATTGGTAATTGTTATTGGTCTTCGACCCGGCTAAAGCTTCCTCGGTAGTGGAATAAACTTTCCAGGAAGAATGCATCGGCAGGCGGTTCACTTCGTTAACCTCGGGGTCCTTCCATTCCTCCATGGTTTGACCCAATGCCAACGGACTTGATGTTACGAGAAACGCTAGAAATAGATTGGTGTTTTTCATGAAAGTAGAAAATTATTTTTCTCAAAGATAATAAAAACTCCCAACACTTCTCTTGTGCATCTCTACCTGTACAAAGCTTGAGGTACGGCATCAAACCTTCAACTGTAAATTAAGAACTACAAACTGTTAATTAAAGTTATCGATTTAAACCTGCGTTTGATTGAGAAGTCAAAAAGACAAATCATTTAAAAACGCTAATTTTTAAAATTGATGATTATGAAAAAAATGATAATGTTTGGAATCGCTTTGTTTACCACTTTAGGCTTGACCCTCAGTGCATCGACCTTGACAAGTTGCGTTTCCCAAGACAAAAAGGAGAGTGTAGAAAAGAAAGAGAATCGCCACGACAAAAAAGGCCAACGCCACGATAATGGGAAGGCAAGGTTAAATCCTTTCGAAGGAATCGAATTGACCGAACAGCAAAAGACCGAACTGAAGAACCTCCGCAATGAAGGTCGTCCTCAGAAGGCCCCCAAGGAAGCTCCTTGTTGCCAGGGCGATACCGCAAAATGTTGCCAAGGTGAAGGTCAGCCATGTTGCTGGAAAATCTCTCCCGAACAGCAAAAGCAGCTTGCTCAGGAAAAACTTAACAAAATTAAATCTATCCTGACTTCAGAGCAGTATCAAAAATATCTTGAGAATGTCGCAACCTCTCAGTTTATGCAGGGTTCCCGTAAAGGTTACAAATCAAAAGATTCCCGTGACGGGCGTCCCGGCAACAAAGGACCTCGGGATGGCAAACCATCACCCAAGAACACACCAAAAGGTGAGAAGAAATAACGAAATCAAAAAGTGAGATTTTTTTTACGTAGTGTGATTTATTTAGTGTTAGGGTAAAATGGCGTGATTATAACACGCCATTTTTTTGTTCCTTACTGCTGATAACTTGATCTCAGGTCGTTAACGCCTAATAAATAACAGCTACCTCAATAACTTTTTTATTATTGACACAACCATTAAACTTTTTGAAATGTTATATAGTAAAACATTACTCCACTTTAAAATTATGAAGAAAATCAAGACTTCTCTTTTGGCAATCGCTGCTGTGGGACTCTCGGTTATGTTCCCTTCTAAGACGGACGCTTGTACGCGCGTTGTTTTTATCGGTGATTCGGCACAGGTCATTACCGGTCGAACTCTCGACTGGAAATCAAATATCCCCACTAATCTTTATGTCTACCCTCGCGGAATAGAAAAAAGCGGATACGTTGACGGTCAGTTGAAATGGACCTCAAAATATGGTTCGGTCGTCGCCGTTGGCTATGATATGGGTGTGTCGGAAGGACTGAACGAAAAAGGACTCGTAGTAAATCTGCTTTACTTGCCCAATTCGGTCTATCAGCTACCTGATGGAGATACAAGGGTAAAGCTGTCTACAGCCCTTTGGGCTTCGTTCGTGCTCGACAATTTTGCCACCACAAAGGAGGCTGTTGAGTATCTAAAGCAGGATCTGATTCAAATTGTGGCACCCTCAATGCCCGACGGCAGTTCCACAACACTGCACATGGCCATCTCCGACAACACAGGATATAGCGCCATTATTGAATACATTGATGGTAAACTCCAACTTAACGAAGGTTATGATTGTGATGTTTTGACCAACGCACCTCCTTATGAAGAGCAGGTAGCAATCAATTCCTATTGGGAATCGGTTGGCGGAATGAATATGCTACCTGGAACAAACCGTAGCACCGACCGTTTCGCTCGCGCATCCTTCTATATCAAAGCAGTTCCTAAGAATTCATCCCACGCAATGGCTTTAGCTGGTGTCTTTGGAGTAATTGACAACTGTTCGGTTCCTGTTGGAATAGAAGTTCCCGGAAAACCGGAGATGTCATCGACCCGCTGGCGTTCATGTGCCGACCAAAGAGATCTGGTCTACTACTTCAAGCCAACCATAGATCCCTCGGTAATGTGGGTAGACCTTCATGACTATAACTTGAACCCGGGGAGTCCTATCATGAAACTTGACATGATGAACGGACAGGTCTACGGAGGTAACGTGAAGAAAGACATGCAAAAGTCCAAAGGCTTCACCCCGGTTATGGAACTTTCTGACCTTACTAAATAAAATATATAACTAATTTTCATCAAAAAGATTATCCTCTATTGATTAGAATATACAATGCGGGGACGCTAAATGAAGCGTCCCCGCATTGTTATTAATATCAAACTTCTATATTTAGTGGGTTAGTTATCCATGAATTGTCTCATTTTTACATTGACTTCTTCCACCTCTTTGTTAATTTGTCAACTGAAAAATAACAACTCAACGGGTGACTATTGGAAGTGCGGCAGGCTGAAGGCCGGCCGATTCAACAATCAACTCACCGCTGCCGGCCTGATGGGTTGACTGGAGTAAAATCTGAGCTAAACCGTTAAAGGTTTTCATGGTCATGGTTTTTTCTCCTTTCAAAGGACGTTCTTGGGCTTGCCATGCCGGATCACCATTGCCTACCCCCAAGATTTTCAGGTCGCCATTTACTGTCAACGTCAACTCGATATTGGCATCCGGCACTGGACGTCCTTTCTTGTCGAGGACCTGAACAGTAATCACCGAGACATCCCGGTTATCTGCCTTTATGCTGGGCCTGTCAGCTGTAAGCAACAATTTGGCCGGAGCTCCGGTGGTTTCGATTTTCTTTTCCATGACCTTCTTGCCGTTCTTATACCCCACTGCCCGCAACATACCGGGTTTATAAACGGCAGTCCATTCAAGATGACCGTTGCGAGGCATCGACTGACGACCGAGACTCTTGCCGTTGACGAACAGTTCTACCTCGTCCATGTTACTGTAAGCCCACACGCTGACTTCTTCACCTTCATGTCCCTGAAGATTCCAATGGGGAAAAATGTGCAAGACCGGCTCATCGGTCCACCATGACTGCAAGTAGAAGGCTTCATCTTTCGGGAATCCGGCGTAGTCCAGAATTCCGAACTGTGAACCGGTGGCAGGGTACTTCATCGGGTTAGGCTCCCCGCGGTAGTCAAAACCTGTCCAATAGAAAAGTCCTGCAAGCCATGGCCGTTCATCGTAGAATTTCCATCCACGCTCAATTGCGTTGTAGAGGCTGTCGGGTCCACTTTTGTGACGGTTGATGGCGGTCATGTAGCCGTTCTCGCGGTCGTCGAAGTATACGCCACGTGCACCGGTCCCGGTGGTTTCCTCGGAACCCACAGCTTTGCGGTGAGGATAGTTTCGACGGTGCTCGTCAATGGGATTCTGTACAACATAGTTGTAGCCTGCAACGTCGACAGGCTTGATTACAGTGGGTCCACCGCTGGTTGCCATCGCCATCGGACGGGTGGAATCAAAATTGTGGGCATACTCCCTCATCGACTCCGAGATTCTTTCGCCGAAGTCGTTCCATTCAGTCCCCCATTCTTCATTGCCAATACTCCACAAAATTATCGAGGGATGATTACGGTCTCGTTCGATCATGCGTCTTAGCAAACGAACATGTTCGTCGTTGATGCCGGTTAAGCGGTTCTCTTCCATGACGAGGATTCCAAGCGAGTCACAGACATCAAGCATTTCGGGAGTCATGGGATTATGGCTGGACCGATAGGCATTGACACCATATTTCTTCAGCTCCTTGATTCGATATGCCTGAAGCGCGTCGGGGATTCCAGCTCCCACGCCCGCATGGTCTTGATGGAGATTCACCCCTTTTAGTTTGATATTCTTCCCGTTGAGGAAGAAGCCATTGTCGGCATCAAAACGTATCTCACGAATACCGGTGGTGACGGTGTCGGAATCGACAACCTTATTGTTACGCACGATGTTGGTAATCAATGTATAAAGTTGAGGATTCTCAAGGTCCCATAGCTTTGGCTCGGAAACCGTTACTTGGCTGATGCTCTTACGGTTGGTCTTTGAACCCAGACCCTCCTCACTTACTGTCGGCAGAGAAATTTCTACTCCGTCGGGACTTATTAGTTTCGATTCGACAGTGTAATCCATTGGTTGGAGTGACATGTTTTCCACTGTGGTCTCGACAATCACCTGTGCGGTGTCGTAGGGTTCGGAAAGATTGGCATACACAAACGTGCCGAAGGGTGCTACATGGAGTTTGTCGGTTTTGTCAATCCACGCATGTCGATAGATTCCGGCACCCTCATAGAACCAACCTTCCTCGAAGGTGGCATCGGCACGGACAGCCACAACATTTTCGCCCCCATAATTGAGATATTCCGAGATGTCGTAGACCTGTGTCGCATAACCGCTGGGCTCGCCACCAAGGTAGAAACCGTTGACCCAAACTTTTGCGTCCCGGAAAATGCCGTCGAACTGTAGCGAGATGTGTTTGCCATAGTCCTCCTCGGGTATTTCAAACACTTTGCGATACCATCCCACGCTCGTTTCGGGATATTTATAGCCGACTGTCTTATAGCCGTGGCTGTGACTCGCTTCAGGGGCGAAAGGCAAATCCACTACCCAATCGTGGGGAAGAGAAACATCAATCCACTCGACATCCCATTTCGCCGGGTTGAAAGTCTCGCTGTAAGGCCCCTCATTGTGGACCGACCTAGCCTTTGTCAGGTAATTGAAATATTCCGTACCGGCGCCGAAGTCCTTTGCAGGGTCGGCAGCGTTACCGAAGGCGAATTTCCAGTTTTCGTCAAAAGATTCACGTGCTTGTAGTGTTACTCCCAACGCAAGCAAGATAGATAATGAAATTGTAAAGTGTTTAATCATGATATTTTGGTTTTATTTCTAAAAATTCCGACAATTATACCGGTAGAGACAGCCACATTGAGCGACTCGACATGTGAAGCATGCTGAGGCCACGCGGGTATTAGCAAACGGCGGTCAATCTCTTGGGCCACGGCATGGGACACCCCGTTACCTTCGTTACCCATCACTATCAAGCCATTAGTTGAAATCGGAGCGTCGTAGACATCTTGTCCGTCAAGAAACGTGCCATAGACCTGACCACGCGCCTGCCTGTATTCATGGAGATATTGAGACAGGTCGGGTACCTGAAAGAAGTTGACCCTTGAAAGAGCCCCCATAGTCGATTGCACCACCTTCGGGTTGTAACAGTCAACAGTGTCATTGGAGGCAACTATATGACGTATTCCAAACCAGTCGGCAATACGGATTATAGTGCCGAGGTTTCCCGGGTCCTGAACCCGATCCAGAGCGATAACGAGTTCGTTGAGCAGCTTGGAAGGCTGTATAAACTTTTCATGTATACGGCAGACCCCAATTACTTCGGGAATGGTTGTCAGTGAGCTGATTTCCTTAAGGTCCTTTCGTGAAACAACAAATACATTCCCGTTGAAACAGTCAAGCCGTAAAGAGTTTCTTTCCAGCCATTCCTCCAGAGCAATAATAACCAACACTTCATTGGGAAACGAATCGAGGTACTCTCCAAGCGCCCTCTCTCCTTCGATGAGGAACAGTCCCTCCTTTCGTCGTCCCTTTACGGTTTTAAGTGAGGCAAAGCGTTCTCGTTCGCGGTTAGTCAGAAGAGAATTCATTGGGAAACGACACTTGAGTTAGACTTAGGGTTACACGCACGACGAATCAAATATAGTCCGGCAACCATGAACAACAGGCTGATGAAATTGACCAGCAAATTACCACCCTCATCGGGGACATTAACATTCTCGGGCAAATTGGCTTCATGCCATTCCGTAACCACGACGATAGAGTTATTGATAGAGTGGATAATGATAGGAATCCATAGACTGCGAGTCCACCAAACCAAGTAGCCGAAATAGGCCCCGAGAAGCAGTCGAGGTACAAATCCGAAAAATTGAAAATGGAAAACACTGAAGATAACAGCCCCTGTCCAGATTGCCACATGATGGTTCATTCCAGTCATCAGCAATAGTTTTTGGAGAGCTCCTCGGAAGAAGAGTTCCTCGGACAGTCCGGCGAGCACACCGATGATGGCGATTGAGAGAATAAGTGAACCGACCGAAGAACCGTTCATCATACTATTGATAAATGTTTCGGCCGTATCTTCCATTTGTCTCATTTGAGCTTCAAGTCCTTCCAGAGCCTCAGGGAGTTGAATGTTTGCATTCCACTCGATCACTCTGTTCATGAACGGGATAGAAACTAAAAGCGTCACTAGTGCCAATGTCAATGGTATGGGATAGGGTGGCAAGTCGATGTTCAGGAACCGTGCCGGGAGTCGGGTCATGAGCAATGCTGTAACGACAGCCGGGAGAATAAACACCAAGAGGTCCTGGACGACGGTCAGTATTCGAAACCCGGCCACCTGGTTGGTCATTTTCGAGGTGACGAATTCGGCGAGCAATGATGTCATTACCAGCATCAGAAGGAACAAAAAGATGAACAGTGCAAACCCTGATACTATCGAAAGATTGGTTCTTGGCAAATATTTATTTTCCATTGTCAGAATTCAAAAATTTATGTAGAAATCTTTTGTCAGATTGACATAGTCTTCAGTGTAATTTCCGTTGCGGTCCTTGATGACAAGACTATCGAGCGAATCGGAAACCGTTGGTCCCATCATTGCCAAACAGAGAGCCGGCTCTTTCCCCTCCCTGCCCGAAACCAGCGTTACATTCAATCTAAACCGTTTGACCTCGGCAAGAAATTTGATTTCATCTAATCGGGAGGATTTACTGACAAGGGCGATAACACCATTGGGCTTCAATAAACCGGCCGAGATCTCAATTAGAGAAATCAGGTTAAGCGATCCCTCGCTGCGGGCCATCATCCTTTGCGAATCGGGCGAAAAAAACTGTTCGGAGAAATATGGTGGGTTACTGATTATCAAATCGAACTCGTATTGACAGTTCCACCGGGTGAAATCCAAATGATGAGACTGCAGCCTCTGCTGCCAAGGAGAATTAGAGAAATTTTGCAAACATTCTTCATGTGCCGCTTTATCGATTTCAACCGCGTTAACCACCGCCTGAGGCCATCTCTGAGCCATCATCAGCGAGAGTAGGCCTGATCCGGCACCAACATCTAAAATCCATCGCGGGTTTTCGGGTGGCTTGACCCATGCCCCGAGCAACACACTGTCGGTGGTTACTTTTTGCCCACCCGCTGAGTGGTATACTTCAAACTGCTTGAACCGAAATGGTTTCGGTGTTGTTTTGTCAGTCAAATTTCTTGCGGTAAAATACGAATTCGCGACCCAGATATTTTTCTCTGACAACCGGATTCTCGGCCAACTCCTCAGAAGTGCCTTGGAAAAGGATCTTGCCTTCGAAGAGGAGATAGGCACGGTCGGTGATGCGCAGTGTCTCCTGTGCGTTATGGTCGGTGATGAGAATACCGATGTTTCTTTTTTTGAGATTATAGACAACACCTTGAATCTCCTCGACGTTGATCGGGTCTACGCCTGCGAATGGTTCGTCAAGCATGATAAAGTCGGGGTTGATGGCCAAACAACGGGCTATTTCGGTACGTCGACGTTCACCTCCCGATAGGCGTTCACCAAGATTCTTGCGCACATGTCCGAGGTTGAACTCGTCAATCAAACTGTCGAGCTTATCCTTTTGCTCGGCGGGAGTGAGAGGGGTCATTTGCAGCACGGCGCGTAGGTTATCCTCAACTGTCAGTTTACGGAAAACCGAAGCTTCTTGGGCAAGGTATCCGATACCCTGCTGGGCACGCTTGTAGATAGGATATTTGGTGATGTTCAGGTCATCGAGATAGATTTGTCCCTCATTGGGCGTAATCAATCCTACGGTCATGTAGAACGTTGTCGTTTTACCGGCTCCGTTGGGCCCAAGAAGTCCGACAATCTCTCCTTGCTTGACGTTAATAGAGACATGGTTGACCACGGTTCGGGCACCGTATTTCTTCACCAGGTTCTCGGTTCGGAGAACGTGGCGGTTATCTTGTGACTGGTCGGTCATAGTTCCTGATTCTTTAGGGCCTTAGCGCGCTTTAAACGTGCGTCGATGAAATCTGTAAGCAATCCAATGGCAACCTTGTTGGTACCACCCTGAGGAATTATCAGGTCGGCAAAACGTTTCGATGGCTCTATGTACTGGCAATGCATTGGTTTGAGAACACGCTCGTAACGGTCAATGACCATTTGCGGGGTTCGTCCGCGCTCCACACAATCACGTGATATGACACGTATCAGGCGCTCGTCGGCATCGGCGTCAACGAAACATTTGATGTTCATCATGTCGCGCAGAATCTCATCGCAAAGTACCAAAATTCCTTCGACGATGACAACATCGCGTGGTTCCACACGAACCGTCTCTTTCTGGCGCGTACAGGTCAGATAGGAATATGTGGGCATCTCTATGGTTTTACCCTCACGAAGTTGCTTCAGCTGCTCGACCAGAAGAGTCCACTCAATGGCATCCGGCTCGTCGAAGTTGATTTTCTGACGTTCTTCGGGTGGTATATGACTTGAATCCTTATAATAAGAGTCCTGGGGAAGAACGGCAACCTCTCCCGGAGGGAGTGCACCAATAACACGGTCGACAACGGTTGTTTTTCCTGAGCCGGTTCCTCCGGCGACTCCGATAATCAACATATTCTCAGCGCAAAGTTTAGGTTAAACTTTATTTTTCCACAAAGTTAACAAACGCCATCATCATCAACAAATTTTACTTATCTTTGTAGGACCAACCAATATGATTTGAAGGGAAACATTCCCATTTTAGAATAAGGGCTATTTGTGCCGCCCATAATTGAATTATCGCAAAGATTGCACTATGATAAACACATGGCTGACCAACACCGGGAAATATTGTCTTTTCATGGAAAGGACATTCAAGGTACCCGACCGCTGGAGCGTTTTTGCAAGAAGGTGTATCGATGAGATATCGAAACTTGGAGTTGATTCAATTCCTCTGGTAATAATCATATCGCTATTTATCGGAGCCGTGATAGCGATCCAAATGCAGCTGAACACGACATCACCGCTGATGCCGGCCTATACTGTCGGACTCGCGACTCGCGACATCGTGTTGCTGGAGTTCTCCAATTCAATCCTTTGCTTGATTCTGGCCGGTAAAGTAGGCAGCAACATAGCTTCAGAGATTGGTACGATGAGAGTCACCGAGCAAATCGATGCATTGGAAATCATGGGAGTGAACTCGTGTTCATTCCTGGTGTTACCTAAGGTCGTGGCTTTTGTGCTGTTTATGCCTATTTTGGTGACCTTTTGCATGGGAACTGCGTTATTTGGAGGATTCTTGGTGGCAATTTTCACCGATCTGATACCTGCTTCGAGATATTCCTACGGATTGCAAGCACTTTTCCAGGAATGGTATGTGTGGTATGGCTTGATAAAATGCTTCTTTTTCGCCTTCATTATCGCTTCCATTGCGTCATTCTTCGGATACTATGTGCGCGGAGGAGCGTTGGAAGTGGGGAAGGCGAGCACCGATGCTGTTGTGACGAGTTCTATCCTGATATTGCTTTTCGATGTGATTTTAACTAAACTTCTGTTGCAATGATCGAAGTAAGGGATGTCACCAAGTCGTTTGACGGCAAGACAGTTCTGCACGATGTCAGCGCCACGTTCTACACCGGTAAGACCAACTTGATTATCGGTCAGAGCGGTTCGGGTAAGACTGTTCTGATGAAAAGTATCGTCGGATTGCTTCGACCCGATGAGGGAGAAATTCTCTATGACGGCCGAGACGTGATGAAGATGAATGCTTCCCAAATCAAGGAACTGAGAAAAGAGATTGGCATGCTGTTTCAGGGCTCGGCTCTTTTTGACTCGGAAACTGTGCTTGGAAACGTGATGTTCCCGTTGACAATGTTCACTACAATGTCGAATGAGGAGCAGCTTGAAAGAGCGCGATTCTGCCTGGAGCGTGTGAACCTGAAAGGTGCCGAGGATAAGTTTCCGTCGGAAATATCGGGAGGAATGCAAAAAAGAGTCGCAATTGCACGAGCCATCGCTCTTAACCCGAAATACCTTTTCTGTGATGAGCCCAACTCGGGTCTTGACCCCAAAACTTCGATCCTTATCGATGAATTGCTCAGCGACATCACACATGAATACAACATCACGACAATCATTAATACCCATGATATGAACTCGGTATTGGGAATAGGAGAGAACATCGTATTCATTAACAAGGGTTATCGCGAATGGGTTGGAGACAAGGACAAGATATTCAAGACATCAAGCGAGGCACTGAACGATTTCGTTTTCGCAACCCGTCTTTTCCAGGAAGTGAAAGACTACATCATTCACAACGCGTCGGAAGATACCCCTAAAGAGTGAGATGAATGAAATATATCGGAGCACATGTATCGGCAGAAGGCGGTGTTTCTAATGCACCGATAGAGGCAGCAGGAATTGGCGCACGCGCCTTTGCGCTTTTCACTCGCAACCCGTCGAAATGGAAATCGTCGCCTATTAGTGAAGAGGAGACGAAGTCGTTCAAGGAAAACTGTGCGCGCTTCGGTTTCTCCCCCGAATTCATTTTACCCCATGACAGTTTTCTGATTAATCTTGGTGCTCCCGACAAACAGAAACTTCATCTTTCGCGTGAGGCATTCCTTGACGAGATTAGGAGATGCGAACAATTAGGGTTGACAATGTTGAATTTTCATCCCGGTTCCCACCTGAACTTGATGCAGCCACAGGAATGTCTGAGGCTGATTGCTGATTCGATTAACATAACACTCGATAAAACTTCAGGTGTGAAGGCTGTCATTGAAACGACTGCAGGACAAGGCTCGAATTTAGGACATCGGTTTGAACAGATTGCTGAAATCATTTCCCACGTTGAGGACAAGGAAAGAGTCGGTGTTTGTGTAGATACCTGCCACACATTTGCAGCAGGTTACGACATGACTACCCCCGAAACCTACGAGGCCACATGGAAAGAGTTTGATGAAACAATCGGATTCCGTTACCTCTCGGCAATGCACATCAATGATAGCAAAAAAGGTGTTGGTTCAAGGGTCGACCGACATGCTCTGATTGGAAACGGTGAATTGGGATCGCCCTTCTTCGAACTTCTGATGAAGGACCCTAGAATGGATAATATTCCGCTGATTCTCGAGACACCCGATCCGGAATTGTGGCAGAAGGAAATAGCCTTTCTTTATTCACTGACATAACCTCAAATCTTAATACAGAAAGAAAAATGGCAAACGTAAAACCTGACCTCGGTTTTTGGAAATTATGGAATCTAAGTTTCGGTTTCTTCGGAGTCCAAATAGCCTATGCTTTGCAAAGCGCCAATGTCTCCCGTATTTTTGCAACTCTGGGAGCAGACCCCCACGATCTTAGCTATTTCTGGATTCTTCCACCCCTGATGGGATTGCTTGTTCAGCCTGTCGTCGGAACTATGAGCGACCGCACCTGGAACCGTTTCGGTCGAAGACTGCCCTATCTGATCGTGGGAGCAGGAGTTGCCGTTATAGTTATGTGTTTGCTGCCGAATTCGGGAAGTTTTCATCTTGCAGTGTCTCAGGCAATCATCATGGGACTGGTGGCCTTGATGTTGCTCGACACTTCGATTAACATGGCCATGCAACCGTTCAAGATGCTTGTCGGAGACATGGTCAATGAAAAACAAAAAGGCCTTGCCTATTCGATTCAAAGTTTTCTTTGTAATGCCGGTAGTGTGGTTGGTTTTGTGTTCCCGTTCTTGTTGACATGGATCGGAGTTAAGAACACAGCCGA
The DNA here is from genome assembly GCA_022510505.1 of Muribaculaceae bacterium. Taxonomy (GTDB): domain Bacteria; phylum Bacteroidota; class Bacteroidia; order Bacteroidales; family Muribaculaceae; genus JAFLTL01. The sequence goes on along the minus strand of JAFLTL010000017.1, from coordinate 5,090 downwards.
ATCGGGTGTCGTTCCACCCACAGTCATCTATTCCTTCTATGCCGGTGCTGTCATACTTCTATTATGTGTGATTTATTCATTGATAAAGATTCAGGAATGGCCCCCCCATGTATATGCACAATATAACGGGATACCAGAGACACCGGCTAAAGACGGCGAAAAGCATGACAATCTGGTTAAATTGTTGGTCAAAGCCCCGTCAACATTCTGGTCGGTCGGATTGGTTCAGTTCTTTTGCTGGATGGCATTTCTGTTTATGTGGACCTACACCAATGGAACCGTAGCCAAGAACGCCTTTGACTGTCCGACAACATTGCATGCCGATAAGGTGGAATTCATGGATAACGGTATGCTCGTCAGTCACAAGGCTAAGTTTGTCCTGAATGCTGCCGATAGCGCGTTGCTGATTTCCAACGGTAAGGAATTGGTCGATATTAACGCTTTGCCTCAAAATTCCACTCTGCTGTTTGCCAACATCATGGGTGAGGATCCTCAAACCCACAAGTTATATCTCGACGAGGTTAACAAAGTGACGCTTCCCAATCCTGCCTCTGTCACAATAGTTCGCAAAGAGGAGTTGAACACAGACTCAGAGGAGTACAACGCTGCCGGAAACTGGGTGGGAATCCTTTTTGCTGTTCAGGCGCTGGGTTCGGTTGTCTGGGCACTTGTCTTGCCTCGATTCCGTAGCCGTAAGTTCAGTTATGCTTTGAGTTTGTTGCTGGGAGGAGCCGGATTCATCACCGCCGGACTTTTCACCGATCCCTATCTGCTCTTCGTTTCGTTCGTGCTGATCGGATGCGCTTGGGCTGCTATGCTCGCATGGCCGTTCACCATCTTGACCAACTCACTGAAAGGCGGTAACATCGGTGCCTACCTCGGCCTTTTCAATTGCACTATAACCATACCACAAATTATCGGCGCGCTTATTGGAGGAACTGTCTTGGGATGGTTCGGATCGGCCAATGGTCTTGCTCCGCAATATGTCATGATGCTGATTGCCGGTGGAGCACTCATTGTCGGGGCATTCTGCGTAATATTCATTCGCGAGAAAGCGACTGAATCTGACGTGCCGTTGGTTGCCGACGCCGTTAATAACGAATAATCCGAAATGCTGTCTATATCGAAAGAAATTCTCGCTGAATTACCAAAGGTCGACTTTCAAGGACGAACCCATCTGATCGAGTCGGCATCCACGGCACGCGATGCCTCTCTATTTCTGTTAAAGCAGAAAATGATTGGATTCGATACCGAAACACGTCCCAATTTTCACAAAGGACGTCCCCATAAAGTATCGCTCCTGCAATTGGCCACTAAAGACGAATGCTTCCTTTTCCGTCTCAACAAAACCGGGATAACAAGCCACATCCGACAGGTTCTGGAGAGTGAAAAGGTAATGAAAATAGGATTGTCAACCAAGGATGACTTCCATTCCCTGGCTCGAATATGCGACGATTTGGAGCCTAAGGGTTTTCTTGAACTACAATCATGGGTGAAGGAGTTCGATATCAAAGACAATAGCCTGGCCAGGATTTTCGCCATAATCTTCGGAAAGAGAATTTCCAAGTCCCAACGACTGACCAATTGGGAAGCGGATGATTTGACGGAAGCACAGATGAACTATGCTGCTCTCGATGCATGGGCTTGTCTTGAAATTTACACCCACTTGTCGGCTGGACACTTCAGTCCCGACGACTCGCCTTATAAAGTAGCCTATGATGATACACCTCACAATGAATAATCAATCCATAATCATGAAACACGTTCCTCTTCTATGTGGTGTTGCACTCGCTGCTTTCACATCATGTTCCCACAAAATGCAAAAGATCGAATATCCCGTTGCACCTACATCGGAAACAGTCGACACATATTTCGGTGTCGAGGTCCCCGACCCCTACCGTCCCTTGGAAAACGATACTGCGGCTGAAACTCTGGCCTGGGTTGAGCAGGAACGCAAGATTACAAATGATTACCTTGCATCACTTCCCAATCGTGACAAAATCAAGAACCGCTTGACTCAGTTGGCCAACTATCCAAAGCATGGAATGCCATCGAAAAAGAAGGACGGCCGTTATTACTTTTATGAGAATGACGGACTGAAGAATCAATCGGTTCTCTATCGAACCGACTCTCTTGATTCGACTCCCGTCGTTTTTCTCGACCCGAATGCTCTGAGCGAGGATGGAACGGTTGCTTTGACCGGCACATCTATGTCGCCCGACGGCAAATATATGGCCTACACGATTTCAAGAAGCGGATCTGACTGGACTGAAATCTACGTTATGGATGTTGAAACGGGACAATTGCTAGATGACCACATCGAATGGGCCAAATTTACCGGTGCCGATTGGGCTGACGATGGGTTCTATTACAGTGCCTATCCACGACCCGAAGCCGGTAAGGAATTTTCTAACGCAAACGAAGGCCATACAGTATATTATCACAAATTAGGAACTCCTCAGTCGGCCGACCAGATTGCCTATGCGGAACCGGAGAATCCACTATACTTCTTTTCGTCCGATGTGGAGGGTGATGGACAATATCTCTTCATAACGGGTTCAGGTCAGGGTCTGGGAAACTCACTCAAAGTGAAGGACCGCCGCAAACCTTCCTCACAATGGGTCACCATCGAGCCGTCACAAAACTATGAGATTGGGGTGGTTGGTGTCAAGAACGGAAAGTTCTATATCCTGACCAACTATGGAGCTCCATGCTATCGCCTCATGGTTGCCGAGGCATCCAACCCGAGTATTGAAAACTGGCAGGAACTCATTCCCGAAGGGGATGGGGTATTGACTTCTGTCAGCTTCACAGGATCCGACAAGATGATTGTGACTCGCCAGAAAGACGCGTCGGACCATCCATCTTTGTATAATATCGACGGCACAAAGATTCGCGACATTGAACTTCCCACATTGGGATCGGTTGGTTTCTCCACAAGCGAAGACAACGATGATGTTTTCTATTCCTTCACTTCGTTCCTCTATCCTGCTGCGATTTTCTCCTACGACACAGCCACGGGCGAGAGCAAGGAATACAAGACGACCGACATCAAGGGTTTCAATCCTGAGGACTATGTGACCGAACAAGTGTTCTTCCCCTCAGTCGATGGTACACAGATTCCTATGTTCCTCACCTATAAGAAAGGACTGAAACGAGACGGAAAGAATCCGGTGTTCCTATACGGTTACGGTGGTTTCAACATCTCGCTGACACCCGGCTTCTCGGCATACAGACTCTTTTGGTTGGAAAATGGCGGCATCTACGCACAAGTCAACATGCGAGGCGGAGGTGAATATGGCGAAGAATGGCATCTTGCGGGTACCAAGATGAACAAACAGAATGTATTCGACGATTTCATCTCGGCAGCGGAATATCTGATCAAAGAAAAATGGACAACGCCCGATGAGATTGTTTGCGTTGGCGGAAGCAACGGAGGTTTGCTCATCGGCGCCGTTGTTAACCAGCGTCCCGACCTCTTCGCTGTTGCCATTCCCCAGGTGGGCGTAATGGACATGTTGAGGTATCATTTATTCACGATCGGATGGAACTGGGCAAGTGACTATGGCACAAGTGCTGACTCGAAAGAGATGTTTGAGTATCTCTATGACTACTCTCCGGTCCATAACATCAAGAATGATGGAACTCCCTATCCTGCTATTATGGTAACAACCGCTGATCATGACGACCGCGTCGTTCCGGCTCATTCGTTCAAATATGCAACTACTCTTCAGGCCAGCGACACCGGCGACAAACCCAAGATTATCCGTATCGATTCGAAGGCCGGTCACGGCGGTGGCAAACCGGTTGCGAAGGTAATTGAGGAACAGACCGACATTTATTCATTCATCCTGAACAATCTCCCTGAAAAGTAATCAAATAACACTGTATTCCATGCTGCTGTTGTTGTTAACGACGACAGCGGCATGTTTCACCGGTGTCGAGTCGACCCCGACAATCGGTAACCGCGACATAAAGAAACATGTCAGCGTCACCGCCGAGCAGAAATACTTCGACGATGTTTTTCCCGAACCAATTTCGCAGTGGACTTCCGGCAAGAAATTCCTGGTCACCGACTCGCGCATCGACATGATTTTCCAGCCTGGAACGATTCCCGCTAATCTCCACATGGGAGACATTCTGACGTTCGATAGTCTGACTGAGGTCACGTCGCCAACAGGAAGTGCGGTCGACATCACATTTTCGACACCCTCTAATCCTTCACTGCAATACCGTGTCAACGCTCCTTTGCATGAGGTGACTGAAAGGGAGGAAGTTGAGATTCCTTTTACGGTTGAACTTGACATCGCCGATAAAGTTCGCGACAGGTTGATTGACAAAACTTTCTATATCGTGACTCCACGGTGGTATGACAGTGCAGGCAATCCTGTCACGAGAAAGAAATTCGTTCCGGTTGTGGTGTCGGCTGTCGAACCCGGCAATTTCGATTTTCCGGTCAAGGTGTCATTCTCTCCGGTTCCAACCGAGGCCAACCGAATCTACTCGGTTTATATGTCCGTTGGAAACGGAACGCGTTCGACCAGGAACTTCGATACATTGTTCTCATTGACTGATCCACACGAACGATATCAATCCATAACGGATGATACTTGGCAGGCTATAATCGAAGGTAGAATCATGCCCGGAATGACCCGCGACGAGGCACGCTTGTCGTTGGGCTCGCCCAAGGAGGTCGACCGCGGACACGACTATTCGTCGGTTTATGAAAAGTGGACGTATGATGGTGGAGTTTATCTGATTTTTCGGGATAATATCCTGGAGTCGTATAGGAGGTAATTTATAGCTTATAGTTAATAATCAAACAAAAAGAGGACTCCTGGATATTATTTGTAACTGAAAATATTATATTTGCAAAACACAATAAAAAGCTTAAAATTGAGTTTTATAAAAAAGAATCATAAATTTAAAGATATGTTTAAGAAATTATCACTCTTTCTCTTTTCAATTTTGGCTCTGACCGCTTGTAGCGATGACAATCCCGGAGGCGGTGGCGGCGAAGGTGGTGGCGGCGAAGATATCGTTGTCGACCATGGTGTCAAATTTATTTATCCGGTCTATGTCGGAAACAT
>JAFLTL010000016.1 GCA_022510505.1 Muribaculaceae bacterium | reverse complement strand
CCGCATCTTCTTCGCCCGTCAGAGACTTCAGGAAATGCTCAGCGACTATAAGTGATTAAAACTCCCTTCGGGGAGTTTTTTGTTGTTGTGCAGTCAAGTCATCAAGAAACTTGAAAACTTACTGAGGGCTAAAGGCTAGCCACATAAACAATAAAAATTGTTAAAACTGCGTTTAGGTTATTGGTACCTAAACGCAGTTTTTTCAATGCCTTTTAACCGTCGACGGCATTTTTATATAAAACGGGATGTTTTGCGATTCATAACTGTTTTGGTTATGAGTTTGGCTATTCTCGTGTCGGAGGCTCAAGTTGTCGAAGAGCTTAACGACACCACTCCAGAATATCCACATCCGTCGTTACCGCCGATGATTACAACAGGTTACGATGATCTGATGTCACCAAAAACCGCATTGGACCTTAGAGTTCCATCCAACATCAGGACGGAGGTGGAATATGATCCTGGGACCGATACCTACACGATCTATCAAAAGATTGGAGATTGGAATGTCAGTGAGCCACTAATACTGACAGCACAGGAGTATCACGGTTGGCAAACTTCCCTGGCTATGGAAAATTACTGGCGTAGCAAACAAAGCGAAACTATTGCCGGTAAAACGGTAAAAAATCCGTTCAATCCATTGGACATGAATTTCGCACTGGGCAAACTCGACCGAATCTTCGGACCGGGAGGCCTAAGTCTCAGAACTCGGGGGAATGTGCAGATTAAGACGGGAATAAATAGTAACAAGACCGGAAATCCGGCGTTATCAGTTCAGTCACGAAGGAAAACCTATTTCGATTTCGACCAGAAAATTCAAGCCACTGTCAATGCAAGTGTGGGAACAAAGCTCAATTTCAATCTGACCTATAACACAGACGCGACTTTTGATTTCGATGCCAAGAACTTGAAGCTTGCCTATGAGGGAGAAGAGGATGAAATAGTGAAAAGTATCGAGGCCGGAAATGTTTCAATGACGACAGGATCATCACTGATCAGAGGGAGCACATCGTTGTTCGGTATAAAAGGCAAACTGCAGTTCGGACGATTGACGGCTACGGCCCTCGTGTCGCAGCAAAACTCGGAAAGCAGAAGTGTGTCGACACGCGGAGGTGCCCAGATGACCGAGTTTGAAATTCCTGCCAATGAGTATGACCAGAACCGTCACTTTTTCCTGGCCCATTGGTTTCGAGACAACTATGACAGGTTCGCGGCCGACCTCCCGCTCATTAGCTCGGGGGTGAACATAACCCGAGTTGAGGTGTGGGTGACTAACAAGAACGGTAATTTCAGTCAAACGCGTAACCTGGTGGCGTTTCAAGACCTGGGAGAAAATCAGGTGATGGCGAGTGATTATTGGATTGGTGACCCGGCCTACCCGTTTCCCACCAACTCATCGAACAATCTTTTGAGCACAATCAAAAGCGAATATCCCGAAGCACGAAACATCAACCGGGTAACTCAAGTGTTGAGTCCGCTAAGTGCCTACGGTATCGAAGGAGGAAGCGGTTATGAGAAAGTTGAAAGTGCACGACTTCTCGATGAAAGTGAATACACCGTTAACACTACATTGGGTTATATTTCACTGAGGGGGGCACTGTCAAGCGACGAGGTTCTTGCTGTTGCTTTCGAATACACACGAGATGGGAAAGTCTACCAGGTAGGAGAGTTCTCAAGTGACATCACAACTACCGATGATGCTCTGTTTGTGAAAATGTTACGAGCTACTACTATCTCCACGAAATTCCCAATGTGGAAACTGATGATGAAAAACATCTATTCGCTTGGGGCCTATTCCATCAATGAGTCAAATTTTAAGTTGCAGATAAAATATTTGAGCGACTCAACCGGCATCAAACTTCCCTATCTGCCTATCCCATGGATGAGCCATGAGACACTACTTCAAGTAATCAGTCTCGATAAACTCGATAGCAATTCCTTGGGTAATCCCGACGGTTTTTTCGACTTTATCGAGGGTTATACCATCATGGCATCGACGGGTAAAATCATTTTCCCTGTGGTAGAACCTTTTGGTGAGTATCTTGAATACAAGATCGGGGACCCTGCAACTGCCGAAAAGTATGTCTATAAGGAATTGTATGACTCGACCTATACGGTGGCCGCACAGTTCAGTGATAAGAACAAATTTTTCTTGACAGGTGAATATCAGTCGAGTTCCGGATCACAGATCAGACTTAATGCTATCAATGTGCCCCGTGGTTCAGTCGTCGTCACAGCCGGGTCGACGGTCTTGACTGAAAATGTCGACTATACTGTGGACTATTCGATGGGTGTGGTGACCATCACAAACCAAAGCATAATTGATTCAGGTCAGAACATATCAGTCACACTTGAGAACCAGGCACTATATTCGACTCAAAGGAAGACATTGCTTGGACTTGACCTGCAGTATGAGCTGAGTCGCAATTTCAACATCGGAGGTACGATCCTGCACTTCTCGGAAAAAGCTTTGACCGAGAAAGTAAACATTGGCGACGAGGTAATCAACAACACCATGTGGGGACTGAATCTAAGTTATAACAAGCAGTTCATGTGGCTAACAAACCTCTTAAACAAGATTCCAACGGTAAACGCGACTGCCCCGTCGGCGCTTTCGGTCAACGCCGAGTTTGCTCAACTTATTCCACACGGACAAAAAGAAGGATCGGCTAAAGGATCGTCTTATATCGACGATTTCGAAGAGTCGCAAACAGGCATCGACCTTCGTTCGCCATATGCCTGGCAATTGGCGTCGACACCCTATGAACAGGGTCCGGGAGCATTGTTCCCCGAGGCGGCTCTGAGCAATAACGTCGACTATGGAAAGAACCGAGCTTTGTTGGCCTGGAACTATATCGACAGGATGTTCACCGCGAGAAACTCGACGCTTTGCCCCGGGTATATAAAGAGTGACCTCAAGCAATTGTCGAATCCCTATGTCAGGGAGGTCACATCGCGAGAGATATTTCCGGGAAGAGAGCTTTCCTATGGTGAGTCGTCGATCATTCAAACTCTCAACCTATCGTTCTATCCTACAGAGAGAGGTCCCTATAATGTCGACGCTGTCGATATCGACTCCGATTTTAACCTTCTGAATCCCGAGAAACGTTGGGGAGGAATCATGAGGAAGATGGAAATGACCAACTTTGAGCAGAGCAACATCGAATATCTGCAATTCTGGCTTATGAGTCCGTTCCTTGATCCCGAGAATCCCAACTATGAGGGTGGCGACCTTTATTTCAACTTCGGCGATATAAGCGAGGACATCCTTAAGGATGGCATGAAATCCTATGAGAACGGCATTCCTGTCGACGGTGTAGATACCTATCTGACCGAGACAGTGTGGGGACGAGTGTCCAAGCAGGCTTCGCTGACCTATTCCTTCGACAATGCGACGACAGCCCGTGCAGTTCAGGATGTCGGACTCGACGGTCTGATTAACGTAGACGAGTATGGCTTTCCAACTTATGGAGAATATCTTGAACAGCTTCGTCGACGACTTTCGTCGACGACTATTGCCAGGTTGGAACAAGACCAGTTTTCACCCTTTAATGATCCGGCAGGAGACAACTATCATTTTTTCAGGGGAGAGGACTATGACGCTCAACGACTGTCAATCCTGGAAAGATATAAGCATTATAACGGTGTCGAAGGAAACTCTCTGACAGCCGAACTGACAGGAGATCCAATGTATCAGTCATCGCGTAACACTCCCGATGTAGAGGACATCAATCAGGACAACACGCTCAATGAGTACGAAAGATATTTCCAGTATAAAGTGTCGATTCGCCCCGAAGATTTCGTCGTTGGAAAGAACTTTATAACCGACAAACAAGTGTCGTTGGTTCACACACGTGATGGAGAGAATGTTGAGGTAGAGTGGTATCAGTTCAAGATCCCGTTGAACTCCTGGCAGAAGAAAGTGGGTTCTATTCAAGACTTCACGACCATTCGTTTTGCCCGTATGTTTCTAACGGGGTTCAGGAATGTCACACATTTGCGATTCGGTACACTTGAACTTGTCAGAGGAGAATGGAGGGAATTCAGCTATGACCTGAATTCAAAAGGTCAAATGACTCCCGACGGTGAGATGGATGTTTCGGTTGTCAATATTGAAGAGAATGCTTCGAGGGAACCGGTCAATTACGTTTTGCCCCCAGGCGTAACTCGTATAATTGACCCTTCGCAGTCTCAGATAACCCAGTTGAACGAACAATCCTTGTCGTTAAAAGTGACAGGTTTGGAGCCTGGAAGCGCAAGAGGAATATATCGTAACACTCAGTTGGATTTGAGAAACTATAGCAAATTGCAGATGTGGATCCATGCCGAAGCTTGGATTGACAATCCAACCGATTTGCAATCGGGTGATCTGGCACTGGTAGTCAGGATGGGTAGCGATTCCAAGAACAATTATTATCAATATGAAATACCGCTGATGCTTACTCCCCCTGGAAGCTATAATAACAATTTGCCCAGTGACCGATATCTGGTTTGGCCTCTTGAGAATTTCATGAATTTGAATTTGCAGAACCTTGTTGATCTGAAAAGTGAGAGGAACAAACGGGCAATGTCGGATGGAGATGTATCGTATTCGACCCTTTATACCAATCCAGATCCGAGTGATGGAACCAGACTTATTGGTGTGTTGGGAAATCCTTCGTTGAGCGATGTCAGAGTGATAGTGATTGGTGTGCAGAATGGCAGTTCCATGCCTCAGGGTGGAACTGTTTGGATCAATGAGCTAAAAGTGACCGATTTCAACGAAAGTGGAGGCTGGGCTGCAAAAGCTAATGTCAACCTAGCAGTATCGGACGTAGCCACATTGAATGTTGGTGTTCATCGGGAGACTGCCGGGTTCGGAAATGTCGACCAAAGTTTGAATGAACGTCGAATGGATGATTACAGCCAGTTATCCTTGTCGGTGCAAAGTGATTTGGGACGTTTTTTTCCTCAGGGGGCAAAGTTGAGAGCGCCCATTTATTATTCGATGTCTAACGAGAAGATCACGCCGAAATATAATCCTCTCGACCAGGACGTATTATTGAAAGATGCTTTGGATGCCGTGTCGACTAAAGAGCAGAAGGACTCAATCAAGTCGAGGGCAGTCGAACGTTCCGAATCTCGAGCTTTCAGTATTTCCGGATTAAATTTCGGTGTCAGGAGCGCTGAGCCGATGCCATGGGATCCGGCTAATTTTACAATCAGTTTTTCGTTTAACAAACAGTCGTTTATCAGCCCGACAACCCAATATGAAAACACTAACGATTATCGTGGTTCTCTGTCCTATAACTACTCCCCAAATCCAAAATATTTCAGGCCGTTCTCAAGTTTGGGAAGTGAGAGTCCGAACCTCAGATTTTTAAAGGAATGGGAGTTCTGCTATGTGCCTGCAAATATTTCGTTTTTAACAACGATGACGAGATATTACTACGAACAACAGGAGCGCTCGGCAATCGACGAAATGTTCCAGTTGCCGGTGTCGGTGAGCAAAAACTTTCTTTGGGACCGCCAGTTCAACATTTCATGGAACTTGACCAGACAGTTAAGTTTCAGTTATAGTTCCAACACGACAGCAAGGATCGAAGAAACGGTTGGAGCTGTGAATAAAAAACTTTTCCCCGACGAGTATAAAGCCTGGAAAGACACTGTTTGGAAGTCTATTCTGCACTTGGGTACCCCATGGGCTTTCAATCAATCCTTCAATGCCACCTATCGGGCCCCCTTCAACCGAATTCCGGTTCTTGACTTCATTTCGGCCCAAGGTTCCTATAATTCGCTTTATTCGTGGGATCGAGGAACAACAGTAAATTTCATTTCGACTGGGAACTCAATTGCTTCACAAGGAACTTGGAACGCTGAGGGTAGGATAAACTTCGAGGGTCTATATAATAAGATTCCTTATTTGAAAAGTGTGAATGAACGGTTTAATCCTTCGCAGAGGAACCGAAGTCAGTCAAAAAAGGCGAGAAAAGTCGAGCGAACCTATACAGTAAGGCCCGATTCCACTATTAAAGTGCGCCACAGTCTAAGGACAAAGAGGGTGAGAATATCAGTGACCGATGAAGAGGGTAAACCTGTCAGAGTCAACACGAGCATAAACAGTAATAACGAAGTTGGAGTGACCTATCGTTCAAAAAATGACCGGGACACTGTTCCTGTTCCGTTGAAAGTCACGGTTACCGAGATTCTGGCAAATGACAAGAGTCTTTGGAAGAATATTGCCGACTATTCAGCAAGGGTTGCGATGAGTGTTAGAAACATTTCTATAAGGTATCGAAACAACCGGTCGCTTTCATTACCCTTGTTTGCCAACGACATTGGCGACATATTCGGTCAGAGTGTCAGATATGGGCCTTTGTCGCCCGGGCTTGATTTTGCATTTGGCTTTATCAGTGAGGATTATATCGATAAGGCCAAAAGTAGAGGGTGGCTGATAACCGATAACGGTCAAACCTCTCCGGCGCTTTGGTCGAGAGCCAACGAGATGAATATCGAAATCGGCCTGGAACCGATTAAAGGACTCAGGATAGTCCTGACCAGCAATCGTACAGAGAATCGCACGAGTCAAATACAATTTATGTTTGCCCACATGCCGTCGTCGATGGGAGGCAGTTATACAAAAACCCACTGGGCTTTGGCATCGGCATTGAGGAGTTCATCGGCAGGAAATGGCTACAGGAGTTCGGCCTTTGAAAAATTCCTGGAATATATTCCCATAGTGGCTCAACGTGTTCAGGGACAATATAACGGGACGGTGTATCCCTCAAAGGGATTTCTTGAAGGAACGGCTTATGCCGGACAGTTGTTCAACCCGATGATAGGTGAGATTCCTGCTACAAGCTCCGACGTTTTGATTCCGGCTTTCATCGCTGCTTATTCGGGATATAGCCCCGAGAGTGTCAACTTGTCGCCATTCCCGTCATTTAAATATGCTCTTCCCAATTGGAGGGTGACCTATGACGGCCTTTTAAATATTGGCAATTTGAGCAATATATTCAAGTTGCTGACTTTGACTCATGCTTATCAATGTACCTACACAATCGGGTCTTATTCCTCATTCATGAACTGGCAAAGTGCCGGGGTTGCCTCAGCCGACTTGGGATTTATTCAGGATGAACTGACGGGTGCTCCGGTGCCATCTTCTCCTTATAATATTTCCTCGGTTGCTATAACCGAGAGATTTGCGCCATTAATTGGTGTCAATGTTACCTTTTCTAATGACATAAGCGGTAACATCGAATGGCGTGACCAAAGAACCCTGACGCTTAACAGTTCATCGGGACAGATAATAGAGGCAACCACCCGTGGCATTGTAATCGGAGCCGGTTATAAGATAATAGGATTTAACAGTTTCCTCAAACTAAAGGGGAAACAAACCGGGGTATCTAATGACTTGACCTTGAATGCCGAGTTTTCATGGCAAGATACTCAGGCTTTGATAAGAAGGATTGAAACAGCCTATACACAACCTACGTCGGGGACGCGAACCCTGGGCGTGAATCTGACCGCAAATTATATTCTTTCGAAGAGGTTTACAATAGGTGCGTATTTTGATCATCAGGTCAACACCCCGTTAGTGACAGCGGCTTCTTATCCGACTACCAACACATCGTTTGGTTTGTTGTTTAATTTGTCCTTGTCGAGATAAAGAGCATTTATTATCTTTGTGCTAATTCAAATCGAAATAAATGAAAGAGCGTTTTGAAATGGTTGCCAAGACCTTTCAGGGTCTTGAAGAGATACTGGCCGAAGAACTTCGGGGATTGGGAGCCGAGGATGTCGAGCCTGGTTTGAGAATGGTGTCTTTTATGGGTGACAAGGAAACCCTTTACCGAGCCAACATGTGTTGCCGAACGGCCTTGAGGGTTCTTAAGCCATTCTATAAATTCTATGCGAATTCACCCGATGAACTTTATGAACGCTCAAAAGAATTTGATTGGAGCAGTATTCTGGGACCCGACAAGACGTTCCAGGTCGACACGGTCGCAAATTCCGAAGAAATCAGTCATTCAAGATATGCAACCTACCGTGTCAAGGATGCAATATGTGATTGGTTTAAGGAAAGATATGGCGACAAACGCCCTCGAGTCAGTACCTCTGATCCCGACATTATAATAAATCTTCATATTTCGGGCGATCGAGTGACGTTGTCTCTTGATTCTTCGGGAGAATCACTTCACAAAAGGGGTTATAGAATCAGTCAGACTGATGCTCCGATAAACGAGGTTCTGGCTGCCGGGATCATACTAAAGAGCGGCTGGCGGGGTGAAAAACCGTTTATAGACCCGATGTGTGGTTCAGGAACTTTCGTTATTGAGGCAGCGCTTATTGCTGCCAACATCAATCCCGGTGTTTTCCGATCAAAGTTTGCATTTGAGAAATGGAGGGATTTTGATGCCGAGATTTTCGATAATATATACAACGACGACTCAAAAGAGAAGGAAATAACAGTTCCCATAATAGGATCCGACATATCGCCCAAGGCTATCAATATCGCTCAACGAAACGTTAAGAGTGCACGAGTCCATAATATGGTCACATTAGAAGTGAAATCACTATCTGATTGGAATGAAGCACCGGCAAATGGAGTACTTGTGACAAATCCGCCATATGGCGAGAGGTTGAATTACGAACATCTAAATGATTTGTATGCTCTGCTAGGGACTAAACTAAAGCATGTTTTTAAGGGATATCACGCATGGATTATCGGCTATCGTGACGAACATTTTGCAAAGATAGGACTGGCTCCGTCAATCAAACTGCCACTTTTGAACGGTTCTTTGGAGTGTAAACTTCAGGAATATATAATATTCGAGGGAACTAAAAGAGATTTTAGAAAATCAGGTGGAGAGCTCAAAAAAGACGCTAAATCACGAAAGGAGATTCAGGCAAAGAACGATCGACGTCGCACTCCCGGAGAGCGGTTTAAAAAAGCTTTTGACAATTATAATGTCAAAAGAGATCGTCAGGAAGATAGAGCATCGCGTCCACAGAAGGGTCGTCGCAGTGATGACAAACGTGGTTTAAGCAGAGAAAAAAACGGAAGCGAAAGGCCTCGAATGGAAATAGGAGGAATGTTCATTGGACGACAACCGAAACTTCCACCTCAGGAAGGTTCAATTATGAGAGACCGAAGGGCTGGTTGGAAGAAACGGCCCGAATGGTTTAAATCGAATGAGAGCAATTTAGAAGAAAGTCAATCAAAACAAAATAAAACCGACGAATGAAGATTTTGTTGTTGGGAAGCGGTGGACGCGAATCGGCACTCGCTTGGAAAATAGTTAAAAGTCCACGAGTTTCAGAACTTTTCATAGCGCCGGGGAACGGTGGGACGGGAGCTTACGGAGAAAACGTTGATCTTTCTCCTCTCGATTTCGAGGGAATCAAGTCGTTTGTTGAAGACAACGGGATTGATATGATTGTCGTTGGAAATGAAGATCCTTTAGTCGCCGGAATCTATGACTATTTTGCGAATGACGCGGTCCTTGTTGTAGGTCCGTCAAAGGCCGGTGCCCAGCTGGAGGGCAGCAAGGATTTCGCAAAGGATTTTATGTTTCGCCATAACATACCAACGGCCCGATACAAGTCGTTTACCAAAAACACCGAAGAAGCAGGACTGAAATTTCTGGATGAGATGAATGGTCCGTATGTTATGAAGGCCGACGGACTTGCAGCCGGTAAGGGCGTTATTATCACTGAAAATCTTGAAGAGGCTAAAAAGACTTTCCGAGAGATGCTTGATGGAATGTTCGGCAAGTCATCGGCAACAGTCGTCATAGAAGAATTTCTGAGGGGAATCGAATGCTCGGTTTTCGTTCTGAGCGATGGTAATGGCAACTATGTGGTTCTTCCTGTGGCGAAGGATTACAAGAGAGTTGGTGAAGGAGATACCGGGCTTAACACCGGTGGAATGGGAGCGGTTAGTCCCGTTCCATTTGCCGACAAGATATTCATGAAAAAAGTCGAAGAGAAAATTATCATTCCAACAGTTGAGGGATTAAAAAAGGAAAACATCGTTTATCGGGGATTTATTTTCCTCGGGCTGATCAATGTTAACGGCGAGCCCTACGTTATAGAATATAACGTTAGAATGGGAGATCCTGAGACCGAGGTAGTCATGCTTAGGATAGAGAACGACCTGGTCGAACTGATGGAGATGGCTGCTAAAGGTAATCTGAAGAATGCCAAGCTAAAGGAAAGTCCTAAGAGCGCAGCAACTGTTATAGCTGTTTCGGGAGGTTATCCCGGCTCTTATGAAAAAGGCAAGAGAATTGAATTGCCCGAGGTAAACGGAGAGTCGATAATATTCCACGCCGGCACAAAAAAAGACCGGGAAGGATTGTTGACGAGTGGAGGTAGAGTACTTGCCATATCATCAGTTGGCGACAAGTTGGAGGAGGCGCTCGACAAAAGTTATAAAGTGCTTTCTGGGATAAAGTTCGACGGAATGACTTACCGTAGTGACATAGGCAAAGATGTCATGAAGAAGTGATCAGTGTCCTTCAATGTCGGAATCAAGACTGATAAAGTTTCTTCAATCTCGTTCATTCTCGTTTATGTTAATGACAATAGTCTTTTTGTGGGCTATTGTCAGTTTTTATTATACTGATAGCAATTTCGAAGAATCCTCCTTTGGTTTGTTGTTTCAAACCGAATCGGGTTTGATTGGCAACGGAATTCTGTCGTTGACCGTCAATTTATCAGTCCTGATTCTCATTTCCCTGATCTTCGTAATGATAAACCATCAGTTTCAAATTGTAAAAAGGACGACATGGTATTTCGTTGGACTGTTCTTCATAATGCAAGGCAGCATGCCGGGAGGAGTCCAATCTTTCTCGGGGTCTACACTGATGACCCTGATTATTTCGGTGTGCACTCTTTTGCTCTTTTCCTTATATGGTCGAGGAAATGACACCCGCAAGGTGTTTTTAATATTCTGTTTGCTGATGACTACGTCCTTGTGGGTTGTCGAGATCCTTTACTTCATTGTGATTTTCCTTGTCGGTTGCGCACAAGTCAAGATATTCAATTTCAGAACGATTCTCGCCTCACTTTTTGGTATAATGGCTCCAATGTGGGTTATAGCAGGTTTAGACTGGAACTTGTTTTTTGACCTCAAAATACCCGATTATTCCATTATAGACATAAAAAGTTTGTTGAACACGGATCATCATGAAGTGTTGATGTTTGTTTTGACCGGAATAATAGGAATCGTTTTTTTAATCGCCGACATGATTACTTCGATTGGTTATAACGATGCACGCAGGACCTACAATGGTTTTTTATCGCTTGTTTGGATTGTGACCTTAATGTTGTGTTTTGTATCGCCAGATACGTTAGGTCAATATTTTCCTTTGCTGAATATCTTGACATCATTCCAAATTGCCCATTATTATGCGAGTCGCAATCACGGCAATCCTTATATGATGATCTTCATTTTGATATTGTATTGTATGGTAGGAGTTTGGAATTTTTTGTAAATTACAGAAATAAAATATACTTTTGAGAAACTAACTTATTAAAGAATATGGCAAATCTCAGACGTTTAAAAAAGAATATCAAGGCCCTGTGTGGGGACCTTGCCTGTGAATCGGTCGTAACATCGACATTTGTAGAAGGAGCCGATGAGAAATCGTTGGCCGAAGTTGTGATTAAGGCTGCAAAATTGCAAACCGAGACACTTTCTAAGGTGAATGTTGTGTTTGATAAGACTCCGCGCGATTTCGCAAATCGTGCCGAATATCGCAAAGCAAAACGCGAGTATTTCAAGAAAGCCTATGATTCGCTCGACGGATTATTCATCAAGGAGGCCGAGAGTTTGATTGCTCAAATGAATAAGGCTATTCCTAAAAAGGAGGCCGGAAAGAATAAAGAATAGTCGTGGGCGATTTTTCGACTATGACGGTTTCGATGTTACCGCTCGACATAAAGAGCGGTAGCCCGGAGTCGAACGTTGAATCGGTGATAGCTCAAACGAGAAAACTTCGGGTTGAAACCTCAGTACTGGTTCTTCCCGAATTGTTTTCTACCGGGTTCATCAGCAATCATGATGAAGCAGAGAGATTGGCGCAAAATATAGATGGACCAACTATTGATAGTTTAAGATCCTATTCTTTGGAGAGAAAGTTTGCCATTGCCGGGAGTTTCTTGTGTCGGGATGAAAATGACGGTTCCTTGCGTAACCGGTCGTTCTTTATTAATCCCGATAACGGTGGCGAGGTGACTTATTATGACAAACATCATTTGTTTTCGATGAGTCCCGAGCATGAAATCTTCAAGAGTGGCCTCCATCAGAGTCCTATTATTCATTACCGCGGCTGGAATATTGCTTTGGCCGTGTGTTATGAGATGCGTTTCCCGGTGTGGGTCAGGAATGTTGATAATAAATACGACATGATGCTGGTTCCTGCCAATTGGCCCGACTCAAGAGCCTATGCATGGAAGCAACTGGTTGTTGCGAGGGCTTTGGAGAATCAGGCTATTTTCATTGCTGCTAACCGTTCGGGGATCGATGAATTTGGCACCTATTCCTATCTGACATCCTTTGGTGTCGACTCTCGTGGGCAGGTCATAGAGGAGTTTCATGGTAACAGTCTTGTCCGACATGCCACATTCGATTTGAATTCGTTGAAGGAATTTCGGGAGAGATTTCCTGTTCACCGGGATGCCGACAAGTTTGAAATCACTCTAAAGGAAAGTCGGGATTGAGCGGAGAACGGAAGATAATATTCTTGATAGTCGTGTTGGCTGTCTTCGCAGCTGAAGCGAGGAATTTGAACGACAAACTGATGAATCGTCCCTATGCCGATTTGCGAGCATGGCACCTGGGTTTCTCTGTGGGAATGCAATTTCAGGACATTGATTTTTCCCATACAGGCGAGGCGACCTATGACGGCACTACATGGTACATGGAGCAGCCATCGATTTCACCTGGTTTCTGCGTC
Organism: Muribaculaceae bacterium; assembly: GCA_022510505.1. Lineage (GTDB taxonomy): Bacteria > Bacteroidota > Bacteroidia > Bacteroidales > Muribaculaceae > JAFLTL01. Next base: position 34,935 of record JAFLTL010000016.1, on the reverse strand, counting down.
AATGCTCTCGTGGATTTTCGTCTTAGCCGTTTTTTCAATTTGAGATTTTCCCCCGGTCTTTATTTCGGGAGTCGAGAAATAAAGATGATTGAATCGACAGGTCAAGAAACAGCAAGTCAGACTTTGAAGTCGACCTATGTTGTAGTTCCGATAGATTTAAAATTTTCGGGTTTGAGATACCGAAATTCACGTCCCTATATCTCGGCCGGATTAATGCCGGCTTTCGACATTGCCAAGAAGCGGAGCAATTTGCTAGAGCTGACAACCGCCGACTGCTATCTGACCGTTGGCTTAGGATGTGATTTCTATTTGCCTTATTTTAAATTCATACCGGAAATAAAGTTTTGTTTCGGTTTGGCCGATGTTCTTCGACATGACCGCCCCGATCTGGAAGAAGACCCTATGAGTTATCGTTTCACTCAGTCAATAAAACGAGCTCATTCCTCGATGGTAGTTCTGACGTTTTATTTTGAATAACCAATCATAATTAAAAGTCACAATGACGGATAACAACGATTTAAAAAAGAATGCCGATTTTATCGCCGGGGAAGAAATTCCTCAGGAAGAGATATATCGGGAAGGTGATCCTTTGGATTTGCCTGAGAACGCATTCAGAGAACTTGCGGCCGACGAGCAATATCGGCCCATCATGCATCCGGCTCATGATTATAAAGAAGTAACGGTCTATTCTGTAGTGATGGGACTTCTTCTCGCCATCATTTTCAGTGCTGCAGCCGCATATCTGGGTTTGAAGGTCGGTCAGGTTTTTGAAGCCGCGATACCAATAGCCATTATAGCTGTGGGAGTATCCGGCGCATTGAAGCTGAAAAATCCTTTAGGTCAGAATGTAATCATACAGTCTATTGGAGCATGTTCAGGAGTGATTGTTGCCGGTGCGATATTTACTTTGCCCGCATTGTATATTCTCCAAGCTAAGTATCCTGAGATAACTGTCAATTTCTTCCAGATTTTCCTGGCTTCGCTATTGGGTGGAATCCTGGGAATTCTATTTTTTATTCCCTTCCGAAAGTATTTTGTGAAGGACATGCATGGCAAATATCCTTTCCCTGAAGCCACCGCGACCACTCAGGTTCTAGCAAGCGGTAACAGCTCGTCGGACAGTTCTCAGGTGAAAACGTTAGTTATAGCGTCACTGATTGGCGGAATTTATGATTATGTAGTCGAAACATTCGGTTTTTGGGCCGGTACTCTAAATACTCAGTTGACCTCATGGGGAGAAGCAATAGTTGAGAAAACACGACTTGTGTTTTCCATAAATACCGGTGCGGCACTTTTGGGACTCGGGTATATCATAGGTTTGCGTTATGCTTTTATCATTTGTGCCGGTTCGTTCTTTGTATGGTGGGTTCTGATACCCTTGTTGGGTACCTATGGCTCGGCTGAGATAGCCTCAATGGATCCTCAGAATATATTCACCACATATGGTCGAATGATTGGTATTGGTGGCATAGCAATGGCTGGTGTTATCGGAATAGTGAAGTCCTGGCCAATAATTCGGCAGGCGGTTGGTTTGGCCGGACGTGAATTTAAGGGAGGTTCCAACGGGACAGTATCCAAACCACTAAGATGGCAAACCGATATTTCAATGAAGACAATCACTTTCCTCATGGGTATTGCTTTACTTGGCGTTCTGGGTTTCTTCTGGGCCGGAGTAATTTCCACATTCTGGCAGGCAGTGGTAGCCTGGGTGGTTGTTACTCTCATAGCTTTTCTATTCACTACAGTGGCAGCTAATGCCATAGCGATAGTTGGAACCAATCCGGTCTCGGGAATGACATTGATGACGTTGATTATAGCGTCGGCTATTTTTGTGATGATTGGCTTGAACGGAACATCGGGAATCGTGGCTTCGATGGTTATCGGCGGAGTGGTTTGTACGGCCTTGTCAATGGCAGGAGGTTTCGTTACCGACCTTAAGGTAGGTTACTGGCTTGGCTCGACTCCCAAGAAACAGGAAAGCTGGAAATTCCTTGGCACATTGGTTTCTGCAGCAACAGTTGGCGGCGTTATATTGGTTTTGAATTCGGTTTACGGATTCTCGGGTCCTAACGCATTGGTGGCTCCTCAAGCAAATGCCATGGCTAATGTGATTGAGCCTTTAATGATGGGTGGTGACACACCCTGGATTCTTTATCTGACAGGAATAGTACTAGCGTTGCTACTCAACTGGCTTGGAGTGCCTGCACTGGCATTCTGTTTGGGAATGTTTATACCGATGTCGTTAAACACACCCTTGTTGGTCGGAGGGGCTATAGCATGGTTTGTTGCAAGTCGTTCAAAGGATAAAGCTATTAACGATGCTCGTCGTGACCGGGGAACGTTGATTTCTTCAGGATTGATTGCGGGGGGTGCCTTGTTCGGTGTTTTTGCGGCTCTGACACGTTTCTTCGGCTACGAATATGTTTGCGGACTCGACACTACAACGCTACAGATTCTTGGTCTTGTTGCCTATGGGCTGATTATTCTTTATTTGATTTTAGACACGATGAGAGTTAAAATCAAGTCTTAAAAGTTCGGAAATATTTTATAAGACGCGAGGGCAATAAAGAGATTGTCCTCGCGTTTTATTATTATGGTGAGAGGGATTAGAACCATAATTGTCATTATCACGAGTTTTGTCTGCACTTTTTTTGTTAGTGGGCAAAGCGATTTTATGTCATCTCAATATTATGTCCTTCCAACTCTTTATAATTCCGCTGCAGTCGGTTCTAAAGAGAAATTAAATGTGTTTGCCGACGGTCGACTTCAATGGCCAGGACTTCCTAATTATCCTCGGACTGCAGCTTTGATTGCCGACATGCCGTTGGTTGTATCGGACAAAAGGCTAGACGTTGGAGTTATAGCGTATTATCAAGAAGCATATAAGAACAAGGATATCTCGGTCGCAGCTCAGATTTCCCATGGGTTTAAGGTTGGTGAAGGAAAACTATCGATTGGTGTACAACCGGGATTTGTTAGTCAACGACGTTTCAGAGAAATGGACAGTGTGTCGTTGGTAAACGATTCAATAACCAAACGAACCCGTTTTGATCTAGGACTTGGCCTTTGGTATACCATAAAAGACTGGTGGATTGGTTTGTCGGTTCAACATTTGACTTTAAAACCGGAGTCGGAACCCTTTATAAGGGGGCGCTCGTTTTATTTGATGGCTGGTGGCAATATACCGATAAAAAACACGTTAATAGATATAAGACCGTCAATGATCTATAAACTGTGTGACTCGGAAAGTTCGTTCCAGGCCACGGTTTTGGTTTATTGGAAGAGACTCTTCGGATTTGGATCGGGTTATCGATACAAGAATTCGATTCCAATTATAGCTACCCTGAACATTAAGGATTTCTATTTGGGCTATTGCTATGACCTTCCAACGGGGAATCTTTCCAGAAATTACGGAGGAAGCCACGAATTGGTCGTTGGCTATTCGACTAAAATAGACCTAGGCGGAAGTCAACGATTTCGACGTAAGAGTATTAGGATAATGTAAATGATAATTTCTTGCCGATGACAAAGAAATATTTAAGATATGAGATGAAATTATTCCCATGTGTGTTGCTTAGCATCTCGCTGTTAGGATTAGGGGGATGTGCCGCTACCGGAAACTCGACGGGTGGTGAAGTGACAGGTGTTGGAGGTTCTTCATGGACTGAACCTACACCCTACGGAATGGTTCTGATTGACCGTGGTTCCATTGACATGGGACCAGCCGAATATGATTCAATCTGGAACGTGGGCGGAAACCCTCGTGGTGTGTCGGTAGATGCATTCTGGATGGACGAGACCGAGATAACGAATGCCAAATACAAACAATTTGTCTATTGGGTACGGGATTCGATTATCAGGGAACGGTTATATGATCCGGCCTATGGTGGAAATGAGGATTTTAAGATAGAAGAAGACCGTGAGGGGAATCCTATTCAGCCACACTTGAACTGGAATAAGGCGATTCCGTGGCGTAATCCAACAGAAGAGGAGGCTCGGGCAATAGAGAGTTTATATCGTATCAACCCTATTACAGGCGTGAAAGAATTGGATGGAAGTCAGTTGAACTATCGATATGAGACCTACGACCACACCTCAGCAGTTAAAAGGAAAAACCGACTGGATCCACGGCGAAGAGAGTATAATACCGATAAGCCAGTACCTGTGGAAACGCCATTGATAACGAAGGATACAGCCTATGTCGATGAAAATGGCGAGATAATCAGGACAACCATAACCCGTGGTTTGACAGGAGAATATGACTTTGTCAACACCTATATTGTAAATGTTTATCCCGACACTACGGCATGGGTCAATGATTTTGAAAATTCCCATAACGAACCTTATGTGAAAATGTATTTTTCCCATGGTGGTTACAGCGATTATCCGGTAGTTGGCGTAAGTTGGGAACAAGCTAATGCCTTCTGTAACTGGCGAACCGACTTTCTTAGACGGTCATTGGGGAAAGAAGGTGCCCACATTGAACCCTACCGTTTGCCCACAGAAGCAGAATGGGAATATGCTGCTCGTGCCGGCATAAATGAAAATAAGTATCCATGGGACGGCGATTATACAATGAGTGATGACCGAGGTTGTTTCTATGCAAACTTCAAACCGAACTCAGGGAACTATGTCAAAGATGGGCACATCATAACTTCTAAGGTAGGAACCTATGCGCCCAATGACTACGGCTTATATGATATGGCAGGAAACGTCAGCGAATGGACTTCAACTGCATTTGTAGAGTCGATTGACAATATTACATCCGATATAAATCCTGAATACAATTATTCGGCAGCTCCCGATGATCCTTATAAGTTGAAACGTAAAATTGTTCGAGGAGGATCTTGGAAGGATGTCGCTCACAATATCAGATCGGATATAAGAATGTGGGAATATCAAAACGAGCAAAGAAGTTATATTGGATTCCGTTGTGTCAGGACTCAAGTTGGGTTCGCACGAGGTCAGAAACAGAATAACAGGAGGAATAAATAAGGAAAATCAATATACAATGGTCAGGATAAAAAAATATAAGAACCGAATCGAAGAATTCCTATCGGGAGAAAACGGTCAGAGATTCTTTAATTTTGCCTATTCGATAGGCGCTGCCATAGTAATATGGGGCGCACTTTTCAAAATTCTTCATCTTCCAGGTGGAAACCTTCTTCTGGCCATTGGAATGGGAACGGAAGTTCTGATGTTTATTTTAACAGCATTTGACCGCCCGCCACGTCATTATCATTGGGAAGAGGTTTTTCCCGAACTAGAAGGTGGGGAACCACGACAAGTTCCGGTTCAACCCAATGGAGTGACCGTTGTTGGCTCTCCCGTTCTTTCTCCTGATGTCTCGATGGGAAAGCAAGAATTGGGAATGTCGGATGGAACTGTTGTTAACCATGCCATTCCATCAATTGGAACTTCGACTGAGCCCTATGCCGAGGAAATGGAAAATCTTGTGAAAGAACTCGCTCGATTAAGAGAAACTACCTCGGCATTGAATACCCTCTATGAGATGCAAATCAAGAGCGTTTCGGCATCACTGGGCCGATTGGAAAGTTCTAGTCAAGATGTGGCGATGATGAAGGATATGATAGAAAAATCGGCACGTCAAAGCGAACGTTATTGCGAAGAAACCGAAAAGATGGCTCAAAACATGGCAATGTTGAACTCCATCTATTCGGGAATGATTTCGGCAATGAATGGTAACAAACAATAATTAGCTCAATGAACTCACGGCTGACACCACGGCAGAAGATGATCAATTTGATGTACATTGTCTTGACGGCGATGTTGGCCCTAAATGTATCAAGTGATGTACTGGATGGGTTCAGTGACGTTGAAAAGGGTGTCAGGCGTTCAACGGAAAACGCGGTTGCTCGAAACTCTGTGACATTAGGCGCCCTCGAGTCATTTGCTGAAAGAAATCCCGAAAAAGGGCGTTTATGGTATGATCAGGCTCGCGAAGTAACATCAACGGCCGATTCGTTATGTAGGATAATTGACAGTCTAAAACTTGCCATTGTGGTCGAAGCCGACGGCAAGAATGGAGACGTTGAAAACATCGTGTCGCAAGAAGATCTTGAGGCCTCGTCGGTTGTCATGTTAAACCCGTTGAACCCCGAAGGCTATAGGCTGAAGGAAGGATTGGACCGCTACCGGGAAATGTTGACTGAATCCCTTAAGAATGATTCACTGAAAAGCTTAATGATAGCATCGCTTCTATCTACTGATGAACAGGGAGGTAATGGCTGGGTTGAGAATAAATTTGAGAATAAGCCTGTCATAGCGGCAGTTACTCTGCTTTCTCAAATTCAAAATGATGTAAGAACGGCCGAGGGAGAGACTCTTACCGAACTTCTTGACAAGATTGATGCAGGTGACGTCAGGGTGAATCAGTTGGATGCGTTCGTTTTGCCAAGGTCGGAGATGGTTATGAGAGGAAGCCCTTATCATGCTGAGATAGTTCTTGCTGCAGTTGATTCAACAGAGCGTCCTGTAATCAGAATAAACGGAAAGGAGTTGCCGACGGGCTCTAACATTTATGAAACAATAGCGAGTGGTTCGGGACGTGTAGAATATTCGGGTTCATTGACGGTCCCTCATCCCGATGGCAGCTACACGGAACATCCTTTCAGGGGGGCCTATACAGTCCTTGATCCAATGGCAACGGTTTCGGCTACTATGATGAATGTGTTGTATGCCGGAATTGATAATCCAATCAGTATATCAGTTCCGGGTGTGCCTGCATCAGCAGTTAGCGCGACAATAACCAATGGAACCCTGACTCGAAGCGGAAACATGTGGATCGCTCGTCCGGCATCGGTTGGAAAGGATGCAGAAATAACTGTGTCGGCCGAGATTGATGGACGACGAAATCAGGTTGCGACTCATAAATTCAAAGTCAGAAAACTTCCCGATCCAAGTCCGTTTATTTCCTATACCGATGCTCAGGGGAATCTTTCCTTATATCGCGGCGGACGCTCCTTACCGAAGAATCAGCTTCTATCATCGCCAGGAATAGAGGCAGCAATCGATGATGAATTATTGAACATCAGGTTTACTGTAAATAGTTTCGAGACGGTGTTCTTTGATTCAATGGGGAATGCGATGGTAGAGGTTAGCGATGGACCTCGTTTCTCTCAGAGACAAAAAGATTCTTTTCGAAGGTTGACTCGCGGAAAAAGATTCTATATAACAAAAGTAAAGGCGACAGGTCCTGATGGGATTACGCGTGACATTTCTCCGTTGGAGGTAATCGTAAATTAGTAAAATGAAATATTTTAGAAACAGTCTTTTGATTTTACTCATGTCGATAGGGTTTGGAACCATGTTTAGCCAGTCCCCTCAATCGACATCGACAGGTGTGACGAGAGTAAATGGTCAGCAAGACCGCCGAGTTCCTCGTTCAAAAGATCTTGATGTGACGAGAACCACGTCGAATGCTTCATCGAATCAATTGATTGAAGCTCCCGATGCAAGTGTCGAATGGATGAGGATAATCTATAGAGAGATTGATCTTGATAAGGAGAAAAATGCCACGCTTTATTATCCTGAAGATGTTGTTTACGGTCAGGAGAATCTCTTCAGGATAGTGCTCCATCAAATCAGTGAGGGTCGAATTCCTGCCTATGAGTATCTTGATGGTCGAGAGATATTCACCGATGAATTCAAGGTGAATGTAAAAGACATGCTAGACCGGTTCCATATACCCTATGAGATACAGGGCTCGAATGAGATGAATCGAAGATATATAATTGATGAGATTGACTATCCTTCATCGGAGGTATTGAGTTACTACATCATTGAGAAATGGCAATATGACAATCGTTCCAACAGCACTACCACAACAGTTGAGGCTGTTTGTCCTGTACTTCACAGAAGTGGAGACTTTGGAGAGGAGGCCATGAAATACCCGATGTTTTGGGTTTCTATGTCCGACTTGAGACCTTTTCTAATGAATACGTCAGTGTTTGTTGATGATTTTGATAATAATCCTCGTTACACGCTTGTAGATTATTTCACAAAAAACATGTATGACGGTGAAATTTACAAGACACGCAATGTCAGGAATCGTTCAATGGCACAGTTATACCCTGATGAGGATCAGCGACGTCATGCAGCTGACAGTATTGACGGGCGTCTAAAAGGTTTTGACCGTTCGATATGGGTTCCTTCTCGTGAGGAGATTTTGGCAGCAAGGGACGCTAAAACTGTCAATGATAAAAGCAAGGAGATCGTCCCGGAACGACAGGAAGGTGTCGACTCGAAGCGCCGCCCTTCTCGCACGTCGCGCGGAATAAATGAGAAGAACAATAGTGGTTCAAGCAATTCGGGAAGTGTCACCCGTTCGGTTCGCAATCGAAAAAAATGATGACAAGGAACAACGATGCGGCTTCTGAAGAAAGAACTTTTGAAACTGGAAAAAGACGAGCTGATAGAGGTAATTCTATCGGCTTATGGCGCATCGAAGGAGACTAAGGAATATTTCGATTTTTTCCTTAATCCCGATATAGATCTTTTGCGAGAAAAATATCAGGAAATGATTGTCAAGGAATTCCGCCGAACTCGGCGTGTTTATTATTCCAAGGCTAGGATTAATACTGTACGAAGAATAATAAAGAAATTTTCAAGTTTTGATCCCGGTTCTGAGTATGTAGTTGAATTTTACATTTTTACAATAACTCATTCCCTTTCAACCGAGAGAAATTTGAATTTTACTCCGGTCCTCTATAATGGTACAAAAAAGCTGGCCGAGGATTTGTTGAAATATGCCGACAAGCATAGGGTTTTTGACTTGGCTGTCAAGGGTTTGTCGAACCTTATTAAATCCGATGTTACTTCAACGCGTTTCAGGCGCCTCCTAGGTGAAGTCATCTGAATAGGTTATCGTGGATTTCAATGACGATTGTATTTTTGTAATTCTAAAAAGATAAGGGATTTTGAAATAAATGGTTAAATTTGTTCTATAGTCTTTTAATAGAAACAAATTTATGAAGAGAGTTACTTTTTTATCCGTCATTTTGATTTGTACTTTTTTATTCGTTTCGGCTAAATCTATCGGTTTGAATGGTTCGTGGGAAGGGAAACTGAATATTTCTCCTGAATTGTCGCTAAGAATCGTGCTTAACATTACCGATAATGGTACTGACGGATTAGCAATAACAATGGACTCCCCCGACCAAGGTGCTTATGGATTGCCAATGGTTGTGATTGAATCAACTCCTTATACTTTCACATCATCCTACAACCAAGCAGGGATAACTGTCAACGGCTCCTTAATGGGAAGTTTTATCATGGGTGAATTTGAGCAGGGAGGATTGAAACTGCCCATTACTCTCTTGCCGAAAGTCAAGGTCAGACCTCAAACGCCGGTAGGGCCTTTTCCATATAATACTGAGGAAGTTACATTTAAATCGGCGGCTGATGAGATCAAACTCGATGGAACCCTGACTCTTCCGGGTAATGCAGATTTTTCTACACCGATTGCTGTAATGGTTACTGGAAGCGGTCTTCAGAACCGCGATGAAGAAATTTTTGATCATAAACCATTTGCTGTGATAGCCGACTATCTTGCACGTAACGGCATCGGGTCGTTAAGATATGATGACCGAGGATTCGACCGCTCAAAAGGTATTCTTCCGAATGAAAATTCTGAAGGGAATATGTTGGATGCGTTGGGAGCCATTAATTTCCTTAAAGACAGAGGCTATAAAAAGATAGGAATTATAGGACATAGTGAGGGAGGCTTAATTGCCGACATGATAGCCTCTAAGGATAAAAATTTTGCATTTGTGATAGAAATCGGTGGACCAAGTGTGCCAGGTGATATGATTTTGTTGTTTCAGAACAGAAAAATTTTGAGTGATGCTCAAATGCCCGATAATATTGTAACAATGTATAATGAAGCAATGAAGGGGTATTTTGACAGCCAGAAGGATGTTTCACCTGTTGAGTTTGATGAATCGCAATATGAAATATTTTCTGAGAAATGGGTAGAGGATCCCGTAGTGGCTCCATTGGTGAAGAATCTAAAGGATAATTTTGCCGTGCTTGCTCCTTGGTTGAGATATTTCATCAATTATGATCCTTTGAGCGATTTGAAACAGCTTGAAGCGCCATTAATGATGATCTATGGCGGAAAGGATATTCAGGTTCCGGCCGATATGAATGGAGATGTTGTCAAGAAAGAAGTTCCCAAAGCTCTACTCAAAATCTATCCCGATAAGAATCATCTGATGCAAACCTGTGAAACGGGGAATATTGGTGAATATGATCAGATCGAGGAGACAATTTCTCCCGATGTACTGAGTGACATCAAGGAGTTTATCCTTTCTATCCGTTAATATTAAAAAAGTACTGAAGCAGTATAAATTTGTGGGAACCGGAAATTTTATCTACTTTTAGACAAATCAGTATTATTTAGTCAAATGAGTTTCCGGCATATTTATTTTCAGAGGATATCGTTAACGATTATTATATCTTTACTTGTTTGTTGTTTTGATGTTTCGTCTCAGATGATTTCGGTAAAAGCCGCGCTTGAGGGTCACAATGACACAACATCAACTCCGACTTTGTTAGATTCAGCCTATGTCACCTCATTAATTGATTCTTTAGAACTCTCAAGAATCAGTGAAGCCAACATGAGGATGGAATTGGAACAACTGAAGTTCCAAATGCTCTCGGCCGATTCCTTAAAAAGAGCCGAACAACTAAGCCGAATAGATTCTTTGCGAGTGTCGACACCCGGTTTACCGGTCATTGTAGAAGACGACACGCTTTTTTATATCTATGCCCGTCGTGGTGGATATTCTCCTCAGCAACGGGCAGTAATGGCTTCAGAGATAATAACGGCTTTAGGGAATAGATTGACATTAAGTCCTGATTCGGTTTATATCGATGACTCCGATAATGTGTCCGACATTATGTATGATAATACGGTTATTATCTCGTTTACTGATCAAGATGCCATGTGGGCCGGGATGTCTCAGGACTCACTGGCTTTAGTGAGGAAGTCTACGATAATAGCCGAACTGCACAAACTACAGGAAGAGCATGGCTTCTGGCGATTGGTGAAGCGAATTTTCTATTTGCTTTTGGTAGTGGCTGTTCAATATGCACTGATTAGATTTACATTATGGCTTTATCGGAAGCTGAAGGATCACATAGAGCGAAGAACTGTAAATCGGCTCAAACCAATCATGATTCAGAATTATGAGCTGCTTGACATCCAAAAGCAAGTTTACCTGATTGAACTTTTGGCAAAATTCGGTCTGTATGTTGTAATCGCCCTTCAGCTTGTCATCTCGGTTCCGTTGATCTTCTCAATCTTTCCTCAAACCGAGGCTCTGGCTTATAAATTGCTTGGATATATATGGTTGCCAATCAAAAGCATAATCATTGGAGTTATAGATTATATCCCTAACTTGATAACTATTTTTATCATTTGTTTGGCAATCAAATATTTGATACGTCTTTTTAAGTATTTGAGCAATGAAATTCAAAGTGAACGACTTAAGATTCCGGGTTTCTATCCCGACTGGGCGCATCCTACGTTCAACATTATCCGTTTCCTTCTGTATGCTTTCATGATAGCGATGATCTATCCCTATTTGCCGGGTTCCGACAAGGGAGTTTTCCAGGGAATATCTGTTTTCGTAGGTCTTATAATATCACTGGGATCAAGTACGGTAATTGGAAACGTTATTGCAGGATGGGTTATAACCTATATGCGTCCGTTCAAGAAAGGCGATCGTATTAAATTGAATGATACAGTTGGTGACATAATAGAAAAGACTCCTTTAGTAACGCGCATAAGGACTCCCAAGAATGAAATTGTAACTGTACCGAACAGTTTTATTATGTCGACCCAAAGTATCAATTATACTCGCTCAGCGAGTGACTTTGGTTTGATTCTTCATGCCGAGGTTACTATAGGTTATGATGTTCCATGGCGTCTTGTACACAGAATGTTGATAGATGCCGCTCTTAAGACAAAAGGCATAATGCATGATCCCCGTCCCTTTGTTTTGGAAACGGGGTTGAACGATTGGTATCCGGTCTATCAGATTAACGCTTATACACGTGAGGCTCAGCGAATGGCGGCCATATATTCCGAATTATATCAGAACATTCAGGATAGATTCAATGAAGAGGGTGTGGAAATAATGTCGCCAACCTATGTTGCAACTCGTGACGGGAATGCCTCGACTGTAGTGGATAATCCAATGAAAGATCAGGATCCCACTTAAGAATTACTCAAGAGGATCAATTGTTTTTGCCCACAATTATGGAACTGGAGACTTTCCGCTCTCCTTCATGATCGTAACGATGATTATCGCTTGGGTGGTTGACAACCGCGCCTTCAAACCATAAGGTCGACGATCCTCCTCCATCAAGATTCAGAGCATCTTTCATTCCGAGCCATTGACAAATCTCGGTGAGTTCGGGGATGGAAACCCCATCGGCCTGACCCTTATTTCGCCCGTCGACAACAAGGAAAATCATTTCGCCGTCAGGGGTAGTACCAATAACGCTTCGAGGATGCCGATTGGAAAAGAATCCACCGCGACCAGTGTAGTCAAAGACGAAATCTTCATCGATTAGCAGTGGACCGCAGGAAAGAATATTATCGAAACGTGCTGCTACGTCACCATATTGAGTGGTATCGCAGTACTCTATACTAAAGTTGCCTGAGTCGAAAATCACGATTCCATTCACTCGATATCCTTCAACCGATTCGGTTTTAGACAAATCCTTACCGTTAGAGCGAATGTAGGTTGCAGCTATATCGGTATCCATGTTCCAATATCCAGCATTGATTGCACATAATGCATTGTTCTCGGTGGCAGTTTCACTTACTTTCTTCAGGCCGTCGTGAGGAACCAGAGTGATGTCAAAGGATTCATAGGGGAAAATGACATAGGAAACCGACTGGTTTGAATCGAAAAGATTCATTTCGGCGGTATGGAAAGTCAGACCTTCAGGGGAAGTTGTGACAGTCCATTCGGCATTGACAAAGGTAATTGAGTCGTTGTCGGAAGCTAAAGCGCTTAACTGCAGGATGCTAATAAGAAAGAGTAAAAAAAATTTGATTTTCATGTTGGTAGTGATTTGAAACAAAGATATAAAAATAAGGAGAGAATCAGTGTATTATAAATCTTTTTTAAAGGATTATTTCCAAAACATATTTGTAATACAGTTTGTTATTTGTTTAGAAACCAAAAACAAATCCACAAATTATGAAAATCCGATTCTTGTCCCCCGCATTATTCCTTTCATTGCTGTTGGCGTTAGGCTTTACCAACTGTTCTAATGATGATCCAATAGAAGATTCCGAACAGAATACCGGAACAACAGGGGATTCCAACAGTGGAAATAATTCTGAAAATGGAGATCAGAATGGTAATCAGGGTGAAGATGACCAAAATAATGGATCGACTACCGACAGTCTTAAAATAATATTTGAGGACGACTTTGAAGGATCCGATTCCATTCCCGACAAGTCGAAATGGGTTCTTTGTGAAAAAGGTGACGATTCATGGAATCGTTATTTGTCAGAGTCTTATGCGCAGGTCTATCAAAAAAATGGAAGTCTTTTTATTTATGGAGAGAATGTAGGTGGAGTTTATCAGACGGGTGGGATTGAGACTCGTGGTAAATTTGATTTCTGCTACGGTGTCGTAGAATGCAAAGCTCGATTTGTTCGTCAGCCACAAGGGAATCACACCGGTATTTGGATGATGCCCTCTCCGCCAGCCGAGAAATGGCCGAAATCCGGTGAGATTGATATTATGGAACATTTAAATGCCGATAATCTGATATATGAGACTGTTCATTCATGGTATATTGATGATATGGGACATAAGGATAGTCCTAAAGCTCAAACCACCGTTGATATCAATAAAGAGGACTGGAACGTTTATGGAGTCAAGTGGACTCCCGATTCTATAGTCTACACGGTTAATGGTCAAAACTGTCTTTCCTACCCAAACCTTCATTTGGCAGGAGAAAATGGCGATTACCAGTGGCCTTTCGACCATTCGTTTTATCTGATTCTCAGTCAATCATTGGGTGGAGAAGACACATGGGCCGGAGCAATAGATGAAAGTGAACTTCCGGCAATTTTTGAGATAGATTGGATAAAAGTTTATCAATGAAGTTTTTTCCTGTTCAATTGACCGGAACAAGAAATTCTCTCATTGTATTATTATAGATATTGCCGAACATGTCATTGTTGTATAGCATGACGTGAGAACCGACAGTGTTGAGAAAGAGACGGTTATAGAGGTCTTTCAAAGAGATATCGGGATTAGAAGTTACACTCTCGATAAAGGTAGAAGTGAAGCGGTTGCTTAACCACACACCGAATTCATTGTCGAAGATATCTGCTTTTGAAGTTTCCAATGGGTTGGCTGCTGTCATGAATAGCATTCCGGGAATCCCGAGACATTCTTGCATGACTCCACCGGAATAACAGGTCTCGACAAACATGGCAACTTTACGGTAGTTTCTTTGTGAATTTCGGAATTCAAGGGCTTCGTACATCCCTTTGCCGTTGATTGACTCGGAAAAGTCACCCCAACACATATAGCTTTCGGTCAAAAGATTTCCATGTCCACTCCAGAAAATCAGCAGGTTGGTGCCATCGTCACCATCAAGTGATGGTTTTCCTTCACGAATTGTTTTTCCGGCAATAAGGTCAAGAATATCCTCGGGGTTGAGCTCGCTCATTTGATAGTCGACAATAACATCATTATAGATGTTTTCACCAGCGGAATTGATTCTTATGGTTCCAGGCTGGGGATTGCTGCCGTTAAAGGCTATGTCATCCTCCATTATCAGTATTATATCGTCGTCGTCATACCCGTTGGATTTAAGCAACTGATAGATTGCCAGTATGTCGGCCTGATGTCGGTAATTGTCCCACCCTGAAGAGGAGGCTACAAGCAATGCTTTGTTGGATGTCAGTTGCCCATATCTGACCGTTCCTTCTCTATTGTCGAATTCCTGCATCTGAGAAGCTTTCCAGTTCCATCCTGCAAGTGTAGCATCTGTTCTGTTTCCTCCGTCGGCAGTATTATAGTCGAGGATAATGTAACGTCCGTCGTAGACTTTATAATTGTAATAAACCGAAGCCAAAACGTTGGTGTAGACTTTGCTATCGAAATCAAGCCACCCTGAAGCACCTCTGACATATGGTTCCGACCCTTCGCCCAATGCATCTACAACATTTCTCATATCCTCGCCCATCCAGCTTCCAAGATTGAAGTCTCTTCCGTCAACAATTTTTCTAAGAGCTTCTTTTAAGGAACAATCAGGATGAAGATGTTGGTACCATGCCGAATAACACAACAGCATCCCGGCATCATAGACCTGTGATGAACTTGTTCCGGCATCGATTCCAAAGAAAGTTTTAAAGGATACGTCAAATCCGGTTTCCGGATCGGCACCTACCGCAACTCCTTCCATTCCCTCAACTTTCTTTCCGAGTTTTGCCAGAATATTGGGTCCGTAGCCCATGTCGGATACCAACATGCGTGAACGTGAAGGATTTGAATTGAATGTGTCGATTATGATACCAAGGTCATCGATGGATGATGGCGCACAAATAACGAAGTCAGCTTGTGAATTTGCAGCCTCAACTGATTTTTCTTCCACCGATGAGTCATGATAGGAGAAGATTCCTTTTACTTCAAGTCCGAGCTCTTTAGCTTGGAATCCGAACCAGTCGGTAAATGTTTTGCCGTAGAGAGTTTCACTATCGGCAATTAGGGCGACCGATTCCCCTCCATAGTTCACGACCTTGCTCAGGAGAACTTCACATTGGGTGATGTCGGTTTCGGTCATGGCCCAAAGATTTCCCGAACTAGCAAATGACCTTATGAGTTCTTCGGTGGTGGCCACAGTAAAAAAGGTCATTTCGTGTCGACATAATGCTGAAGCTAATGATTTGGCCTTGGAGGAATAAAGACCTCCAATTACCGCATAAATTTCTTCATCGCCACGTTTCAGGATTTCATTGGCTAGCGCATCAATATCCTCTGATGATTCGTCGCGGAATTCCCAGTCTATTACTACTTCGACATCTTGATTCTCAAATGCTTTCTTTATATTTGTCGACAACATGAGGAATGTGTAATCCCATTGAGGTTTCATTTCCTCATTCATTGGAAGGACCACCAGAACTGTCTTTTCTATTTTTTCTTTATTATCGACATCTGAAGGATTAACGACGGGATTTTCATCGCTACATCCTATCCATATCACAAGCGTCAGCAAACCAATTAGAAATGCCGGGATTCTATTTTTCATTATATTCCTTTTCTTTAATGATAGCTGTTTCCCGATGTTGCTCTATCAAGTAGTTATAATCCATGAATAAAGGTGCAGGTAGCCACCCGATATAATCGCTCGACAAGTCAAGAACGGTTGACTCAGGAAGTACCCCTTCAAAGAGCCATGCAGTCAGATACTCTTCTATTACCCTATCAATGTTCTTAATTAGCGAACCAATGATATTATTGGATAGACCTGATTGGTCGACATCCATTCCTGCTGTCAATGGAGCATTTTCATATTCTCGAGTGTAGCGGTAAATGCCTTGGTTCGAACCGCCGGCAACGGGAAATATGAAATCATAGGTCTGAGTCCATTCGCTCATTTTTTTGTAGGCATCCTGAGCTGCAATAAAGCCGGTCCAGTCATCGGCAAGGTAAGTGACATCTATTTTTCCATTGGGATTAACCGATAGAAAACCGTCTTGGAACCCTTCTGATGCGCTTCCGGTCACTTTTTCTTCGTAGGCAAGCATGACAAGAATGTTTTCTCTACCCATGGCGGCAGCTGCGACTCCTCCAAGATAGGCCGCTCCATACATAGAGAACCGAAACGTTGTAACGGGCAAATCCTCTGCAAAGTCTCCTTCAAAGAAGAGTATTTGTTTATTTTTAGTCGGACTTTTTCGATGTAGCATCTCTGATAAAATGCTCTCATAATCACTGGCTGCAATAATGAACAAAGCCGGGATGTCACTCTCGGGAAGTGAAAGCCAATCGTCCAGAAGACGGAATGCATCTTCCTCGTTCAGTGGTGAATACTGATACATGTCGAACTCCCCATAGTGATTCATCTTGAATCTTTGAATACCTTGCAGTATTTTGTCATTATAAGACTGATCTCCCAATCCTCCCATTGAATACATGACTATTATTTGAGGAGTCGGACCGTCGGGTTCGATGATTGGAGAACCAACCTTAGAATCCGAGCAAGCCATTGTTGTCAATAACAAAAATATTGACAAGACTCTTGTTATAAATTTTTGGAGAGAGCTGGTCATAGTGTTGAGTTTGAATCCAACTGATCAAACTAATTATATATTAAGGGGTACTAACCTGTCTATCTATTTAACTACAAAAATAAGAAAAATATTTTATCGAAGGGACGAAATATCATGGTTGTTATTTGATAAAATATTATCAGATAGAAGTTTATGTTGAATTTATAAAGGTTAAATCACTATATGTTCTTTTCTAAGTGATTTAGAAAGAGTATAAAAAAGAAGACCGATTGGCCTCCTGCTCGCCATGGAGCAGCCCCAATTGGGCTGCTCTGATTTAATTATATTATATATGGAAACCCTTGAGAATTTCTATTTATAGGAGGTCTATTCCGGCTTCCTTACATTGTTCGGTTTGTTCCTTCGGCCATATAGACGCTTGAACTTCTCCAATGTGTGCTTTCTGAAGAAGGAACATGCAAAGGCGACTTTGACCTATTCCCCCTCCGATACTGTAGGGGAGTTCTCCTTTTAATAATGACTGGTGGAACGGCAGTTCGGCTCGATCCTCACAGTCTTTAATTTTTAGCTGGACCAATAGTGATTCCGGACTAACGCGTATGCCCATTGATGATAGTTCGAACGAGCGGTCCAGAATGTTGTCATAGAATATCAAGTCGCCGTTCAAACCGACAAAACCCTCTTCATTGGGTGTACTCCAGTCATCATAGTCGGGTGCTCTTCCATCATGGGGTTCGCCATCAGAAAGTTTAGCTCCGATACCTATCACAAATATTGCGCCGAATTCTTTTGCTGCAGCGGTTTCACGTTCTACTACCGACATGCCCGGATATTTCTTTAGTAGTTCTTCGGCATGGATAAAGGTCACTTTTTCAGGAAGTCGCGGGGTTATGTGAGGAAATGTCTCATAGACAAGCTGCTCACATTCTTTTACAACCTTATAGATTTTTTCTACGGTTTTTTTGAGGAACTTGAGGTTTCTGTCGTTCTCCTCAATAGTTTTTTCCCAGTCCCACTGATCGACATAGAGAGAATGGAGGTTGTCGAGCTCTTCATCGGCACGGATTGCGTTCATGTCGGTATAAAGTCCGAATCCCGGGGCTATTCCGTAGCTTCCTAATTTCATTCTTTTCCACTTTGCAAGTGAATGAACAACCTCGGCTTTGCGGTCACCGAGTGTCTTTATAGGAAATTTAACCGGACGTTCCACTCCGTTCAAATCATCATTGATACCTGTACCTTCCAAAACGAACAGTGGAGCTGTAACACGACGCAGGTTGAGTTCCTTTGCCAATCGACGTTGGAATTCATCCTTTATCATTTTTATCGCAACTTCAGTTGTCTCGGGAAGAAGTTTGCGATGGTACTTTTTAGGAATAATCAATGCCATAGAAATTGTAGTGTTAATTGGAAAAATTATAAATTTTAAAAGTTGGCGCAAATTTATTTATTTTTGTTGAAAAATGTGTCAAAAAAATAATGATTCATGAAAATATCGATAATAGGCGCCGGAAATATGGGAGGAGCCATAGCGCGTGGACTACTTTCAACCGGAAACTACAAAGTGAAGGTCTCTAATCCATCAGTTTTGAAACTTGAAAAGCTAAAAGAGGAATATCCTGAAATTGAGACCACAACGGAAAATGATAAGGTGATTGAGGATGCCAATGTTGTTGTGCTCGCTGTAAAACCCTATTTGATAGCCAATGTCATTGCTGAAATAAAAGGGAAACTGGACGATGAAACTATTGTAGTGTCACTTGCTGCCGGAATTTCTATGGAAAAGTTGAAGGAGCTCCTGAACGATGAGAATGAAACAAGGGACAATCCGATATACATTGCGATCCCCGACACCGCAATCCAGGTTAGAAAAGGATTGACCTTTATTTGTTCCAATGAAAGAGGAAAGAAAGACGTAGAGAAGATAGAAAAATTGTTTTCTGAATTGGGAACGGCAACCGTGATTCCCGAAAAATTACTAATGGGTGCCACTTTATTAAGCTCCTGTGGAATAGCCTACGCCTTCAAATATATACAGGCATGTGTTCAGGCTGGCGTTCAACTGGGATTCAAACCTCATGAAGCGTTGGAATATTCCGTCGCCACGGTAGCTGGTGCAATGGAAATGTTGCAAGTAAATGGAACCTCTCCTGAAGAAGAAATATATCGAGTGACAACCCCGGGTGGTTTGACAATAAAGGGAGTGAATTCTCTTGAACACTCGGGTTTCACCTCAGCCGTCATAAAAGCAATCGTAGCACCTTCCCTATAAAATTAGAAGGAGGAAGTCCCCCCGAAAGGGAAATTCCTCCTTGAGTATAGATATTGACTATCTACAAGTGGGCTAATTAGAAAGAAGGATAACCTGGATTCTGAGTATAGATTCCTTGCGAGAAATTATACTGTGCAACCGGT
This sequence comes from Muribaculaceae bacterium, assembly GCA_022510505.1. Lineage (GTDB taxonomy): Bacteria > Bacteroidota > Bacteroidia > Bacteroidales > Muribaculaceae > JAFLTL01. The sequence goes on along the minus strand of JAFLTL010000016.1, from coordinate 15,224 downwards.
ATGGCAAAATATTCACGACCATCCTGGAATGATTGTCCCTGATAATATATCCGATTGTCCTCTTCGGCTCTCATATAGCGGTTCATTGTCTCTTTAGCGATACCCCAGCGAACCAAGTCAAAGAAGCGTTCTCCTTCAAGAGCCTTCTCAAGACGCATTTCGGTTCGAAGAGCCTGACGGGCATATTCTTGTGTCCAACCTTCAGCAGGATATAGACCGATTTTGTAATTGGCTGCATCCTTGGAAGGATCGTTAAAGTCTTTTACATAAGCACTGTTCATTGCTCTTTCGCGAATTTGATTTATCAGTCCGCGTGCTTCATTCTCTCTGCCAAGTTCTATAAGAGCTTCGGCTTTGTAGAGAAGAAGATCGGCATAGCGGATTATTCGCCAGTTGAGGTCAGAGAGTCCCCAGCAGCCAACGAAAGAAATGTGGGGATCTTCCAAAGATACAAGGAAACGCTTCTGACAGTTGTGTCCGTAGGCACCACGGTCGCGAACCCATGACTGGCAAGGCCTTTCCTTCCATGTTTTCCATGTAATGGTTGGACGTCCGACTACGAAATCCAGTCGTGGATCAACATTATTTTCGATATTGCTCAGGTGCTGTTCGCTGTCATTGATATATTCCACTACACCGTAGTCGGGAAGTGACTGATAGTCAAAGATAGGCAGGCCATTGTCATCAGTCTGATAGGCATTGATCAAATCTTGAGATGGAACGAAGAAACCGTCACCGCTATATGGGCTGTTTCCCCCGGGCGAGCAGAGCTGGTTACTCCAGTTGATTCGGCCTGCAGCTCCTGAACCATCATTCTCGGAATACTGAATCTCAAAAATAGATTCCGGTCCATTGTCATATTCCACAAGGTCTAGATATTGGAAATCGGGAAGCAATTCATATCCGTTTATCTGATCTATCAATTGAACAACTTCATTTAATAATGAACGGTTGATATTGACAACAGCATTTGTTGCGGGATCCTGTTCGTAGGCCTGATATAATTTAACTTTAGCGGCATAGGCCAATGCAACGTTTTTGTTGACACGACCAACTTCGGGTTGCTGAACCGGAAGCACGGCAGCAGCTTCAAGAAGTTCGTTAGCGATACGGCTTAAATGCTGGTCACGTGTAAATTCATCATTTCGAACATTTACATATTCACTCTCGGGGAGATCAAGTTCCATATAAGGAATCTTGTTGTAGAATCTAACGAGTTCAAAATAGAAATGTGCTCTTAGTACCATCATCTCGGCAATACGAATATTCTTGTTGGGAATTTCTTCCTCAGTGGCTTTGTCAAGAACTCTTATGGCTGAATTGCATCTCGAAATTTGGCAATAGAAAGTAAACCATTTCTGGTCAAGATTACCGTTGTCGGCACGATTTTCGAAAATTTCGAACTGATGCACATCATAAACGTCCCCGGTGCCACCGCCACCTTTATAGGCATTGTCCGAACGCACCTCTCCGTAGGACCAGTTGGAAGTTGGTCGGAATGTTGGATCTCCGTAATCGCGAAGCATTCCCGACATACCGGCATAGGCCGCATTTATAAGAAGATCAACCGATTCAGTAGAGTTCATTATGCCGTCATTGAGGCTTCCTTGAGGAGTGTTCTGCAGAAATGAATCGCTGCACGACGACAGCATTGCTGCAATGCCTAGTGATAAAAATATCTTAGAGTGTTTCATGAGTTTCATAGTTTTCTTGAGAGATAAGACATTTAAAATCCGAATTGAATTCCTAAAGTGAACTGTCGTGGCATAGCATAAGGGTAGCCAAGTCCTTCCGGATCAGCTCCTTTGTATTTTGTAATTGTAAAGAGATTCTGACCTTGCAGATAAACACGTGCATTAGTCATGTGGAGCTTGTTAAGAACCTTCTGAGGCAAAGAATAACCTAATGTTAGTGTCTTCAGTCTGAGAAAACTTCCGTTCTCAATTATGAATTCCGAAAGATCGGTCTCGTTATTATTATTGGCTGTGGTTGGGGCAGGAGTGTCACTGTCATAATATCCTGTCTGGAGATAGCGTTCATAGGCTTGAGCCGCTTCGTAAAGTGCATATCCATGATTTCCCATCCAACCCTGGAAGAGGTGGGTATAGAATTTTGAGTTGTTATAGGCATCGCGGATAATTGACATGAAGAACATGCTGAGATCGAATCCTTTCCAGTGAGCGCCAAGATTCAGGCCGAACTGTGCTTTGGGAAGATCGGTGCCTAACCATGTACGGTCGTCCCAGTTGATGATTCCATCACCATTAATGTCCACATATCTTACACGACCTACCCCTGGAGTTCCAAAGTCAACCTGATATTTCGATTTGTATTCATCGACTTCGGCCTGGGTTCGGAAGAGTCCGTCGGTCTTGAAGCCCATCCATGATCCCAATGGTTGACCAACTGCTGAATGACCGGCCCAGCCGCCTCCCCAGTTATAACGGATGTCGTCCATGAGATCGGTTACTTTGTTCTTCTGAACCGTCATGTTGAAACCAATATCATAACTGAAGTCCTTATTGACGGTATGTTGCCAATTGATTTGTGCTTCAAAACCCTGGTTGGTCATCGCACCACCATTGTACCAGCAGTAGCCACCTTCACCTATTGTTGCGATATAGGGTTTTTCAACAAGCATGTCATGAGTGTCCTTATAGAAATAATCCAAAGAGAAGGTAAGCTGGTTATTAAGAATGCTGGCGTCAATACCGACATTATACTGATAGGTCTTCTCCCATGTGAGGTCAGGATTGGTTGTGCGGTCACGATAAGCTCCCGGATAAAGTGTCTGACCGTCACCGTTCATGTTATAGGAACCGCGATCAAGGCTCATGAGATATTTTGAATAGAAAGCCTCATTGTCAATGATGTCATTACCGTTAATACCCCATGATGCACGAAGTTTAAGATCCGAGAGCCATGAACGAGTACTTTCCATAAAGTTTTCCTGAGAAATTCTCCATCCTAATGAAAGTGATGGGAACCATTCATAGTTGTGGTCGGGCGAAAGACGTGATGAAGCATCACGACGCACTGTCAAGGATGCAAGATATTTGTTATCCCAAGTATAGTTGAATTTAGCGAAGAATGATGCCATCGAATAGTTGGAAGCTCCCGACCATACATTCTTGTTGCTTGTAACATTGGAAAGATACCAGAAGTTATCATCCTCTACAACCAGACCAGTTCCTGAGCCGCCTTGATTCTCCCAATGGTATCTTTTTGCTTCATATCCTATGAGAGCCATGATCGAGTTCTTTCCAAAATTACCGTTATATTGTGCTGTATTGGTCCAAACCCAGTCGGTGTTCTTCGCTGAGGACTGATTGAGATAATTGTTCGAGTCACGTAGTTGGGCCGGAGTGAATTCCTTATTGGTCTCACTGTAATAATTAACACCGAAACTTGTCTTCAAAATAAGATTTTTCAAAGGTTCTATCTGAAGCCACGCATTTCCGAGAATTCGCCAATATTCATGTTTGTTTTTGGAATTGTTGTCAATGAGACGCAACAAGTTGGGAGTATCACCAAGTTCGCCTTGAATAGCTTCGTTATAGTTACCTTCAACGTCATAAGCGGCTTTTGCCGGATGCTGTTTTACGGCATTTTCTTCAATACCGCCGGGCGCATAATGGGATTTCCACCAGTTAATGGTAGCGCTTCCGCCTGCACGCAGACGATTGTTTATGAATCCGTAGTCGGAGCTGAAGCGTGAGTTGACTTTCTGATAATCGGTTCCTTTTACTATACCATCCTGGTCGAGCCAACTCAGAGACATGGAGGAAGAACCATTTTCAGCACCTTTGGAAAGACCTATGGTATAGGTTTGCATAAGGGCTGTGCGGTGGATTTCATCCTCCCAGTCAGTGGTCTGAGGACTAACTGATATTCCGTTAAGATTATAATAGGATTGCAATTTAGGAGTCGCACCGTTTCCGTAAATGGGAGAATCGGGAGTTGCTCCATTGTTCGCATATTTGAAAGCACTCCAATAAACTTCACCCCACTGATATGCATCGAGAAGTTTAAGTCCTTTATTATAGTTCTGCATGGTAAGAGTCAAATCGAATGTGACGCGGGCTTCTCCGGCTTTAGCTCTTTTGGTGGTAATGATAATAACACCGTTTGCTGCCTGAGCACCATAAATGGAAGCTGATGCCGCATCTTTAAGGACCTGAATTGATTCGATATCGTTGGAGTTAAGAATGGTTCCCGGATTATCACGTGTCATCACTCCGTCTATAACATAGAGTGGTCCATTAGCATCTCCACGGAATGATGAGGCTCCACGGATCGATGTGCTGGTACTGTTACCACCGGGAGTTCCATCGGTAGTCACGGTCATACCGGCAACGCGTCCTTGCAACGCTTGTAATACGTTCCCGGTAGGAGTGTCCGAAACATCTTTCATGTGGACGACCGATACAGATCCGGTCAGATCTGATTTTTTCTCAACCGAGTAACCAACCACCACTATTTCATCGAGAACCTCGGAGTTCTCTTCAAGATAAATTGTCATATCTGGAGTGGCATCAACTACTGCTGTTTTATAACCGATATAGGAGATTGACAGCTTTGAGCCCTCGGGAACTAGAATAGCGAAGTTGCCATCAAAATCAGTTGCTACAGCTACTTCACCTCCTTCAAGCTTTACAGTGGCACCGATTAAAGGTTCATCGTCGGTTTTGGACATCACCGTTCCTTTGACGGAAATATCCTGAGCCATAATAGTGAATACCGTTATAAGCGGTAACACGAGACTTAAGAATAATTTTTTCATTGTTATGTGATACTTGTTTAATGGTTTTCCGGCAAAATTATTCTCGTGGCACGGAAAACATTATCAAATTTGATGAGTTAAATATCAAGATTGTTATTTTGAGACAAATTTTATAGTCAATGAAACATTCTTGCTAAAATTGCTTAATGGGATATTGTGATTTATAAGAGATTAAAGAAATAAAAGGTTCAAACTTTATGCCCGAGACGTTCTCTTAATTGACTCGGTGTTTCTCCATATTCATCCTTATAACATTTGGTGAAATAGGCTGCACTTGAGAATCCGACCTCATAACCTATTTCACTGATGGATTTCTCCGTGGTGTTCAAAAGTATTCGGGCACGTTTCAAACGAATCTGACGAAGTAGTTCAACAGGAGAGAAATTAGTTAAAGCCTTGATTTTCCTATAAAACTGGGATCGTGCCAAGCCAAGTTCTGTCGCCAATTTGTCAACATTTAGGGAGGCATCTCCCATGTTGTCGTTCACAAGTTCGATGAAACGGTTATAGAATTCGTTGTCAATGCCGTTTATTATTTTGTGGGAATCGGAATGTGAGGCAACATTATTCTTTGACTTTTCCCTTGGTATTAAAGTCGTTTCAGAAGCGTTTTTGATTTTTAGACGGTTCGATATGGTCGTCTTGCACTGAGATTTCAAGACTTCGGAATTGAAGGGCTTGGCAACATATCCGTCGGCTCCACTTTCATAACCCATGATTTTTTGTTCATCCATAGAACATGCTGTCAACATGATCACCGGAATATGGGAGGTCGATAGTTCCTCTTTAAGCCGCCGGCAACATTCGAGACCATCCATAACAGGCATCATTACATCACAGATGATAATATCAGGAACATACTTTGAAGCCATTTTTAATCCACTCATGCCGTTATCGGCAGTAATGACATTATAGCTGTCACCCATAATGGAACTTACTAATGAACGTATATCTTCATTATCATCAATTATTAACATCAATGGTTTATTGTTATCCACTATAATATCTTCCCCTTCCTGTAAGTCGAGTTCCCTGATGATATCCTGTTCGTTAATGTGGGAGTCAACATAAGGCACCGTGTTTTCAACATGTCTTAAGGGTAACTTTACAGTGAAAACACTGCCATTTTTCAATTCGCTCTCAACTTCAATCGTGCCTTGATGCAACTCTACGAATGCCTTTGTCAACGCAAGACCAATTCCTGAACCCTGAGGATTTATACTTTCTACTTGATAGAACTGATCGAAAATCTTGCCGATATTTTCTTCGGCAATTCCGCGACCGGTGTCCTTTACCGAGAAACAAACCTCATCATTTTTATGCCATAGACTGACTTTTATAGCACCATTGTCAGGGGTATATTTGAATGCGTTGGACAGAATGTTGAAGAAAATTCTTTCGATTTTTTCAAGATCAACTGCTAAAGTGATGTTGTCGTTTATTTCGGACGTTAAGTTGATGTGTCTCTTCTTTGATATTGATTTAAATGCATCGACCCATTCATTCATGTACTGACTTAAGTTGACTTCAGTCAAGTTCAGAGGCATCTTGTTATTTTCATATTTTCTAAAGTCAAGAATTTGATTGATAAGCCTTTTGAGTATTCTGACATTCTTGTTGGCGATTCTCATGAGTTCTTTCTGTTGGCCGGTTAAATTTGAAGCCTCGGTCAGTTGCTCCACCGGTTCAGAAATAAGTGTCAAAGGGGTCTTAAGATCATGTGACACATTGGTGAAAAACATGATCTTAGCTTGTGTTGCTTCATTAAGCTGATTGTTTAGGCTAATCAGCTCATTCTTTTGTCTCTCGAGCGTATTGTTTTGAACAGCCAGCTGATCACGATGCCTTTTATGACTCCAAAATGCTCTTAGGACGAAGAAAATGACGGTAAAAGATAAAATGAGGATTATTATTACTGCAGTTAAGAAAGCGCCTTGGGCGTTATGTTGTTCCCAGTATTTATCAATCTGGGTTTTAAGAACCTCCATTTTAGCTGTTTCTTCCTCCAGTTCCGCATTTTGTTGTAAAAGAAGACTTGCATTAGAAATATCAATTGGTGAAGAAACGGGAATCATGTAGTTAGAGTCGTAGGGCTCGTTTTTCAAAATTGCTAAAGCTGTTCTGATTAATCGTTGTCCATCGGTCGGATATAAAAATGTTGCATCTATGACCCCGTCGGCAACCGCTTTCATTCCAATTTCAGGAGCTCCGTCAATCCCAATTATTTTTTTCTTGAGACCTCGTTTTTTCAGAGCATCGGAAGCCGCAATTGCCATTCTGTCATTATGGGCATAAACGATGTCGAATTCCGCTCCTTGAGACAGCAGCGAATCAATGACCTGATATGTGTCCTCATAATTCCAGTTCCCATAGAATGAATCAGCTATCTCAATGTCATCTCTTCCTTCTATCTCTTTAATAAATCCTTCATGACGGGAAATTGCCGGTGATGAGCCTGAAAGGCCCTGAATTTCAATAATTTTTGCCTTATCACTAATGATTTTTGAAATATATTCCCCCACAGCCTTTCCTATCTCATCATTATCCACACCTTGAAATGCAGTGAAATCATTTCCATTGACTTTTCGGTCAAATAACAACACGGGAATACCTTTGTTAAATGCTTCGCTTATTATGGGAGTAAGCGCTTCAGCTTCATTCGGAGCCGCAACAATGATGTCAAATTTGTTCTCGATGAAATAGCGAATATCCTCAATCTGTTTATCATTATTGTCATCGGCCGATAGTATTTCTACCGATAACTCAGGATGAAACATTATTTCTCTTTCGATTTCATCGTTCATTTTTTTTCGCCAGTCATCATCACTACATTGTGATACTCCTATTTTAAAATTTTGTCCCTTGTGACAGCCCGAAAAAAACAAAAAAAAGAAAAAGAGAATAGCTAAATAACAGTTTTTCATTAAAGTAGGATTTGTTATTTTTTACAAAGATAAGATAAAGTATCGAAAAATGTGTGATTAGTGTAAAATTTAGGTCATTGCAACATCTTTTAAATGCTATGCAACATTTTTAATACCCTTTATTATCATCCCTTATTAGATTTGCAGTGCTCGTTCACAAAGATGTGACAGGTTAACGACGGAAAAAATCAAGATCATGAAAAAATTATTCTCTTTAATCCTTCTGGCAGTTTTTTTCATTACTGCAGGAGCACATCAAAGCAATGACATGAAGATAATTTCAGTGGGAGAGAATCAGTCTCTTCTGAGAATTCATGCCAATGAAAATTATCTTTTATTCCCGGTTGAGGAAAGCATCGACGATTCCAAAATCGAACTACTGGTAAATGGTAAGGTCGAGAAAGTTTTCTACGTCCGATTGGCTAATAATAAGGTCGACTACTACGTTCCTTTTGATTTGATACCATATAAAGGTGAAAACCTCACCTTTAGAGTGACAACTCCCAAGATGCATCAACCCGTTCGCCGTTCAAAAAGAGATAGCGAACATAAAGAGCTATGGATTAAAAGAATCTCTTTAAGTGATAAATTCGACAAATTAAATCGTGAACAATATCGTCCCGTTTACCACCACACACCTTCCTATGGATGGATGAACGACCCAAACGGGATGTTTTATAAAGACGGGGAATGGCATCTTTATTTTCAATGGAATCCCTATGGCTCAAGATGGCAGAATATGACATGGGGTCATTCCTCTTCGCCTGATTTGGTTAACTGGACACAACACGATGCAGCGATAGAACCTAACGATCTTGGAACAATATTTAGTGGCAGTGCTGCCATTGACCGTTACAACACGGCCGGTTTCGGAACTGATGCTGTTGTAGCGATGTACACTTCAGCCGGAGATTATCAGATGCAAAGCCTTGCATTTAGTCATGACAATGGGATGTCTTTTGAAAATTATTCCGATAATCCGGTCATTACACTTCCAACGGAAGCCAGGGATCCCAACTTTTTCTATAATGAAAAAACAGGTCTATGGAATCTGGTATTGGCCCATGCATTAGAGAAAGAAATATTGATATTCTCCTCCCCTGATCTTAAACAGTGGAAATTGGAGAGCAGTTTTGGCAAAGGATTAGGTGCCCGTGAGGGTGTATGGGAATGTCCTGATTTGTTTGAACTCCCGGTCGAAGGAACTGATGAAAAGAAATGGGTTATGATAGTAAATCTCAATCCGGGCGGCCCGTTTGGAGGTAGTGCAACCCAGTATTTTGTAGGTGACTTCGACGGTAAGACATTTATTCCCGATACCACTCCCGGTGGTTTTGTTCCGACTAAATGGCTTGACTACGGTAAGGACTATTATGCGACTGTGACATGGAGCGACGCTCCCGATAACCGAAGAGTCGGGATCGCGTGGATGAGCAACTGGCAATATGCCGATGAGGTGCCGACTATGCAATATAGAAGTGCTAACTCATTACCCCGCGATTTAGGTCTCTTCCGAGGTAAGGATGGTCAAATCTACGTTTCGTCAAAGCCTGTAAAGGAATTGCTGAAACTTCGTCGTCAACCTTTGAGTTCTCTAAAAAACATCTCGGTGGGAAAGAACGGAACATCAATTGAACTTCCCGATGACGGGGTATGTGAAATCACCATGAATGCTATAGTTAAGAAATCTCCTTTGTTTCTCTCGTTGAAAAACGATGCCGGTGAAGTGGTTACAATTGCCTATGATCCGAAATCATCGACATTATCTTTAGATCGCACACAAAGCGGAGTTACTGATTTCAGTGAGAATTTCCCCGCAGTAACTATAGCTCCGACTCATGAAACAAGTGGGAAGCTAAATCTCAGAATATTCATTGATAAATCAAGCGTGGAGATTTTCGATGCCGATGGAAAATACTCGATGACTAATCTGGTGTTCCCAAGTTTGCCCTATACAAAACTTGAAATAACATCCGATGGGTCAAATACTCGCATAGAGAATCTCGTGGTATATCCATTGAGGAACCAAAATAACTGAATAAAAAACAAATAATTAAAAAATAAACTAAGCTATGATTGCTGAATCTATTTCTCCAACACGCCGGAGTTCATTGATGCAAATCGTCCCTGTGATGTTATGCTTCTTTGCAATGGGTTTTGTCGACCTCGTTGGAACTGCTTCCAATTACGTCCAGAAAGATTTGGGACTAACCGATTCTCAAGCAAATTTGTTCCCTTCGTTGGTTTTCTTCTGGTTCCTTATTTTTTCAGTTCCAACCGGGATGTTAATGAATCGCATAGGCAGAAAGAAAACTGTTTTGATCAGTCTGGTCGTTACCACTTTATCTCTCATAATACCTGCTTTTGGTGACAGTTATGCCGTCATGCTAATTTCTTTCTCTCTGCTTGGAATTGGCAACGCCATTATGCAAACATCTCTGAATCCTCTGGTGTCGAATTTAATTTCCGGTGATAAACTCGCCTCAACCCTTACCTTCGGTCAATTTGTCAAGGCTATTGCATCGTTTCTCGCTCCGATAATAGCAGCTTGGGGTGCTACTACGATTTTGCCAACCTTCGATATGGGCTGGAAGGTTCTGTTCGTCATCTATGCTGTAGTAAGCTTCCTTTCGATTGCAGTTCTTGGAGCAACTCCTATTGAAGAGAAGAATCCTGATAAGGCTTCGGGGGTCGTAGAATGTTTGAAACTTTTAGGTCGTTCTTTCGTTCTTTTGTGTTTCCTTGGAATCATGTGTCATGTCGGGATTGATGTAGGCACAAATACTGTGGCTCCCAAGATTATCATGGAACGTCTTGGCTTGCCTTTGGAAGAAGCAGGATTTGCCACGGGAGTGTATTTTATTTTCCGTACCGCCGGTTGTTTCCTGGGAGCATTTATCCTGAGAGTAATGTCGCAGAAACTGTTCTTTGGTTTCAGCGTCGCACTCATGTTGTTGGCAATGGTGGGTTTGTTTGTCTTTGATACGCTACCGACAATATATGCATGTATTGCCTTGATTGGATTTGGCAACTCCAATATATTTTCAGTAATTTTCGCTCAGGCTCTGACCTCTTCTCCAAATGAACAGAACGAAGTTTCCGGCTTAATGATTATGGGTCTTTTTGGAGGAACCATCTTCCCTTTGGCTATGGGGTTTGCTGCCGATTCTTTCGGACAGGTTGGTTCAGTTGCTGTAATGACTGTTGGAGTCCTCTATCTGATTTATTACACCATGAAAATAAAGCGAGTAACCGAATAACTCATTAAAAAGTATGGAAAAGAATATAATAGTTGGAATGGGCGAGGCTTTGTGGGACGTCCTTCCGGAAGGAAAGAAAATTGGCGGAGCCCCGGCGAACTTTGCCTATCATGTGTCGCAATTCGGACTTGACAGCTGTGTTGTCAGTGCTGTAGGGGAGGATAAACTCGGGGATGAGATTCTCTCTAACTTCGATGAGAAAAAGCTGAATTATAACATAGAGCGTGTGCCTTATCCAACCGGTACCGTTATGGTGGAACTTGACGCTGCAGGTGTTCCAATCTATGACATAAAGCAGAATGTGGCATGGGATAACATTCCTTTCACACCATCGCTGAAGGAGCTGGCCAAAAGAACAAGAGCCGTTTGTTACGGGTCATTGGCTCAGCGCTCGATTGTTTCGCGCACAACAATCAATCAGTTTATCGATGAGATGCCTCAGGATAATGAGACACTGAAGATTTTCGACATAAATCTTCGACAAGGGTTCTATACTCCCGAAATCATCACCAAGTCGATGGAACAATGCAACATTCTGAAGATAAACGACGAGGAATTGGTGACAATAAGCCGCATGTTCGATTACCCCGGAATTGACCTGGAAAACAAGTGCTGGATCTTGCTTGGAAAATATAACCTTAAGATGTTGATTCTGACTTGTGGCGTCAATGGAAGCTACGTTTTCAGCCCCGGAAAGGTTTCTTTTGTCAGGACTCCGAAAGTGGAAGTGGCCGATACAGTGGGTGCCGGAGATTCATTTACTGCTGCATTCATTGCTTCTATTCTCCAGGGTAAGACCATCGAGGAAGCCCACAATAGGGCTGTGGAGGTTTCGGCATTCGTTTGCACCCGTAACGGTGCTATGCCTAAATTACCGGCTGAACTGACTCGATAAGTTGATAATATTTATATAAAAACAGGTCCTCCGATAATTTCTGCCGGAGGACCTGTTTCTTTTAGTCGATTGGGAAAATTGTCATGATGGGGTAGTGGTCGGAGGCGCCGCTCTTGATTCTCCATGTTTTCAGCGGCTTTAGGAAGTCGCGATAGAGAATGTGATCGATATTGAAATACAGTCGCGATCCGTGATAGGTATAGGTCGGACCAAGTGCGCCTGTTCGCCAGGCATCCTTCATGTCGCAACCGTTCAAGATTTCCTTGACCGGGAAACTGCCTTGAATATCGTTGAAGTCACCGCACACGATCACCGGTTCATCGGGTGATGTCAAATTGATGTCTCGAGCCAGCATCATTGCTTCCGATGCATGGTATTTCAATGCACGCGACACTTTCGGAAGAAGGGCGTTGCGAGCTTCTTTCAAAACCTGTTTGTTGACTTCACCTTCTATTAGGTCGACATAGGCCTCCTTGTCGTTTTCGTCAAGCCCGAACGACTGCAGATGAACGTCGTAGAGTATGGTTGTTTTCTCGGGAATAAAAACTTTCCAGGCAGCAAAATAGGCAGTTCCTTCAGGATGCTCGGGTAATTCAACGGTTTCGATTGGGAAACGTGAAAGAAGTCCCATACATCCCTGATACTGGCGATAAGGATAGAGTTTTGTTATATCCTCAAACTGTGCAAGTGTGTATTCAATTGCGACATTGGGACTTTCCAACGAAACACATTCCTGTAATGCTACAATGTCGGCCCCGCTGTCGATGATCGTTTGGATTGTTGCATTACTGCTCGATTTGGAGTCATCTTTATTGTAGTTCTTGAAATGATATACATTATAGGTCATTAGGGAGAACGTTTGTTCTCCTTCGGCCGCTTCTCGGGGCCTGTTCCATGGGCTGTAGGCGCAAACATTGACCCATCCGAAAGCCCATCCGAGCAGTAGGATCAACATAGCCACTCGGCCATGCATGGCGATTGCAATGACAGTCATGGCTATCATGGCGATTAGCCAAAGTGGAAAGGTCATGGAAAACAGCACGGGTAAGTTCCATGTTCGAGGATCCAGTCCTGTGAAGTATCCGGCAAGAAGGAATCCCGTGACTACCAGGATTGAGATGCCTGACAAAATTTTCTTTCTTAACATCAGCTTAAAATTAGTTGATTACTTTCCAAAGATATAAACGGTCGCCGGGCCTGACTTTTGCAGGGACCGGCAACGAGAAAATATTTCCTTTTTCAACGAAAGGTTCGGGATCGCGCTCAAGCCGCAACTGCTCAACCCGGAATTCAAGAAGTCCTGTAACGGGTCCGGTAACGAGAACCTCGTCGCCGGGTTCCAATCTTCCGGCCTCCATGAGAAATTCTCCTACTCCAAGTCGTGGATAATAGCGTAAGGCTTTAGCACAATAGTGTTTCACCCGCGTGGCCGAAGATCCGTATTTTCCCGACCATTCACCAATGCGTGCTCCGGCATAGTAACCGTCCCAATAACCCCGATTGAAGATTTTTCCCAGGCGCTCGTCCCATTCCTTTACTTTCTCCTCATTGAAACTGCTATTGAGAATTGAGTCAAGAGCTTCCCGATAGCATGTCACAGCCGTGTGGACATATTCCGGACCGCGAGCGCGACCCTCTATTTTGAACACTCTGACCCCGGCATCCACCATGCGGTCAAGGAAATGAATGGTCCGCAGATCTTTTGGCGACATGATGTATTGATTCTCGACATCAAGCTCATCGCCGGTTTCTCGGTCTCGAACCGTGTAGCCTCTCCTGCAAATCTGAGTGCAAGCGCCGCGATTTGCGCTCTGGTTCATCAAGTGAAGGCTCAGATAGCATTTTCCCGAGACTGCCAGACACAAGGCGCCATGACAGAACATCTCTATCCTGACAGGTTTTCCGCTTGGCCCCGTTATGTTTTCTTCTGTAATCTTCCGGTGGATTTCCTTCACCTGATCAAGGGTAAGTTCTCGTGCAAGCACCATCACATCGGCTACGGCCGAATAGTGACGCACCGCTGCAATGTTGGAGACGTTGCACTGAGTTGAGATGTGAATGTTAATGTCACGCTCTCTTGCAAGTTCTATCACGGCTGGATCTGAGGCAATGACAGCCGAAACATTTGCATCCTTGCAGGCCTCAAGTGTTTCCCTGACTTTCTCGAGATCCTCATCATAGATCACGGTGTTGAGAGTCAGGTAGGACTTCACACCGTTTTCACGAGCGATTGCGGCAATCTCCTTCAAATCATCAAGGTTGAAATTGGAACTCGACCTTGAGCGCATATTCAATCCTTCGACTCCGAAGTAGACCGAATCGGCTCCGGCATTGATGGCTGCCATCAATGATTCACGACTTCCGGCCGGTGCCATAATCTCAAATTCGTCCCTTGTGAAATTTTTCATGCATCAAAGTTAGAAAAATTTGTTGATTGATACTTAATTTATATTTTTGCAGCCCATACAAAAAGTATATTATTAAACCAGGTCATCTGTAAATAAGGAATTGATAATGATAAAGAAAAGTAACATATACACTCGCACGGGCGACCTTGGAACCACAGCACTTCGTGGTGGAACCAGAGTGAAGAAAAATGATCTTCGTGTTGAGGCCTACGGAACAGTCGATGAATTGAACTCCTATCTCGGGGTATTGGCCACATCTCCCAATCTCCAGGACGACATGGTCAAGCTGATTATTTGGATTCAGAACCGGCTATTTGACCTAGGCGGATATCTGGCTACCGACCACAAAGGCGAAATGGACGAGGCTCCCGGGCTCGGACAGGAAGCCATCTCGAAACTCGAACACGAAATTGATCGCATGGACGCGGAACTTCCCCCGCTGACACGATTCGTTTTGCCAGGAAGCTCACGCCGTTCAGCACTGGCCCATGTTTGTCGCACTATTTGTCGTCGCGCCGAACGTCAGATAGTAACCTTGAGCGAAAAATCATGGATTGACCCCAACGTGCTACGTTTCATGAACCGTCTAAGCGACTTCCTGTTTGTTTTCGCACGTTATAACAACGTGATGAACAGTTGTGAGGAAATCTTTTGGGAACCTTCAAAATAAATAGAACATTAATATAAAACAATATAAACCATGTATTGGACACTTGAATTGGCATCCAAACTTGAGGATGCACCATGGCCCGCAACACGCGAGGAACTGATTGACTATGCACAACGTTCGGGCGCCCCACTCGAAGTAATCGAGAACCTTCAGGAAATGGAAGACGAAGGAGAAACCTATGAATCCATCGAAGACATTTGGCCCGACTACCCCTCCAAAGACGACTTCCTCTTTAACGAAGATGAATACTAAAAAAGATTTGGGAAATTTCCCAAATCTTTTTT